>CAYQFJ010000198.1:2916-4899 GCA_964416715.1 uncultured Actinotalea sp. | reverse complement strand
GGTGCTGCTGGACGAGGTCGAGAAGGCGCATCCGGACGTCTTCAACGTGCTGCTGCAGGTCCTGGACGACGGCCGGCTCACCGACGGCCAGGGCCGGACGGTCGACTTCCGCAACACGATCGTGGTGCTCACCTCGAACCTGGGCTCGCAGTTCCTGGTGGACCCGTTGCTGGACGAGGGCGCCAAGCGGGACGCGGTCATGGCGGCGGTGCGCGAGGCGTTCAAGCCGGAGTTCCTCAACCGGCTGGACGACGTCGTGCTGTTCGACGCGCTCACCCTCGCCGAGCTCGGCGAGATCGTCGACCTGCAGATCGCCCAGCTGGCCGAGCGGCTCACCGAGCGCCGGATCACGCTCGACGTGACACCCGCGGCGCGGGAGTGGCTGGCGATCGAGGGCTACGACCCGGCCTACGGCGCGCGCCCGCTGCGCAGGCTGATCCAGCGCCAGATCGGGGACAACCTGGCCCGTCTGCTGCTGGACGGCACGGTCACCGACGCCACGACGGTGACCGTCGACCGGGCCGAGGGGGACGACGCCGGGCTGACCCTGACGGCCACACCGACGCCGGTACCGACGCCCTGATCGTTCCGGTCTCACAGCGAAGCTGACCGAGGGGCTGACCGGGGAGCCGGCGGGTGCTCGGAGCCGGTCGGGAGGACTACGGTCGCCCCATGGGACGACTCACCCGCTGGGAGGCCAAGGTCCGCGAGAACCCGTCGCACTCGCACTGGTTCGTGGAGCGGTTCCGGTCCATGGCCGCCGAGGGGAAGGACCTCGACGGTGAGGCACGGCTCGTCGATGCCATGCTCCCGCGGGGTGCCCGGGTCCTCGACGCCGGGTGCGGGTCCGGGCGGATCGGCGCGGGGCTGTTCGACCGCGGGCACACCGTCGTCGGGGTGGACATCGACCCGGTGCTCATCGAGGCGGCGCGGACGGACCATCCCGGCGGCCAGTGGCTGGTCGGCGACCTCGCCGAGCTGGACCTGCCCGGTCTGAGCCGGGCCGCGCAGGAGGCGGGGCCGGGGCAGACCCCGACCGATCTGACCGGCGTCGACCGGGCCAGCCTGGGCGACCCGTTCGACGCCGTCGTCTGCGGCGGGAACGTGATGCCCTTCCTCGCACCCGGGACCGCGGTGGACGTGCTGCGCGCGATGGCCAGGCACACCACGGCGTCGGGCCGGATCGTCGTCGGGTTCGGCGCGGGACGCGGGTACTCGTTCGACGAGTTCTTCGCCGACGTCGAGACCGCGGGTCTGCGGTTGGACCTCCCGCTCGCCTCCTGGGACCTGCGGCCGCTCACGGCTGACGCCGAGTTCCTGGTCGCCCTCCTGGCGAAGGCGGTCCCGGGCTAGTCTCGCTGGATGGCGACGTACTTCGACGTCCACCCGATCGACCCGCAGCCGCGGTCGATCGCGCGGGTCGTCGCGATGCTGCGCGACGACGCGCTGATCGCCTATCCCACGGACTCCTGCTACGCGCTGGGCGCCCGGATCGGGAACACCGAGGGCACCGACCGGATCCGGCGCATCCGGCAGCTGGACGACAAGCACCACTTCACCCTGGTGTGCGCCGACTTCGCCCAGCTCGGTCAGCTCGTCCACCTCGACAACGCGGCGTTCCGCGCCATCAAGGCCTGCACGCCAGGGCCGTACACGTTCATCCTTCCGGCCACCCGCGAGGTCCCGAAGCGGCTGGCCCACCCGAAGAAGCGGACCGTCGGGGTGCGCATCCCGGACCACCCGGTGGCCCAGGCGCTGCTGCGCGAGCTGGGCGAGCCGCTGCTGTCCAGCACCCTGCTGCTGCCGGACCGCGCCGAGCCGATGACCGACGGCTGGTCGATCAAGGAGGAGCTGGACCACGCCATCGACGCCGTCCTGGACGCGGGTGACTGCGGCACCGAGCCCACCACCGTCGTCGACTGGTCCGCCGGCTACCCCGAGGTCGTAAGAGCAGGAGCCGGCGACCCCTCCCGCTTCCAACCC
>CAYQFJ010000198.1:0-2816 GCA_964416715.1 uncultured Actinotalea sp. | reverse complement strand
TTCCTGAAGTTGATCATGCAATCCAGCGTCAGCTCGATGACGAGCGGACCCGCTGACGTGCACACCGAGCGCCGCCGAGCCCGGCCCTGAGAAATGTCAGTGGTCGGGTATTGGATGGGTCCATGACCTCGACCGACGACTCCGCGGGCCTGGTTCCCGCGCGCGGGTCGCGCCCTGGCGCGTCGGGGTCGGCCGCGACGTCCGGTGCGACGGCGGACTCAGGGGCCGGGACGTTGCCGGCCTCGGCATGGGAGACGGTCGACGAGCTGGTCGCGGCCGTGGTCGACGCCGATCGGGCGATCCACGCGATGACCGCGTGGCGCACGGTGTTGATCGACCAGGCTCGCCGCCTGGGGGAAGACGTCCAGCGCGCCACCCAGGCCCAGGTGTCCTCGACGGCCGACATCCCGCGGCGCACCATGGTCGCCGAGCTGGCCTGTGCGTTGCGGCTGTCCGAACGGTCGATGACCGGCCTGGTCGACACCGCCCAGGTCCTCGTCGAGCAGCTGCCCGGCACGCTGGCCGCGATGGGTCGCGGCGACCTGTCGGCACGGCACGCGGGCGTCATCATCGAGAGCACCGCCGGGCTGGAGGCGAGCGACCGGGCCGACGCCGAGAGTCACCTGGTCGAGCTGGGAACCGGTCGCAACGTGGCGAGGTTTCGCACCGCGGCCCGACGGTGGCGCGAACGCAACCACCCCGTCGACCTGGCCGAACGTCACCGCAAGGCCCGTGCCGACCGCTGCGTGGCACTGGACCCGGCCGACGACGGGATGGCGTGGCTGTCCGCGCTGCTGCCGGCTCCGGCGGCGTTCGCGATGTTCGACCACCTGACCGACGCAGCTGCCACCCTCACCGGACCGGACGAGCAGCGCACCATGGGCCAGCGGCGCGCCGACGTCCTGACCGATCTGGTCCTGGACCCCGCGACCCGCGCCACCCTGAACACGTCAGCACCGCAAGCGGTCGAACCAGGCACCTCGGTCGAACGCGATCTCCAGGCGGACCACGACAGCACGGCACCGAACGAGTGCAGCGGGTCGGGCGGCCAGTACTCACCCCGGGTGCGGGCGTCCATCCACGTCACCGTCCCGGTGCTGACCCTGCTGGGCCGCAGCGACGAGCCGGGGCACCTCGACGGGTACGGGCCCATCGACGCGGCCACCGCCCGCGAGCTCGCCGCCGACGCCCCGTCGTTCACCCGGGTCCTGACCGACCCCCACACGGGCACCGTCCTGTCGGTCGGGCGCGACCACTACACCGTGCCGGCCGACCTCCGTCGGCACCTGCGACTGCGCGACGAGACCTGCCGCTTCCCCGGCTGCGGACGACGCGCCACCGGGTGCGACATCGACCACACGACCGCCTGGGAGGACGGCGGAACGACCACCGCCGACAACCTCGCCCACCTGTGCCGTCACCACCACCGGCTCAAGCACCACGGCGGATGGGCCACCACCAACCACTCGGGCGGAACCCTCGACTGGACCTCACCCACCGGCCGTGCCTACCGCACCGACCCCGCGTTACCCATCGGCCCGCAAGAGCCCAACGCCACCGACCCACCCGCGCCGCCGAGCTCCGAAACCTCAAGCAGTCCGTCGCGATCGACGAAGAGCACCCGCGCGCCCACGACCGCGCCGGGAGATCCACCTTTCTGAGCGGCCGTCGGGCCTGCTCGGCGGGGCGGTTGTACTCGGCTCGGAAGGGCTTCATGCCGACCGGGGAGTCGGAAGGGCTTCGTGCCGACCGGTGAGTCGGAAGGGCTTCATGCCGACCGGGGAGCGGACCCTCTCAGACGACTCCCAGGAACGGCACGTAGAGTCAGCCGGTCCGCGCTTGGCGGATCCACCGACTTCCCGAACGGTCCGTACGCTCGTGTGCGGATCCCCCGACTCCCGAAGGACTACCGTGCGCCGACCGGCCACCACGCTCATCGCCCTGATCGCGTCCGCGGCACTGCTCACCGGCTGCTCCGGCGGCGACCCGGCCCCGGAGGACACCGGGGCACCGGACGGTGCCGACGCGAACGCCCAGGCGCTCGAGGCCGTCACCGTCTCCGGTGACCTGGGCACCGCGCCGACGCTCGACTTCGACCAGCCCTTCACCGTCGGTGCGCCCGTCGCCAGGGTCGACGTCGAGGGTGCCGGCGAGGACCTGGAGTCCGGCCGGACGGCCCTGATCGACTACGTCGTCGTCTCCGGTGAGGACGGCAGCGTGCTCGGGTCCACCTGGGACCAGGGCACCGGGCAGACGCTCCCGATCGACGACCCGAGGATCTACGCCCAGATCAACGAGGCGCTTGCCGGCCAGAAGGTCGGTACGCGAATCCTGTTCGCCACGCCGCCCACCGAGGGCACCGAGGCGACCGACACCGCGCCGGCCGTGGAGCCGACGTCGTCCGTCATCCAGGTGATCGAGGTCACCGGACTGGTCCCCACCCGCGCCGAGGGCGCCGCCGTGACACCACAGGACGGTCTCCCCGTGGTGACGCTCGGTGACGACGGCGCACCGTCCATCGAGATCCCCGACGATGCCGAAGAGCCGACCGAGCTCGTCACGCAGACCCTGATCGAGGGCGACGGTGCCGCGGTCGAGTCCGGCCAGACGCTGCTGTTCCACTACTCCGGCTGGCTGTGGGACGGGACGCCGTTCGACTCCTCCTGGGAACGCGGTGAGCCGTTCCAGTCGCAGATCGGCGTGGGCCGCGTCATCGCCGGGTGGGACGAGGGTCTCGTCGGCAAGACGCTCGGCAGCCAGGTGCTCCTGGTGGTCCCGGCGGACAAGGGCTACGGCGAGCAGGGTCAGGGTCCCAT
>CAYQFJ010000197.1:0-4930 GCA_964416715.1 uncultured Actinotalea sp. | reverse complement strand
ATCGAGTACGCGGACATGCAGCTCATCGCGGAGGCCTACGACCTGCTGCGGCAGGGCCTCGGGGCGTCCGCGGCCGAGATCGGGCAGATCTTCGCCGACTGGAACGCCGGGGACCTGGAGTCCTTCCTGATCGAGATCACCGCCGAGGTGCTCGCCCACGTGGACGCCACGACCGGAGAGGCGTTCGTCGACATCGTGCTGGACCAGGCCGAGCAGAAGGGCACCGGGCGCTGGACGGTGCAGAACGCGCTCGACCTCGGGGTGCCGATCACCGGGATCGCCGAGGCGACGTTCGCGCGGGCGCTGTCCGGCTCGGTTCCCCAGCGCAACGCGGCCCGCGGGCTGCCGGCCGAGGCGGGGACCTGGGAGATCACCGACCGGGCGGCGTTCGTCGAGGACGTGCGCAGGGCCCTGTACGCCTCCAAGGTCGTCGCGTACTCCCAGGGCTTCGACCAGATCGCCGCCGCGTCGGCCGAGTACGGCTGGGGGGTGGACCGGGGTGCGATGGCCCGCATCTGGCGTGGTGGCTGCATCATCCGCGCCCGGTTCCTCAACCGGATCACCGAGGCGTACGAGCGCGATGCGGACCTGCCCCTGCTGCTGTCCGACGAGTACTTCACCGCGGCGGTCGGGGACGGTCTGGCCGCCTGGCGTCGCGTGGTTTCCGCCGCCGCGCTCAACGGTGTCCCCACCCCGGCGTTCGCCTCGTCCCTGGCGTACTACGACGCCGTCCGCGCCGAACGGCTGCCGGCCAACCTGATCCAGGCGCAGCGGGACTTCTTCGGTGCGCACACCTACCGTCGGACGGACCGGGAGGGCAGCTTCCACACCGAGTGGACGGCCGACCGCACCGAGTCCGAGGCCTGATCGGTGACCGGGGGCGCCCGGGAGCTGCCGGGACTGCAACCGGTCGTCCTGGGGGGTGACGTCGGGGCGTACAGCCTCGCCCGGACGTTCCACCAGGCGTACCGGGTGCGGTCGATCGTGGTCTCCTCGGTGGCCACCGGGCTGGTGCGCTGGTCGAGCATCCTGACCAACGTCGTCGAGCCGCGGATCGACGACGGCCCGACGGCGGTCGCCCGCTTGCGCCGGATCGCCACCGCGCACCTCGAGCAGCACCCGGGAGCGCGACTGCTCCTGCTGGGCAGCGCCGACTGGCTGGTGCGCACGATCGTGGAGAACCGGTCCGAGCTGGAGGACCTCTACACGATCCCGTACGCGACGACCGAGCAGCTCGACCTGGTCACCGACAAGGTGCGCTTCGCCGAGCTGTGCGCGCAGGTCGGCGTCGACCACCCGGCCACCGTGGTGCACGACGTCGCGGGGGGCGGGGTCCCGGACACCTCGGGGCTGCGCTTCCCGGCAATAGCCAAGACGGCCGACACGGCGGCGTACCACCTGGTGGACTACCCCGGGAAGAAGAAGGTCGACGTGGTCGACGGCCCCGCGGAGCTCGGGGCGCTGCTCGACCGGGTGCGTGCGGCGGGCTACCAGGGGGACTTCGTCATCCAGGACCGCATCCCCGGGGACGACTCCGGGATGCGGATCCTGACCTGCTACAGCGACCGTGCCGGCAAGGTGCGGTTCGCCGCCTTCGGTCGGGTGCTGCTAGAGGAGCACACTCCGGGCGCGCTGGGGAACCCGGCGGGGATCATCACCGAGGGAGACGCGGCGGTCGTCGAGCAGGCACGGCGGCTGCTGGAGCACGTGGGCTGGACCGGGTACGCCAACTTCGACCTGAAGTACGACCCGCGCGACGGGCGCACGGTCTTCTTCGAGCTCAACCCGCGGCTGGGACGCAGCAACTTCTACATCACGGCCGCCGGTCGTAACACCGCCGAGCCGTACGTGCGTGAGTACCTCCAGGGCCTCGACCCGCTGCCGGACGGTGCGCCGGAGCAGCTGGTCGAGGAGCACCTGTACACCGTCCTGCCCCGGCCGCTGCTGCTGCGCTACATCGCCGACCGGACGCTGCGTGCGCGCACCCGTGGCCTGATGCGACGGGGCCGGGCGACCAACCCGCTGTGGTACCGCGCCGAGCGCGACCCGCGTCGGTGGCTGTACCTCGCACTGGCCCAGCTCAACCAGTTCCGCAAGTACCGCCGCCACTACCCGCCGTCGGCCGCCCTCGCGGCCCGCGCCGACGTCGACCGTGCCGGGGTGGGGCAGCGGTGACCGCGGCCGACCGTGCGGTCGGCGGTGCGGACCTCCCGGTGGGCGTGATCGGGGGCGTCGGCCCGCTGGCGACCGCGTACTTCCTGGACAAGGTCGTGCGGCTGACGCAGGCCGAGCGGGACCAGGACCACCTCGACATGATCGTGCTCAACCACGCGACCATCCCGGACCGGACCGACTACATCCTGGGCCGCTCGTCGGAGGATCCCGGGCCGGTGATGGCCGCCGACGCGCAGCGGCTGGAGGAGTTCGGGGTCTCGTTCCTCGTGGTGCCGTGCAACACGGCGCACTACTTCACCGACCAGGTGATCGCGGCGGTGCAGGTCCCGGTGCTGAGCATCGTGGAGGAGACGGTCGCCGAGGCGCTGTCCCGGTTCCCGCAGCTGCGGGCGGTCGGCGTCCTGGCGACCTCGGGCACCGTGCACGCCGAGGTCTACCAGCAGGCCCTGGCCCGGCACGGGCTGGTCGGCGTCGTCCCGGACGACGCCGACCAGGAGATCGTCATGAGCCTCATCTACGACCAGGTCAAGGCGGGCCGGCCGGTCCACGTCGAGGCCCTGCACGGCGTCCTGCGACGCCTGACCGCCCGCGGGGCCGACGCCGTGGTGCTGGGCTGCACGGAGCTGTCCGTCATCGCGGAGGACGCCGACCTGCTGCGGGACCCGCACCTGGTCGACTCCCTGGACGTGCTCGCCCGGCGCACGATCGAGCACTCCGGCCACGAGGTCCGGTCATGATCGACACGGGTGCCGCGGCGCCCGACCGCTCCGGTACGGAGCCTGTCCGGCGAGGGAGCGAGGCGACCGGCACGACGGATGGCTCGACACCTCTGTCCGACCGCGTCGTCGTCGTCCCCGGCGGCCGGGGCTTCCTGGGTTCGCGGATCGTCGATGCGCTGGTCGGAGCCGGGGCCCGGGTGGTGGTGCCGACCCGCGGTCCGGGAGGCAACCCCATGGACGGGCCCCTGCCCGGGGCGGTGACCGAGGCGCCCGCCTCGGCGACGACGGCACGCGTCGTCGTCGTGCGTGACTGGTCCCAACCGGACGAGCTCTCAGCGGTCCTCGCCGAGCCGGGCTGGCGTCCGGACGCCGCGATCGTGGCGATCGGTGGGTGGGTGCTGGTCCCGCCGCTGACGGAGCTGGACCCCGACACCTGGCGCGCGCTGGTCGAGTCCCACCTGACCGGCCACTTCCTGGCCCTGCGTGCCACCGCCGGGCTGCTGACCGGCGACGACCCGGTCTACATCACGCTCAACGGGTCGGCGTCCCGCGAGCCGATGGCCGGGTCCGGGCCGATCTGCGCGGCGGGTGCCGGCCAGCGCATGCTGGTGGACGTGCTGCGCCTGGAGGAGAGCCGCCGCGGCAGTCGGCTACGCGTCCACGAGGTGCTGATCACCGCCGCGGTCACCGGCGACGACCGCAACCTGACCCCGGTCGCCGAGGTCTCCCCCCAAGCCGTGACAACGGCGGTCCTCCAAACCCTCACCACCCCCACAACCCCCCCACTAGTAGAGGTAAACCCCACCCCCCAGTGATCATGCAATCCAGCGGTGATCATGCAATCCGCCGGTGATCATGCAATCCAGCGGTGATCATGCAATCCGCCGGTGATCATGCAACTCGTCGACACGCCTCACCATGCGCGGCCCAGCAGCGGTCGCGTCCAGCCGATCAGCTCCGCGGTCACGACCTCGGCCGCGGGTCGGGCCGCGAGGACGTTCTCGCTGCCGAAGCCGACCACCGTCCAGCCGTACGCGCCAGCGAGATCGTTCCGACGGCGCTCGTCGGCGCGGCGTTGCTCGACCGTGCGGAAGTGGAACTCCTCGCCGTCGTACTCGATCCCCACCCGCTGCTCCTCGAAGCCGGCGTCCAGCCGGTAGATCTCCCGGCCCTGCTCGTCCAGGACGGGAATCTGCACCCGCGGGCGCGGCATCCCGGCGTCGATGACTCGCAGACGGAGCCACGACTCACCGGCGGACTCCGTCTCGGGCTCGCACAGCTCGACCAATCGCCGGGCCTGCGCAACGAATCGGTGTCCCCGTATCGCATCGAGGCGTAGGACGAGGTCATCGGGCTTCATCAGACCGGCGTGCGCGAACGCGTCGAGGGCGGCGAGCCCGACGAACGGAGCGGACCAGCGGCTCACGTCGAGCGCCGTGCGCTCAGGCGTGGTGACCGGAATCCCGGCGACGGTGCAGACGTCGTCGGCGCGTAGCGCGCCGGCGAACGACTCGACACCCGGTCGGCGCAGGGGTGCGTTCCCCGCCGGCACGAGGACCTGCAGCCGGGGCGGGTCGAGGTGCGCCCCGGGCGGGCGGGTGTCGATGCCGTGGAGCCACGCAGCGGTCTCGCGGCACACGGCCGCACCGGCCGGGAGGAGCAGGGCGACGGCGGCGGCACGGGCCTCGACGTCGTCGACCATCGCCGTCGGGAGGTACACACCTCGCAGGACGGGCACCACCAGGCCTTCGGAGGTGAGCATCTTGAGCTCTCCCTCGGAGACGCCGCTGCGGAGTAGATCTCTACGTCGTACCGGGCCGCTGGACAGCAAGGAGTCGGTGATCATCCAGCGAGGTTGGCCCCGATGTCGCCGACGACGCTCCGGGGGACCTCTAGGTTGTGGGCATCACGACCGTCACCAGGGCCTGTGGACAGCGTGCTGAAGGGGCGTCGTATCCGCGGTGGCCGCACGCACATTGAGCTGCGGCTTCACGACGAGTTCCATGATCACCGCTGAATTCCATGATCACCGCGGA
>CAYQFJ010000196.1:0-4956 GCA_964416715.1 uncultured Actinotalea sp. | reverse complement strand
CGCGACGAGCGGTCCAGCACCCGCCGGGCCTGCCGCACGGTCGTGTCCAGCGCGGCGGACAGGATCCGGCCGGACTCGGCGATCGTGGCCAGCAGCTCGTCCGGGCCGTCGACGCCGAGCAGCCCGGCGACCTCGTCCTGATCGGTGCGCAGCAGACGGGCGGAGGGCCGACCGGTCACCACGTGGACGGCGTCGCGCACGTCGAGCAGGTGGTCGTAGGCGTCGTCCACGGCGCCGTGCGGGCGGTCGGTCAACCAGGTCGCCGCCAGGGCCACCACCAGCCCGGCGTCCCTGATGCCGCCGCGCGCCTCCTTGAGGTCCGGCTCGACCAGGTAGGCCAGCTCCCCGGCCCGCTCCGCACGGACCCGCGTGCTCGTCAGCAGCTCCGGCAGCCGTCGTCGGGCCGCCGAGCGCCAGTCCGCCAGGACGGCCGTGCGCGCACGCAGCACGACCGACCGGTCACCGGCGACCGGCCTGATGTCGATGAGCCCCACCGCCGCCGGCAGGTCCGCCGTGGCGACCCGGCGGCACTCCGCCAGCGACCGCACCGCGTGGTCGAGGTCGAGCCCGGCGTCCCACACCGGGTACCACAGGCGCCGCGCGACCCGCGTGACGACCTCCGGCGGGTGCGTCCGGCCGTCGTGCACCAACAGCAGGTCCAGGTCGCTGAGCGGCCCGCCGTCCCCGCGGCCCAGGCTGCCCACCGCGCCGAGCGCGATGCCTCCCCCGCTGCCGAGACCAGCGGTCGCGTGGTCCCACAGCCGGGCCAGCGCGGTGGTGGTGAGGTCGGCCAGCGCACGGCGGCGCGCCCGCCCGTCGGTCCCCGGCCCGATCGTGCCGGCGGCCAGGTTCAGCCGCGCAGCCCGCAGGCCGGCGAGGACGGGCGGGGCGCCGGACCGGTCCGGTGCGGGACCGTCAGAGCGCGGCACCACCGTGCTCGCCGGTCCGGACCCGGGCCACGTCGTCCACCGGCACCGTCCAGACCTTTCCGTCGCCGATGTTCCCGGTCTGCGCGGCACCGACGATCACGTCGGTCACCGACGCGGCATCGGCATCCTCCACGAGCACCTCCACCCGGATCTTCGGGATCAGGTCGACCGTGTACTCCGCGCCACGGTAGACCTCGGTGTGGCCGCGCTGGCGGCCGTAGCCGCTGGCCTCGCTGACCGTCATCCCCCGGACCCCGGCGGACTCCAGTGCCGACTTCACGTCCTCCAGCCGGTGCGGCTGGATCACCGCAGTGACGAGCTTCATGCCTTCACCTCCGTCTTGGCCCGCGCGGCACCGAGGTGCTCGTACGCGGTCTCACCGTGCACGTCCAGGTCGATGCTGTTGATCTCCGCCTCGGGGCTGACCCGCCAGCCCACGGTCGATCTCACCACCAGCGCGATCACCCCGGACAGCACCAGGGAGAACACGATCGCGAACACCGCGACGACGACCTGGGTCGCGAGCTGACCGGCGCCGCCGCCGTGGAACAGGCCCACGCCGTCGGTGCCGAGGAACCCGATGGCCACCGTGCCGACGAGGCCGCCGACCAGGTGCACGCCGACGACGTCGAGCGAGTCGTCGTAGCCGAACCGGTACTTGAGCCCGACGGCGAGCGCGCAGAGCACCCCGGCGACCAGGCCCAGGACGATCGACCCGACCGCGTCCAGCGAGGCCGCCGCCGGAGTGATCGCGACCAGGCCGGCCACGATGCCCGACGCCGCGCCCAGCGATGTCGCGTGGCCGTCCCGGAGCTTCTCGGTGGCGAGCCAGCCCAGGAGCGCCGCGGCCGTCGCGACGGTGGTGTTGAGCCAGGCCAGTGCTGCGGTCTCGGTCGCCCCGAAGGCGGAGCCCGCGTTGAAGCCGAACCAGCCGAACCAGAGCAGGGCCGCACCGAGCATCACGAACGGCAGGTTGTGCGGGCGCATCGGCTCCTTGCCGAAGCCCTTGCGCCTGCCGATCACCAGCGCGAGCGCCAGCGCCGCGACCCCGGCGTTGATGTGCACCACCGTGCCACCGGCGAAGTCGACCGGTGCCGGCAGGACGTCCCCGAGGAACCAGGTGTCACCGAACAGCATCCCGCCGAACCACACCATGTGCGCCAGCGGGAAGTACACCACCGTCACCCACACGGCGACGAACAGCAGCCAGGCGCCCAGCTTGACGCGCTCCGCGAGCGCGCCGCTGATCAGTGCGACCGTGATGATGGCGAAGGTCACCTGGAAACCGACCGTGATCAGGTCGGTCAACGGGTCCTCGCCCGAGGTGATGCCGCTCAGGCCCAGGTAGTCGCCGTTCCAGCCGAGCAGCCCGCCGGCGACGTTGTCCCCGGCCACCATCGCGTAGCCCCACAGCACCCAGACGACCGTCACGACGCCCATCGCCGTGAAGCTCATCATCATCATGTTCAGCACGGACTTGCCGCGCACCATCCCGCCGTAGAAGAACGCCAGCGCGGGCGTCATCAGCAGCACCAGGGACGCTGACATCAGCATCCAGGCGGCATCTCCCGATTCCATGGATCTCTCGTCTCCCTCCGCCGGCCGCGCGGCCGACCCGGGGACTACAGTGCGCGGCTGCTGTTTCGGCCCGACGCGGCGCGCGTTACGGCCCGGTGACAGAAGTCGCGGTCAGGTGAACGCCGTGTTTCAGGCCTCCAGGAGGCCGTCGACGAAGGCCTCCGGCTCGAACGGGGCGAGGTCGTCCGGGCCCTCGCCCAGGCCCACGAGCTTGACCGGCACGCCGAGCTCGCGCTGCACGGCGACCACGATGCCGCCCTTGGCGGTCCCGTCGAGCTTGGTCAGCACGATCCCGGTCACCCCGGCGACCTCGCCGAACACCCGGGCCTGGTTGAGCCCGTTCTGCCCGGTCGTCGCGTCCAGCACCAGCAGCACCTCGCGGATCGGTCCGGAGCGGGACAGCACCCGGGTGATCTTGCCGAGCTCGTCCATCAGGCCGGCCTTGTTCTGCAGCCGCCCGGCGGTGTCCACGAGCACGACGTCGGCGCCGTCGTCGGTCGCGCGGCGCACCGCGTCGAACGCCACGGCGGCCGGGTCGGCACCGTCCTGGTCCGAGCGCACGGTGGGCACCCCGACCCGCGCCCCCCAGGTCTGGAGCTGGTCGGCGGCCGCCGCGCGGAAGGTGTCGGCGGCGCCGAGGACGACCGTGCGGCCCTCGGCGACCAGCACCCGGGCGAGCTTGCCCACCGTGGTCGTCTTGCCCGTGCCGTTTACCCCCACAACGAGCACGACGGCGGGCCCCTCGCCGTCACCCCTCGGGCCCAGGTCGAGCGACCGGTCCAGGGCGGGGTCGACGAGCGCGAGGAGCTGGGACCGCAGCAGGTCGCGCACCTGTTCCGGCTCGCGGACGCCCCGCACGCGGACCTGCTCCCGCAGCGCGTCGATCAGCTCACCGGTCGGCCCGGCGCCGACGTCCGCGAGCAGGAGCGTCTCCTCGACCTCGTCCCAGTCGTCCTCGGACAGGTGGTCCCGGGACAGCACCGCGAGGAGCCGGGACCCTAGCGGCGAGCCTGACCGGGCGAGCCGGGAACGCAGGCGCGTCAGGCGGCCCGCCACCGGCTCGGGGGTCTCGGTCGTCGGCTCGGCGGTCTCGACCGGTGCCGGTGCCGTCGGCGCCTCGGGTGGGGCGGTGACCGTGCCGGCCGGGTCCGCCTCGGGTGTCGGGGTCGGCCCGGGCCGGGTCGACGGCGGAGCAGCCGAACGACGCCGGCGCGTGCGTACCCCGACGTAGCCGAGGACGATCACGGCCAGGGCCGGCAGGCCGACGATGAGGAAGTCGCTGAGCTCGTTCACCGGCCCAGTGTCTCAGGGTGGGACGGCCGTCCGCGCCCGCGCCCGCCCGCGGCCGGTGGCTCACCGGGGCGTCACCGCCGGGGGTGGTCGCCCGTCCCGAGGTAGCCGACCTGCTCCGGCTCGCCGATGTCGAAGAGCTGCTCGACCGAGCCCGACTCGGCGTCGGCGGCCTCGGTCATGTCCCGACGCGTGGCCGCGAGCAGCCCCGGCCCACCGTCGTCTTCCTTGTCCGGGTCGGTGCGGAGGTCGGCCAGGAAGGCGCGGACGCCCCCGGAGCGGCTACCGGCCACGAGCACGCCGAGCAGGACGAGGGTGGCGACGACGAACGCCACCGCGATCCACATGACGATCGGAGCCATACCGCCAGTATCAGCGGCCACTGAGACGTCGCGCGCGCCGAACGCGGGTACCGGCCGCTTCGGCACACGATCTCCACAGCGCGGCCATGCTTCCGCACGTTCAGAGCCGGCACGGCTCAGACCCCGGCGTCCTCCCGGATGCGCTGACCGATCACGGTGGTGATCCCGTCATCACGCATGGTGACGCCGTACAGGGCGTCGGCGACCTCCATCGTCCGCTTCTGGTGCGTGATCACGATGAGCTGGCTGTCGTCGCGCAGCTCGGTGAAGATCTCCAGCAGGCGGCCGAGGTTGACGTCGTCCAGGGCGGCCTCGACCTCGTCCATGACGTAGAACGGGCTCGGCCTGGCCTTGAAGATCGCGACCAGCAGGGCCACCGCCGTCAACGACCGCTCCCCGCCGGACAGCAGCGAGAGCCGCTTGACCTTCTTGCCCGCCGGCCGCGCCTCGACGTCGATCCCGGTGGTGAGCAAGTCCCCCGGGTCGGTGAGCACCAGCCGGCCCTCCCCGCCGGGGAACAACCGGGCGAACACCTGCTCGAACTGCTCGGCGGTGTCGTGGTACGCGGCGGTGAAGACCTCCTGCACGCGCTCGTCGATCTCCTGGACGATCTGCAGCAGGTCGGCGCGGGACTTCTTCAGGTCGGCGAGCTGGGTGGTGAGGAAGGTGTGCCGCTCCTCCAGCGCGGCGAACTCCTCGAGCGCAAGCGGGTTGACCCTGCCGAGCAGCGAGAGCGCGCGCTCGGCGGCGCGGAGCCGCTTCTCCAGCTCGGCGCGCACGTACGGCACGGTCCGCCG
>CAYQFJ010000195.1:0-4958 GCA_964416715.1 uncultured Actinotalea sp. | reverse complement strand
GGGGTGGGGGGCCAGGTGGCGAGGATCTCCGGGGGTGTGTCGGGGAGGTCGAGGGGGGCGTGGGCGGGGCTGTCGGAGAGGTTGGCCGCTATGCGGACGTCGCCACGGTGGACGACCAGCCAGGAGTCGTCGGCGGCGTGGTCGACCCGGACGGTGCCCAGGTCCCCGGAAGCGAGCTCGGGGACGGTGCGGCGCAGGGCGATCAGCGTGCGGTACCAGTCGAGCAGCATGGCGTGGTCGCCCGTGGCCGGCTCGGACCAGTCGAGGCGGCTGGCCTCGACCGTCTCCGGTGCCTGCGGGTCCGGCACGTCGACCTCCCGGCCGTACAGCTCACGCCAGCCGTGCCCGGCGAACTCCGCCGTCCGGCCCTCGCGGATGGCGGCGACCAGCTCCGGCTCGGCGTGGTCGGTGAAGAAGAGCCACGGCGTGCTCGCACCCCACTCCTCGCCCATGAAGACCATCGGCGTGGAGGCCGAGGTGAGGATCAGTGCGGCGCCGATCGCCAGGGTTCCCGGGTCGAGCCGAGCCGACGGACGGTCACCGAGAGCCCGGTTGCCCACCTGGTCGTGATTGGACAGGAACGTGACGAACCGGTGGCCGTCGGTGCCCCGGGGGACCGGGGCGCCCCAGGGACGGTCCCGGAACGTCGACCACCCTCCCGTGTGCACGAACCCGCCGGTCAGGGCCTTGGCCAGCACCTCGGCGGAGCCGAAGTCCACGTAGTACCCCTGGCGCTCCCCGGTGAGCAGGGCGTGCACCGCGTGGTGCACGTCGTCGGCCCACTGCGCGGTCATGCCCAGCCCGCCGTCGGAGGTCGGAGTGATCATCGCGACGTCGTTCAGATCCGACTCCGCGATCAACGAGAGCGGCCGGCCCACCTCCTGGGAGAGCTCCGCGACGGCGTCGGACAGCTCGGCGAGCAGATGGCGCGGGGAGTCGTCCAGCAGTGCGTGCACCGCGTCCAGCCGCAAGGCGTCCAGGTGGAAGTCGCGCAGCCAGCGCAGGGCGTTGTCGATGACGAAGCGCCGCACCTCGCCCGACGTCGGGCCGTCCAGGTCGACCGCCTCGCCCCAGGGCGTGTGGTGGCGGTCGGTGAAGTACGGACCGAACACGCTCAGGTAGTTCCCCGACGGACCCAGGTGGTTGTAGACCACGTCCAGGCACACCGCCAGCCCCCGGGCGTGGGCGGCGTCGACGAAGCGCTGCAGCGCCGCCGGACCGCCGTACGGCTCGTGGACCGCGTACAGCGCGACGCCGTCGTAGCCCCAGCCGTGCGTGCCGGGAAAGGCTGCGACAGGCATCAGCTCGACCATGTCGATCCCGAGGTCGACCAGATGGTCCAGTCGCGCGATCGCGGCGTCGAGCGTCCCGGTGGAGGTGAACGTGCCGACGTGCAGCTCGTACAGCACCGCGCCGCGTACGTCCCGGCCGGGCCAGTCGGCGTCCGTCCAGCGGTGGGCGGAGGTGTCGAAGGTGCGGCTGGGACCGTGCACCCCGTCCGGCTGCCACGGGCTGCGCGGGTCGGGACGCGGGTCTGCGCCGTCGACGCGGAAGGCGTAGTCGGTCCCGTCCGGCAGCGCACGCGGCGCGGTCCACCAGCCGTCCGCGCCGCGCGTCATCGGTGCGGCGTCGTCGGGGCCCGCACCCGACGGCAGGACGATCTCGACCCGGCTCGCGGCCGGCGCCCAGACCCGGGGGCGCTGCGCCGGCCCGACGCCGGGCCACGGCTCGTGGGGAACGGGGGGCGTCGCGGGAGGTGTCGGGGACACGCGTCACCCCTCCTCGGCCACCAGGAGCGCCACCGGCAGCTCGTCCAGCAGCCCGGCCAGACCGGTGGGTCCCCCCGCGATCGTCCGGCCGGTGAGGACGTCGGTCCACCGTCCGGGTGGCAGCACCACGCTGTGCCCGCCCCATCCACCGAGGCGGTCCAGGGCGAGCGCCAGCCGGGTCGCCACGGTCACCACGCGGGGTTCGTCGTCGACCGTCCGGGCGAAGGCGAGCGCGTGGTCGGACGAGCTGGGCAGGGGCAGGTGCCCCGCGGACGTCCCGGTGAAGGCCTCCGGGCGGTCGCGGCGGGTCCGCAGCGTCCGGGAGACGACCAGGAGCTTCTCCTCGCCGAGCGTGCGGGCGGACTCCCCGGCGTCCAGTCGCGTGAGCATGTCGTCCAGCGCGACCGTGTCCACCGGGCGCCGGTTGTCCGGGTCGACGAGCGCGACCGACGTCGTCTCGGTGCCCTGGTAGACGTCGGCCACCCCGGGCACGGTGAGCTGGACGAGGATGGTGCCGAGCACGGCGGCGCGTACCCCCGGGGCGGTACGGCGGACCCAGCCGTCGAAGGCCGCCGCGACGGCGTCGGCCACCCTCGGCTCCTCCAGCGTGGCCGTGGCGAAGTCCTGCACCGCCTGCTCGTATGGCTCGTCCACGGCGGTCCACGTGGTGATGGACTTGGCCTCCCGCATGGCCTTGGTCAGGTACCCGCGCAACCGGTCGACGCCGATCGGGCCGTCCTCGGTCCAGGTGCCGGCGAGGGTCTGCCACCAGAGGTTCTCGGTACGCCCCTCGAGCAAGGACGGCCGGACCTCCGCCGTGGCGGCACGCAGGGTCTCGACGAGCTCGGACCACTCGGTCGCGACCTCGGACAGCACGCCGAGGCGGGCTCGGACGTCCCCGCTG
Source organism: uncultured Actinotalea sp. (assembly GCA_964416715.1). Taxonomy (GTDB): domain Bacteria; phylum Actinomycetota; class Actinomycetes; order Actinomycetales; family Cellulomonadaceae; genus Actinotalea. The sequence continues at coordinate 2,285 of CAYQFJ010000195.1, read as the reverse complement.
CGCTTGGTGTCGTGCGTGGACAGCCCGGTCATCGCCACCGGCGCGTGCTGCTGCGCCCGGGCCGCCCAGGCGTGCAGCCCGGACGGGCTCAGGGCGAACGCCTCGGGTGCGCCGCCGACCTCGCACAGGCTGATCAGGTGTGTCCACCGGTAGAACGCGGTGTCCTCCACTCCCTTGGCGGTCACCGCCCCGCACACCTGCTGGAAGCGGACGACCAGCTCGTCCCGCCGCGCCTCCCGGGTCCGTCCGGCGGAGCCGGCCTCGCGCCCGGCGAGCAGCAGGGCGAGCACGTCCAGCGTCTCGCCGCGGTCCTCGGCCAGGCGCCGCCTCGCGCGCTCCACGCAGCGCTCCATCGCCACGAGCACCTCGGGGTGCACCGGGTGGCCGGGCCGGACGTAGTAGCGGTACCGGTCCGCGGCGACCAGCAGCTCCACCAGGCAGTCCCGCAACGAGCGCCAGGTGTGGTCACGCAGCAGCGGGTCCTCGCGGCAGATCTCGGCGGCGAGGTCCGTCAGCCGGTGCACCTCGGCGTACAGCGACCCGCCGAGGATCTCCCGCTTCGCCTCCTCGACGAGGGCCGGCAGCTGGTCCGTGGTGTCGCCCGTGAGCCGGTGCATCACGGCTCCGAGCTCGGCGGAACCGGCCGGGTCGACGAAGGTGGCGCCGATCCGCCAGAGCGCCTCGTAGCCGGTGGTGCCGGCGGTCGCCCAGTCCTCCGGGAGCTCCTCGTCCGGGGCGAGGATCTTCTCCACGACGACCCACGCGTCGCCGGTGGCCTCGGCCAGCCGTTCCAGGTAGCCCTGCGGGTCCGCCAGCCCGTCCGGGTGGTCGATCCGAAGCCCGTCCACGAGACCGTCGGCGACCAGCCCCGTGGTCAGCCGGTGCGTGGCCTCGAACACGTCCGGGTCCTCCACCCGGACCGCGGCGAGGGTGCCGACGTCGAAGAACCTGCGGTAGTTGAGCTCCTCGTCCGCCACCTTCCAGTAGGCGAGCCGGTAGTGCTGCCGGTCCACCAGTTCGGCCATGGACAGGTGCTCGGTCCCCTCGCGGACCGGGAAGACGTGGTCGAAGTAGCGCAGCACGGTCCGGGTGGTCGTCGTCCCGGGCCCGACGCCGTCGGGCACCTCGATCCGGTCCACGCCGAGCTCGTCGTCGGCCAGCACCGCCCCGATCCGCCGGCCCAGGACGGGCATGAGCAGCACGCCGTCCGCGGTCCAGTCCACGTCGAACCACGACGCGTACGGCGACCCGGGTCCCTCGGCGAGCACCGACCACAGGGCCTGGTTGTGCCATGCGGGCGTCGGTACCGCCATGTGGTTCGGGACGACGTCGAGCACCAGTCCCAGCCCGGCCGCCCGGGCGTCGGACGCGAGCCGCTCCAGCGCGGGGCGGCCGCCGAGCACCGGCGAGATCTCGTCGTGCCGCACGACGTCGTAGCCGTGGGTGGACCCGGGTGCGGCGGTGAGCACGGGGGACAGGTACAGGTGCGTGACGCCGAGCCGGGCGAGGTACGGCACCCGGTCCCGGGCGTCGTCGAGCGTGAGGTCCGGTCCGAGCTGGAGGCGGTAGGTGGAGACCGGGACCGGCCGGCCCGGGGGCGGACGACGCCGGGTCGGCCCCTGGCGCGGCGCGGCCTGGCTCACGGCTCACCGGCCGGACGGGTCAGCACCAGGGTGCTGCGGCCGCTGACCTCGACCTGCCCGCCGGCGGGTACCTCGGCGTCGCGGTCCAGCGTGTGGTCGGTGTCGAGCACACAGCTCCACTGCTCGCCGAACTCGGCGGGCGGCAGCGTGAAGGTGACCGGCTCGGCGTCGGCGTTGAAGATCAGCAGGAAGCTGTCGTCGACCACTGGCTCGCCGCGCATGTCCGGCTCGGCGATGCCCTCGCCGTTGAGGAAGACCATGACGGCGCGGGCGTACCGCTGGTGCCAGTCGTCGTCGGCCATCGGCTCGCCGGACGCGCCGAACCAGGCGATGTCCCCGAGGTCGGACTCGCCGCCGTGCTCCGCGTCGCCGAAGAAGAACCGGCGGCGGCGCAGCACGGGGTGATCGCGGCGCAGGTGCACCACGGTGCGGGTGAAGTCGAGCAGTGCCTGGGCGGGGTCGGTCAGGTCCCAGTCGACCCAGGTGATCTCGTTGTCCTGGCAGTAGCCGTTGTTGTTGCCGCCCTGGGTGCGGCCGAGCTCGTCGCCGTGCAGCAGCATGGTCACGCCCTGGCTGAGCATCAACGTGGCGATGAAGTTGAGCCGCTGCTGGGCCCGCAGCTGCAGGATCGCGGGGTCGTCG
>CAYQFJ010000194.1:0-5074 GCA_964416715.1 uncultured Actinotalea sp. | reverse complement strand
TCCTCGTCGAGGCGGATGCCGTTCTTCTTCTCCCGCCCGAGGAACATGTTCGGCACGATGTCGAGGTTGTCGCACAAGGCGAGGTCCTGGTAGACGATCTCGATCCCGAGCCGTGCGGTGTCCCGCGGGCCGGAGATGTGCACACGCCGCCCGGAGGCGACGTACTCCCCCGCGTCGATCGAGTAGATCCCCGCGACGCACTTGACCAGGGTCGACTTCCCGGCGCCGTTGTCACCGACGAGCGCGGTGACCTGCCCGGGATGGACGTCGAGGTCGACACCGTGCAGGACCTGGATCGGCCCGAAGCTCTTGTCGACCCCGCGCAGGGAGAGCAGTGGCGCTGTGTCGGCCGGTGCCGGCCCCGCCGCAGCGCTGGTGGCGGTGGTGTTCATGGGTCCCCTTCGTCGCGGACGTCACGGGTGGCCGCACGGTGCGGGGGCCGGGATCGCTCCCGGCCCCCGCGCCATGCCTTGTGGGCTCGCGGCGAGCTTCAGGAGATCCCGAGCTCCTCGCACGCGGCGGCGAACTCACCGGTGCAGACGTCTGCGGCGGACTGGTAGCCGTCGTCGATGACGTCCTTGACATTCTCCCGCGTGATCTTCACCGGGTCGAGGAGGATCGAGGCGACCTCGCGCTCGCCCACCGAGTCCTCGACCGTCCCGTTGGTCGGCGGCTCCTCGCCGTTGATCAGTGCGACGGCGGTGTCGACCAGGCCCTGCGCCTCCTTGGCGGCCGGCTTGTAGACGGTCATGCACTGCGTGCCGGCCAGGATGTTCTGCAGACCCTGGACGGTCGCGTCCTGCCCGGTCACCGGGACGGTCCCGGCCAGGTTGTTCTTGGCCAGGATCGAGATGGCGGCATTGCCCAGCCCGTCGTTGGCGGCCAGGACGCCGTCGACCTCCCCGGCCTGGGTGAGCATCTGCTCGAAGATGGTCGCGGCCTGCTGGTTGTCCCAGTCGGGCACGGCCTGCTCGCCGACGACGGTGTACTGGGTCATCGGGTCGAGGACGCTGTGCGCACCCGCCGAGAACAGCGTCGCGTTGTTGTCCGTCGGCGAACCGTTGAGGTAGACGATGTCCGCCGGGCCGTCGCCCAGGCACTCGGCCAGGCCTTCACCCTGCAGCTGACCGACGACGGTGTTGTCGAAGGAGACGTAGTAGTCGGCCTCGCCACCGAGCGTGAGCCGGTCGTAGTCGATGGTCTGGACGCCCTGCGCGGCGGCCTTCGCCTGGATCGCGGCACCGGAGTCGGAGTCCAGGTTCACGATCGCCAGGACGGTCACGCCCTCGGTGATCATCTGGTCGGCGATCGTCTGCATCCGCCCCGCATCGCCCTGGGCGTTCTGGATCACGACCTCGATCCCGGCGTCCGCGAACGCCTTCTCGAGGTAGGGACGGTCCGCGCTCTCCCACCGTGCGGAGGACTCGGTGTCCGGGAGGATGACGCCGACCTTGCCGGTGGCCGCGGCCTCGTCGTCGCCTCCGTCGTCCGCCTGCTCGGCGGTGTCGGTGTCGCCACCCGGGGTCTCGGGCTCACCACCCGAACCCGAGCAGGCCGCCGTCAGCAGCAGTACCGCGAGAGTGCCGGCCACAGCGGCCGAGGTACGCACGCGCATGAATGCTCCTTCGCATCAGAACGGTTGAGAACGAGCTGTTCCCAATATGTTGCCGCCGAGAACATATCCCTCAGCGGCCCCGCAGACGAGCCCTGTTACACAAACGTGACCGAATTCGGTCGATCCGGGCGAATGCACCCGGGCGCACGAGCGGCGACCGCACGTCGGCCGGACGGCACCGGAGACAGGCACAGCACCGCACACCCTCGACCCGGGTGGGCCGGCTACCGGCCCACGTACCGCCCGAGGGTCCGCCACCACTCGTCGACCTGGGCCGTCAAGTGCTCCACGCCCCGCGAGCCGTCCCACACGAGGTCGGCGACGGCGCGCCGGTCGGCGTCGTCCGCCTGCGCGGCGACCCGCTGGCGCGCCTCCACCTCGGTCATGCCCCGACCGCCCACCAGACGCCGTATCCGCAGGTCCGCGGGCGCGTCCACGACGATCACCAGGTCGAACCGGTCCGTCAGGCCTGCCTCCACCAGCAGCGGGATGTCGTGCACGACGACGTCCGCACCCTGCTCGACCGCGCTCGCCTCCGCCTCCCGGGAGGCCGCACGCACCCGGGGGTGGATGATCCCGTTGAGCCGCTCGCGGGCCGTGGCGTCGGCGAAGACCACCGCCCCGAGGGCGGCGCGATCGAGCGTGCCGTCCGGGCGCAGCACCCCGGGTCCGAACTCGTCCGCGACGGCGGCGAGCCCCGGCGTCCCGGGCTCGACGACCTCCCTGGCCAGCACGTCGTGGTCGATCACCGTCGCACCGAGCTCGCCCAGCCGCCGGGTGGCCACCGACTTGCCGGCGGCGATCCCGCCGGTCAGCGCGACCCGTCGGGGGCGCCCGGGTACACCGCTGACACCGCCGCGCGGGTTCTCGCGCCCGGAGGACGGGACTCGGGCGTGTCGGCTCACCCCACCAGCCTAGGCGCGCGGGCGCCGGACCCGGAGACCGGCACCTCGGGCGACAATCGGTGCATGGAGCTCACCGAGGTCGTCCGCCGTCGCCGGATGGTCCGCCGTTACACGGCCGAACCGGTCGACCCGGAGGTGCTGGACCGGATGGTCGAGAACGCCCTGCGCGCCCCCAGCGCGGGCTTCACGCAGGGCTGGGCGTTCCTCGTGCTGGACGACCGCGCCGACGTCGACCGGTTCTGGGCGGCCACGACCCCGCCGGAGCGCGCCGAGCACCCCGGCAGCTGGCTGCGCGGCATGCGGACGGCTCCGGTCGTCGTCGTCCCGCTGTCCAGCGAGAGCGCCTATCGCGCCCGATACGCGGCACCCGACAAGGGGGGCGTCCCGCCGGCCGAACAGCCCTGGCCGGTGCCGTACTGGCACGTCGATGCGGGCATGGCGGCGCTCATCCTGCTGCAGACCGCCGTCGACGAAGGCCTCGGCGCCTGCCTGTTCGGCATCCCGGGCGAGAGCCTCGTGGCCTTCCGGGAGGCCTTCGCCGTACCGGAGTCCTATGCACCCGTCGGGGCCGTCACCGTCGGGCACCCGGACCCGGACGAGCGGCTCGGTGGCTCGGCCACCCGAAGGCCCCGTCGGGACCGCTCGGCGATGGTGCACCGGGGGCGGTGGGGCCACTGAGCCCACCTGGCGGGCGGGGACCCCTCCCGGCGGCGGACCTCAGCCGAGGAGGCGCTCGCGCACCCCGCGGTCGAGGTCGGCCCAGTCCTGCTCGGTGTCCAGGTCGGTCTGCGTACCCGGTCGCCGGACGACCGTGGCCGTCAGCCCGTTCCGGTCCGCCTCGCGCAGGTGGGCGCGCAGGCTCCCGGGACCGAAGGCGAACGCGAACCCGTGCGCCTCGGGTGCGAGCAGCGCGGCGTTCGTCCCGGTGCCGGGCCGGTCGGTGGCCAGCACGACCTGGGTGTCGTGGGCCAGCAGGACGCCCAGGTCCTCCGCGGTGACGACCGGCAGGTCTGCGTGGATCACCAGCAGCCGGTCGCCCGGTGCGAGCCGGCGTCCGAGGTCGGCGGCGGCGTCGAGCCCCGGCCGATCAGCCGGCTGGTCCACGACGAGCACCCGCCGGTCGCCGGCGTCCGGCGAGACCGTCGTGCCCAGGACCTGGGTGACGAACCCACGGTCCGAGGTGACGACGAGCACCCGATCGACCTGCGTGACCTCAAGCAGCGTGCCCACCACGTGGCGGGCCAGCGCACCGATGACGTGTCTGCGCCGCTCACCGGGCAGCGCCGCGGCGAGCCGGGTCTTGCCGTCACCGTCACGCAGCGGGACCACGGCGGTGAGGCGTCCGGTCCCCCCGGAGGTCACTCGGGGGGCCTCAGGGCGAGCAGCTCGCGGGCGAACCGTTCGCGGTCCCGCGCATCACCCATCACGGTGTCGGTGACCAGGACGCGCATCCCGAGCTCCTCGACGGCGGAGGCCAGCTCGCGGTCGGCATGATCGATGCACATCACGTCGACCAGGCCCCGGTAGAGGCGCGCGACCCCCAGGGCGCTCACCTCGTGGCCGAGGTCGGCCAGCATGTCCGCCGCGGGGCCCTTGAGCGCCGCGCCCCCGACTACCGGGCTGACCGCGACCCGCAGCGCGGTGCTCGCCTCGAGCGCCGTTCGGACGCCGACGAGGGCGAGGATCGGACCGATGCTCACGAACGGGTTGGACGGCGCGAGCACGACGACGTCCGCGCCGGTCAGGGCACCCACCACGCCGGGGGCCGGCACCGCCGTGTCGATCCCGTCCAGCACGACGTCCAGCACCCGGTCGCGGTGCGCCCGCCCGACGAAGTAGTCCTGGAAGGCCAGCCGTCCGTCGGGGGTGTCCACGAGCGTGGCGACCCGGTCGTCCGTCATCGGCAGCAACCTCGCGCGCACCCCGAGCGCGCCCGCGAGGTCCGCGGTGATCGCCGAGAGGGCATCACCGCGGCGCAGCCGACGGCTGCGCAGGATGTGCGTGGCCAGGTCCCGGTCGCCGAGCGTGAACCAGGGACGCTCGCCCAGCAGCTCGAGCTGGTCGAGCACCGTGCGGGTGTCCTCGGCGATGCCCCAGCCCGTACGTGGGTCCGCGACGCCGGCCAGGGTGTACATCACCGTGTCGAGGTCCGGGCTGACGTACAGCCCATAGATCTCGGCGTCGTCCGCCGTGTTCACCACCACGGTGAGGTCGTCGACCGCCCGGCCCATCCCCTGGGCGAGCTTGGCGCCACCGACCCCACCGGCCAGCACGGTCACCCGTGCGTCCGTACCGCCCGGCACGTCAGTTGCCGGTCAGCTTCTCCCGCAGCGCGGCCAGCGCCTCGTCGGACGCGAGCGTCCCACCGGCCTGATCCGCCGGAGTCGAGCCGTAGCTGCTCGAGCCGCTGGACGAGGACGACGAGGAAGAGGAGGACGACGAGGTGCTCGACCCGCCGGCTGCGGCGGACGCCTCGGCCTCGGCCGCCTCGGCGACCTGCTTCTTGTGCGCCTCCCAACGTGCGTGCGCCGCGGCGTACTGCGCCTCCCAGGCC
>CAYQFJ010000193.1:0-5125 GCA_964416715.1 uncultured Actinotalea sp. | reverse complement strand
CGGCTGCACGCGACCAACAACTTCCCGGAGTTCACCGGCCGGATCTGCCCGGCGCCGTGCGAGACCTCCTGCGTGCTGAGCATCAACCAGCCGGCCGTGACGATCAAGAACATCGAGGAGTCGATCGTCGACGAGGCGTTCGCCCGCGGGTTCGTCAAGCCGCAGCTGCCGCACTTCCTGACCGGGAGCACGGTGGCGGTCGTGGGCTCCGGCCCGGCCGGCCTGGCGGCGGCCCAGCAGCTGACCCGGGCCGGCCACACCGTCGCCGTCTTCGAACGGGACGACCGCATCGGCGGGCTGCTGCGCTACGGCGTGCCGGACTTCAAGCTCGAGAAGCACCTCATCGACCGCCGGATCGCGCAGATGGAGGCCGAGGGCACCCGCTTCCGCCCCGGGGTTGACATCGGTACCGATATCTCCTGGACCGAGCTGAGCACCCGGTACGACGCCGTCCTGGTCGCCACCGGTGCACCCGTGGCGCGCGAGCTCCCCGTGCCGGGAGCCGACCTTGCCGGCATCCACCCGGCGATGGAGTACCTGCACCAGGCGAACGCCGTGGTCGCGGGGGACGAGGTCCCCGACCAGGTCGTGGCCACCGGCAAGCACGTGGTGATCATCGGCGGAGGGGACACCGGCTCGGACTGCCTGGGCACGGCGTTGCGCCAGCAGGCCGCGTCGGTGACCACACTGGCGATCGGGGTTCGCCCGCCGGACGAGCGCCCGGAGAACGAGCCCTGGCCGGTCGACCCGTTGCTGTTCGAGGTGTCGACCTCGCACGAGGAGGGCGGTGAGCGCAGCTACCTGGCGTCCACCGTGGGCTTCCTGGGCGACGACGAGGGGAACGTTCGTGCGTTGCGGGTGGCGACCACCGAGTACCTGCCCGACGGGCGTCGGCTGCCCACACGGGGCACCGAGCGGGACCTCCCGGCCGACCTGGTGCTGATCGCGATGGGTTTCACCGGGCCGGAGACCGCCTCGCTGGTGGAGCAGACCGGTGCGGACGTCACCGGTCGCGGGTGGATCGCGCGTGGCGAGGACTACGCGACGTCCGTGCCCGGTATGTTCGTCGCCGGTGACGCCGGCCGCGGCCAGTCACTGATCGTCTGGGCCATCGCCGAGGGACGGGCGGCGGCCGCCGCGGTGGACGCCCACCTGCGGGGGAGCACCGAGCTCCCTGCGCCGGTACGCCCGAGCACGAGGGCGATGCGTCCCTGATCAGCTGTACCCGAGCACCATCCGGACGGGCCGTCGTGCCCGGAGAACCCCGACATAGGCTGGAGCCATGCGTAGAGCGAAGATTGTGTGCACGATCGGTCCGGCGACCGAGTCCCCCGAGCAGATCCAGGCGCTGGTGGACGCGGGCATGGACGTCGCGCGACTCAACCGGAGCCACGGGGAGACCGAGGTGCACGAGGCCGTGTACCACAACGTCCGCGCCGCCGCGAAGGCCTCCGGCCGTGCGGTCGCCGTGCTGGTCGACCTCCAGGGGCCGAAGATCCGTCTGGGCCGGTTCGCCGAGGGGAAGGTCGAGCTCGACGAGGGTGACGTGTTCACCATCACCACGCAGGACGTGCCGGGCACCAAGGAGCTCGCCTCGACCACCTACGCCGGTCTGCCGGGCGACGCGAAGGTGGGGGACCGAATCCTCATCGACGACGGCCGGGTCGCCGTGCGCATCACCGCCGTGGAGGACGACCGCGTCGTGACGCGGGTCGAGGTGGCCGGCCCGGTGTCGAACAACAAGGGCCTGAACCTGCCGGGGGTGGCGGTCAGCGTGCCGGCCATGTCGGAGAAGGACGAGGAGGACCTGCGCTGGGCGCTGCGGATCGGCGCGGACATCATCGCGCTGTCCTTCGTGCGCAGCGCGGCCGACTACGACGACGTCGCGCGGATCATGGCCGAGGAGGGACGCATCGTCCCGGTGGTCGCCAAGGTGGAGAAGCCGCAGGCGGTGGAGAACCTGGCGGAGATCGTCGATGCGTTCGACGGCATCATGGTCGCCCGCGGGGACCTGGGCGTCGAGCTTCCGCTGGAGGAGGTGCCGCTGGTGCAGAAGCGCGCCATCGAGCTCTCCCGGCGCTCCGCCAAGCCGGTGATCGTGGCGACGCAGGTGCTGGAGTCGATGATCTCGGCACCCCGGCCCACCCGCGCCGAGGCCTCGGACTGCGCCAACGCGGTGCTCGACGGTGCCGACGCCGTGATGCTCTCCGGGGAGACCAGCGTCGGGGAGTACCCGATCGAGGCGGTGCGGACCATGGCCCGGATCATCGAGAACACCGAGGAGCGTGGTGCGGACCGGATGGCGCCCCTGGGCTGGAGCCCGCGGACCCGCGGCGGCGCCATCACCCACGCCGCGGCCGAGGTTGGGGAGACCCTCGGCGTCAAGTACCTCGTCACCTTCACCCAGAGCGGTGACTCGGCCCGGCGGATGTCGCGACTCCGGTCGGCCATCCCGTTGGTGGCCTTCACCCCGGTGCACCACGTGCGCAACGTGCTGGCGCTGAGCTGGGGACTCCAGACGTACGAGGTGCCCACGGTCGCCCACACCGACGCGATGGTCACCCAGGTCGACCAGACGTTGCGGGCGAACGGCCTGGCCGAGGACGGCGACCTCGTGGTGATCGTGTTCGGGGCGCCGGTGGGGGTGGCGGGTACGACCAACTCGCTGCTCGTGCACCGGATCGGCGCGGAGTCCGACCGGCCGCGGCACTAGGCCCTCAGGGGCGCGCTAGCTCCTCAGGAGCGCGGTCGGGATGGCGAAGGCCCCGCCGCTGGCCAGGAGGCCGAGGCCGAACATCCAGCCGGAGTCGTGGTCGAACGACGCGGCCATGAGCCAGAAGCCGCCGAGGAAGAGCACCAGGCACAGGACGAACGTCAGCGGCCCGGTCGCCACCGGTCCGTGGCCGGGCGTCGGGTAGGTCTCGTCGTTCTCGCTCATGCCGCGATCCTAGCCCGTCATCCGGGCTCGCCCCGTGCCTTGCGGCGTGCGACGACGACGATGTTGACGGCCGCGATCACGGCGAGGGCCGCGGCGCCGATCCACAGCGCCGCGGGTGCCCGCGCGACGTAGAACGCGACCGCGAAGCCCACGCCCACCACGAAGCCGATGCCGGCAAGGACGAGCCGCAGGGTCAGTGCGCTCAGGGCCGGGGGCGCGCCACCGAAGCCCGCGGTGGGGTCGTTGTGGTCGGGCAGCCCTTGCTCGGGCCGGCGCCGGTCGGGGTGCGGGTCGTCGTCGGGGTCCATCGCTCCACTGTGCCTCGCCGGTGGGGGCCGCGCATCGCCATCGCGGGCCGGGGTCGCTACGGTTTGCTCGTGAACCGTCGCCCTGCGCCCCAGGTCCTGCTCGGTCTCGGCATCCTCGTGATCGGCGTGGTCGCGCTGCTCGACCAGCTCGGCGTGGTCGACTTCAGCCTGGGCGACCTGTTCTCCATCTGGTGGCCGACGATCGTCGTGCTCGTGGGCGTCGCCGCCCTCGCCACGGTTCCCCGGGCCTGGTTCGTGCCGGTGCTGATCATCGCCGTCGGCGTGTTCTTCCAGCTCAGTCGGCTCGACGTGATCGCGGTGGACGTGTGGAACATCCTCTGGCCCGTGGCGATCATCATGTTCGGCATCGCGCTGCTGTCCCGGATGGGGACCTCCGGCACGGACGACGACGAGGTGCTGGCCTCCGCCTTCTGGTGGGGTGCGCAACGCCGCACGACGTCGCAGCAGTTCAAGGGCGGGCGGCTGACCGCGGTGATGGGCGGCATCGAGGTGGACCTGCGCCAGGCCGGCATCGTCGACCGGGCGGAGCTGTCGGTCTTCACCTTCTGGGGCGGGGTGACCCTTAAGGTCCCGCCCACCTGGCGGGTGCGTACCGGCGGGCTGCCGCTGCTGGGCGGGTGGGACGACAAGACCGAGCCGCCGACGGACCCGAACGCCCCGGAGCTGTTCCTGCGGATGACCACGATCATGAGCGGGGTCGAGATCAAGAACTAGGACCGCGGTGCTCCGCGTGGGCCCGTTCGACCAGCTCGCGCAGCGCCGTGAGGTCGCCGACCCGTCCCGGGTAGCGCTCCACGACGGCCGCGAGGTCCTGCTCGCTCTTGACCAGGGCCGCGTGCACCCGCTCCCGCTCGGCCTCGTCCGGCCGGTCGAGCTCGGTCAGCTCGATCGCACTCCGACGGGTCCGGGCCACCGCGTTCTGCACCCGTCCGCGCGGGCTCCCGAGCGACGCCGCGATCGTGACGGCGAGCACGCCGAGGATCACCGTGAGCGACTGGCCGGTGGTGATCTCGACCACCGGTACCGGCTCGCCGTCGTTGATGAACGGCAGGGTGTTCTCGTGCAGGGCGTGCAGGACGAGCTTGACCCCGATGAAGCCGAGGATCGCGGCAAGCCCGTAGGACAGGTAGATCAGCCGGTCCAGCAGCCCGTCGATGAGGAAGTAGAGCTGGCGCAGGCCCATGAGGGAGAACGCGGTCGCGGTGAAGACGATGTAGACGTCCTGGGTCAGCCCGAAGATCGCCGGGATGGAGTCCAGGGCGAACAGGATGTCCGTCCCACCGATCGCGACCATGACCAGCAGCATCGGGGTCAGCGCGCGCCGTCCGTCGACGATCGTGGTCAGCCGGTCGCCGTCGTAGTGCTCGCTGGTGTGGAACAGCCGCTTGGCCAGGCGGATCATCACGTTGTTCGCCTGGCGCGACTCGTCCTCGGGGGCGAGCAGGTGCCCCGCGGTGACCAGCAGGATGAGTCCGAAGACGTAGAAGACCCACGAGAACGAGTTGATCAGCGCCGCGCCCAGGAAGATGAAGCCGGTCCGGGCGACGAGGGCGAACACGATGCCGAACAGAAGTACCTTCTGCTGGTCCTCCCGGGGCACCCGGAAGCTCGCCATGATGACCAGGAAGACGAACAGGTTGTCGACCGAGAGCGCCTTCTCGGTGATGTACCCGGCGAAGTACTCCCCGCCCGCTCCCGTCCCGCCCCAGATCAGCACCCCGACGCCGAAGAGCAACGCGATCCCGACGTACACCGCCGACCACACCGCGGCCTCGCGCAGGGTGGGCACGTGCGCTTTGCGCACGTGGAAGACGAAGTCGAAGAGCAGCAGGCCGACGATCGCCAGCACGGTGAGGGC
>CAYQFJ010000192.1:0-5202 GCA_964416715.1 uncultured Actinotalea sp. | reverse complement strand
GGTGGTGGGCATGACCGAGCACGGCGACCGTCCACCGCATCACCTGTCCCTGGGACAGCGCCGCCGGTCCGCGATCGCGACCGTGCTGGCCATGCGACCCGAGATCCTCGTGCTGGACGAACCGACGAGCAACCTCGACCCGGCCGGCCGTCGTGAGCTGATCTCCCTCCTCGACTCCCTGCCGGTGACGCTCCTGGTCATCACGCACGACCTACCCTTCGCTCTTGAGCTCTGTCCGCGCACGGTAATCCTGGCCGCAGGACGCGTTACCGCCGACGGGCGGACCCCGGACCTGCTGAGCGACGAAGAGCTCCTGCACAGCAACGACCTCGAGCTACCGTTCGGGCTGGACCCACGGGCAGGCGTGCGACACGGGCTCGGCGCCTCGGCGATCAGGACCGACGCGCCGTGACCCGTGGCATGCTGAGTCGCGTGGAACGCGAACCGGTCGACGCGCTGGCGCTGGAGCAGGCACGAATGGCGATCGAGGAGATCGAGGACCTCGAGGGTTGGGCGGAACGGTTCGGGCTTCTGTCCGACCCGACGCGTCTGCGTCTGCTGTTCTGCCTACATCGCACCGGTGGCCTGTGCGTGTCCGACCTGGCCGACGCCGTGGCCATGAGCGACAGCTCCGTCTCCCACGCGCTGCGGCTCATGCGGCAACGCGGCTGGGTCACCTCGCGGCGTGAGGGCCGCACCGTCATCTACCGACTGGTGGACGAGACCGTCCACGACCTGCTGCACCGGATAGGTGCGCAGCACGCATCAGGGGGCCACACGCACGACGGAGAACACTCCGTCGACGCCCCCACGTGAGCCCGGTCTCCCGAGGTTTCGACCGACCCGGGGAGCCGTGACCGGCGAGCAGCGGACGCCTGGCTCCGAGGGTTCCGGCACGTCACCGAGGGGCAGTCTCCGACTGGTCCGCGACCCGGTATTCGGTCCGTACGTGGCAGGCAGGCTGCTCTCGTCGGCAGGCATCTGGATCCACAACATCGTCGCAGCGCTGCTCGCCTTCGAGCTGACCGGCTCCGCCTTCGTCGTCGGCCTGGTCAGCGTCGCGCAGTTCCTGCCCCAGCTCGCGCTCGCGCCGCTGACGGGGGCCATGGCCGACCGGGGAAACCGAAAGGCACAGGTCATCGCCGGTCGTTGCGTCGTCGCCACGGCGTCCGGTGCGATGGCGCTGTGGCTGATGATCACCGACCTGGGGGCCACCGCGGACGCCACTGCGCTGGTGCTCTCCGCTCTCCTGTCCGGGGTCGGTTTCGTCACGGGTGGGCCGGCGATGCAGGCGATGATCCCGTCGCTCGTCCGGCGGGACGAGCTGGTGCCGGCGATCACGCTGAGCACCGTTCCACCGACCCTGGCCCGCGCGGGCGGGCCGGCGCTCGGCGCGGCGATCGCACTGACGCTCGGGCCGGTGGCGGCCTTCGTCACGGCGGCCGTGTGCAACCTCGCCTTCGCCGTCCTTCTGGTCGCGATGCATGTCCCGGCGCACACCAGAGCCCCACGCGGGAAGGGCTCGGTATGGGGAGGGTTCGTCTACCTGCGTTCGGACCGGGTGACGGCACGGCTACTGATCGGGGTGGCCGCAATCGGTGTCGGCGCGGATCCCGCGATCACCCTGGCACCCTCGCTCTCCGCAGCCACCGGTCACGGATCGTCCTACGCGGGTGCTCTCGCCTCGGCTTTCGGGGTCGGCACAGGCCTCGTGTTCCTGGCGATTCCGGCGCTGCGCCGCGTGATGGGCGTCCCAGCCTACGGAGCACTGGGACTCGTCCTGTTGGCGGCCGGCCTGCTAATGCTGCCCCTCATCACCACCCCGGCCTCCGCGATGCCCGCACTGGGTGTCTCGGGGGCCGGTATGACCCTCAGCCTGACGAGCCTGAGCGCTCAGCTCCAGGAACGAGTCCCGGACGAGCTCCGCGGCCGTGTCATGGCGTTGTGGTCGATGGCGTTCCTGGGCTCGCGACCGGCGGCCGCCGCCATGAACGGTGCCGTCGCCGACCGCTTCTCCGTCCAGGCCGCAGTGATGGTGGTCGCCCTGCTGGTACTCGCTGCGGCAGTGACCTGCCGGCCTTCACGTCTGACCGCTGATTGAATGGACTCAGCCGACGCCCACCGACGCCCGCTCGCGCAGCTTCGGCAGGATCATCCGCTCGTACAGGTCGATGAACCGAGCCTGGTCCGGCCCGGGGGCATGGAACACCAGGTGCTTGAAGCCCATGTCGACGTACTCCCAGACCTTCTCGACGTGCTCGTCCGGATCGTCGGAGACGATCCAACGGGACACGGTGCGCTCGGTGGGCAGGGCGTCGGCCAGGCGCTCCATCTCCGTCGGGTCGTCGACACCGGTCTTCTCCTCGCTGGACAGCGCCAGAGCACCCCAGAAGTGCGTGTCCTCGCGCGCCCGCTCCAGATCCGTGTCGAACGAGACCTTGACCTCGATCATCAGGTCCATGTCGTCCAGCGACCGGTCGGCCTTACCGGCACCCTCGGCCAGCGCCGGCAGCAGCGTGTCGACGTAGAGGCTGCGCCCCTTGCCCGATGTCGTGATGTAGCCGTCGCCCACGCGCCCGGCCAGGCGGGTGGCCGCGGGACCCGAGGCGGCCACGTAGATCGGCACCTGCTGCTCGGGACGGTCGTAGATCGTCGCCTTGTCGAGGCTGTAGTACTGCCCGTCGATCGTCACCCGCTCGCCCGCCCACAGTTCCTGGATGACGCTGATCGCCTCCTTGAACCGGGCGAAGCGCTCCTTGCCGTCGGGCCACGGGATACCCAGCGGCACCTCGTTCATCGCCTCGCCCGAGCCGATGCCGAGGATCACCCTGCCCGGTGCCAGGCAGCCGAGGGTGGCGAACGCCTGGGCCACGACCCCCGGGTGGTACCGGAAGGTCGGGGTCAGGACGCTGGTGCCGATCTCGATCCGCTCGGTGCTGGCCACCAGCGCCCCCAGCCAGGGCAGCGCCGCGGGCGCGTGACCACCGTTGTGCCGCCAGGGCTGCAGGTGATCGCTGACGAAGACGGAGTCGAAGCCCGCCTTCTCGGCCAGGACCGAGTACTCGATGAGCTCACGCGGCGCGAACTGCTCCGCGGACGCCTTGTAACCGAACTTCAGCATCGTCGCCTCCGGTAGATATTGTATCCAGGACGAGTCTACAGGACTCGGTCCGGATGCGGTCAAGGGGCTGGGTCTGCACCGCCGTGCCCCGCGGGCCCCACGACCCGACGCTCAGGCGTCCTCCGGCAGCACGGCGATCGCCTCGACCTCGAACAGGTAGACCGGGTTGGCGAACCCCGCGACCTGCACGAGCGTGCTCACCGGGAAGTCCCGCGGGAAGAACCGCGACCGGACCTCACGCATCTCCTCGATGTGCAGCTGGTAGTCCTCGCCCACGTACACGTTGACCTTGACCACGTCGGCCAAGGTCCCCCCGGCGGCCTCCAGGACCGCAGACATGTTATGGAACGCGGACTCCGCCTGCGCGAAGGGGCCCGACCAGCGGGGCGGTCAGCGACTCACGGCCAGTACCACCACCGCAACCGCCAACCCGGCCGGCGGGACCGACGCCAGTACCAACAACAGTGCGGCACCGGGCATCGTTCTCAGCTCTTGCTCACCGGTCAGCCACCGGTGGATCCGCCGATACCTGGCCGACGAAGCCAGGGCCACGTAGCCGCCGAGCGCGACGCCGCCGACGGCGGCCAGCACGGAGAGCACGCCGAGCTCCGGCGCGAGCACCCTCGCAGCCAACAGTGGCCCGATGGTGAGCGCCAGCGCCGTACGACGCCACGACAGCGCGGTGCGCTCCAGCTGCAGGCCCGGGTCGAACGGAGCCTGCCCCACACCTTCGCCGGTCACAGCAGCAGCCCGATCAGCAGCAGAACCCCCGCCACCACGATGCCGAGACCGAGCGGACCCGCCAGCTTTGGAGCGGGCAACGGCTGCCCGAGCCGCAGCGCCCGCTCCACCCGCATCCAACCGGTCCATGCCTGCAGCGGCGTCAGCACACCGAGCCCCAGGAAGACCGCCGACGCCGCGAGCCGGAACCGCGCCTCGATCGGCACGTCGAGCGCCTCCAGCGCGACGCCGACGGCGAGCAGCGCCAGCGAGGTGCGGATCCACGCAAGAAAGGTCCGCTCGTTCGCCAGAGAGAACCGCACGTCGGGCTCGTCTCCCACCCCGTACACGCGACGCGGGAAGCGCCGACCACCTACGGTCACCGGTGACCTCATCTCTCCGTGCGGAACCTGCAGCCCCAGGGGCGGTGCTCACTGTATCCAGCGTGGCATCCGCAAGACTGGCCTCATGGCCTTCACGCTCCTGCTGCCGAGCTCCATCCCTTTGGCGCCCACCGTGCCCGACGACGTCGAGGTCGTTCCGTACGCTCCCGACCGACCTCTGCCCGGTGACGTGCTGGGGGCCGATGCCCTCGTCGTGTGGGGAAACTCCGACGACCAGCTGCGCGACTGCGCGAGACGCCTCACCGCCGTGCGCTGGGTGCAGACACTCGCCGCAGGCCCGGACCAGGTCCTCGACGCCGGGTTCGGGCCACAGGTCGTGGTGACCTCGGGCCGCGGTCTGCACGACAAGACCGTCGCCGAGCACACGCTCGCCCTGTGCCTCGCTGCCGCGCGACGGCTGCACACGCTCACCCGGGCGCAGATCGGCCACCGGTGGGCCGGTGAGCTCGGCGGCCTGCAGCCGCTGAACGAGGCCGGCGCCTTCCGCACGATGCGCGACGCCAGGGTGCTCATCTGGGGATTCGGATCGATCGCGACGGCCCTCGCACCACACCTGACCGCTCTGGGTGCACGGGTCACCGGTGCCGCGAGCGGCGCCGGCACGCGCGCCGGACTCCCCGTGGTCGGTCCCGACGAACTGGACGCCGCTCTGGCGACCACCGACGTGCTGATCATGATCCTGCCGTCCACGCCCGCGACACGACACACGCTGGACGCCCGGCGACTCGGACTGCTACCAGCGCACTCCTGGGTGGTGAACGTCGGCCGTGGCTCGACGATCGACACCGAGGCGCTGGTGGCTGCGCTTCGTGCGGGGCGACTGGGTGGTGCGGCACTCGACGTCTTCGAGACGGAGCCACTGCCGCCGGACTCGCCGTTGTGGGACGAGCCCGACGTGATCATCACCCCGCACGCCGCCGGCGGGGGATCGCGAGGGCGCTGGTCGGCTCGGTGGAG
>CAYQFJ010000191.1:0-5214 GCA_964416715.1 uncultured Actinotalea sp. | reverse complement strand
GTCGGCCGGATCGACATCGTCGAGGACCGGTTGGTCGGCATCAAGTCGCGCGAGATCTACGAGGCCCCGGGGGCGATGGCACTGATCGCGGCGCACCAGGAGCTGGAGAACGTCACCGTCGAGCGCGAGCAGGCGCGTTTCAAGCGCGGCGTCGAGCAGCGCTGGACCGAGCTGGTCTACGACGGCATGTGGTTCTCGCCGCTCAAGCGTTCCCTCGACCAGTTCATCGTCGACACGCAGCGGTACGTCTCCGGCGAGATCCGGATGGTTCTGCACGGCGGCCGGGCGACGGTCACAGGGCGGCGCAGCGAGACGAGCCTGTACGACTTCAACCTCGCGACGTACGACACCGGTGACACGTTCGACCAGTCGGCCGCCAAGGGCTTCATCGAGATCTACGGCCTGACGGCGAAGCTCGCGGCGGCGCGGGACGTCCGGTTCGGCAACGGTGTCGACCTGGGGGAGTCCGGCGGGATCGACGTCGAAACGGGTGGCGGCGATGCCTGACGGCGGAGCCGGCGGCCCCACCGGCGGCGGCCTGTGGGGCGGGCGGTTCACCGGCGGACCCTCGGACGCGCTCGCCGAGCTGTCCCGCAGCACGCACTTCGACTGGCGGCTCGCCGGCCTGGACGTCCGGGCGTCGATGGCGCACGCCAGGGTCCTGCACCGGGCGGGGCTGCTGGACGAGGACGGGCTGTCCGCCATGCTCGACGCGCTTGAGCGGCTGCGCGCCGACGTCGGGTCGGGTGCGTTCGTCCCGGCGCCGGACGACGAGGACGTGCACTCCGCCCTCGAGCGCGGCCTGATCGAGCGCGCCGGTGCCGAGCTGGGTGGCCGGCTGCGTGCGGGGCGCTCCCGCAACGACCAGATCGCGACGTTGGTGCGCATGTACCTGCGCCAGGAGACCTCGCACCTGGCCGGGTTGGTGCTCGACGTCGTCGACGCGCTGGCCGACCAGGCGGCCGCGCACCCGGACGCGCCGATGCCCGGCCGCACCCACCTGCAGCACGCCCAGCCGGTGCTGCTGGCCCATCACCTGCTCGCCCACGCGTGGCCGCTGCTGCGCGACGTCGAGCGGTGGGTGGACTGGGACCGCCGCGCGGCCCGGTCGCCCTACGGCTCGGGTGCGCTGGCCGGCTCCTCGCTCGGGCTGGACCCGGCGGCGGTGGCGGCGGACCTCGGCTTCGACGGACCGGTGGCCAACTCGATCGACGGCACGGCCGCGCGCGACGTGGTCGCGGAGTTCGCCTTCGTCGCGGCGATGGTCGGCGTGGACCTGTCGCGGCTGTCCGAGGAGGTCATCGTCTGGGCGACCAAGGAGTTCGGCTTCGTCACCCTCGCCGACGCGTACTCGACCGGGTCGAGCATCATGCCGCAGAAGAAGAACCCCGACGTCGCCGAGCTCGCGCGGGGCAAGGCCGGTCGGCTGGTGGGGGACCTGACCGGGCTGCTGACCACGCTCAAGGGGTTGCCCCTGGCCTACAACCGCGACCTGCAGGAGGACAAGGAGCCGGTCTTCGACCAGGTCGACACCCTCTCGGTGCTGCTGCCCGCGGTCGCCGGGATGGTCGCGACGCTGAGGTTCGACACCGAGCGGATGGCCGCGCTCGCGCCCCAGGGGTTCTCGCTGGCGACGGACGTCGCCGAGTGGCTGGTACGGGAGGGTGTGCCGTTCCGGGTCGCTCACGAGGTCGCCGGACGCTGCGTGCGCGTGTGCGAGCAGCGCGGGATCGAGCTGTGGGACCTGTCCGACGCCGATCTGGCCGAGATCTCCGAGCACCTGACGCCGGCGGTGCGGGAGGTGCTGAGCGTCGAGGGATCGCTGGCCTCGCGTGACGCGGTGGGCGGCACGGCGCCGGTCCGGGTGGCCGAGCAGCTCGACGCGGTCCGGGAACGCTCGGCGCGGTTGCGTGCCTGGGCCCTGTCGTCGCGGTCATCCGCCGCCCCGGGGACGCGGGGCTCCTCGGGGGCGACGGGCGCCGGCGGTGAGGCCGGATCGTGACGGTCGCGCGCGACCTGGCGAAGAGGGTCAAGGCCGCGCCGGCGCGGTTGGGAGCGGTCCGCCTGGTGTGCATCGACGGCCCCGCCGGCTCGGGCAAGACGACCCTCGCGGCGGCGCTGGTGGCGGAGCTGACCCGGTGCGACGTCGCCGTCATCCACATGGACGACGTCTACGAGGGCTGGGACGGGCTCGAAGAGGGCTTCGGCCGCCTTGATCCCCAGGTGCTGACGCCGCTGGCGGCCGGTGGCGCCGGCAGCTACCGGCGCTACGACTGGGAACGGGCCGAGCTCGCCGAACGGGTGGACGTCCCGGTCCCGGAGATCCTGGTCGTCGAGGGGTGCGGCAGCGCGCCACGTGCCCTGGGCGACCGTGCGACGTTGACCGTGTTCGTCGAGGCGCCGCCGGCCCTGCGGCTCGCCCGCGGACTGGAGCGGGACGGCGAGTCGTTCCGGCCGCGGTGGCTGCGGTGGATGGACCAGGAGGCCCTGCACTTCGCGCGCGAGCGGACACGGGAGCGGGCCGACGTCGTGGTCGACGGCGTGGACGGCTCCCTGACCGACGCCCGCGGCGTCGGGGGCGCGTCCGGGGCGGGGGCCGGCGGGCTCCGTGAGCTCCTCGCCGGTCGGGTGCTCGACGTCGCTCCGCGTCTGCTCGGGGCCCGGGTGACATCCGTGCTCGACGAGGGCACCGTGACCGTCCGCATCACCGAGGTCGAGGCGTACGACGGGCAGCAGGACCCCGGGTCCCACGCCTACCGCGGGCGCACCGAGCGCAACGCCGTGATGTTCGGTCCGCCCGGCCGGCTGTACGTATACCGGCACCTCGGCCTGCACCACTGTGCGAACGTCGTGACCGGACCGGACGGTCGCGCGTCGGCCGTGCTGCTCCGCGCCGGGGAGGTGGTCGAGGGTGCGGGTCTGGCGCGCGAGCGCCGGGAGCGCCGGGGGGTCGCCCGGACCGACGTCGACCTCGCTCGCGGACCGGCCAGGCTCGCCCAGGCGCTGGGGCTGGACCTGACCCTGTACGGGGCCGACGTGCTCGACCCGAGAGGTCCGGTGCGCCTGGAGCCCGGTGACCGGGTGACGCAGTACCGGACCGGCCCACGGGTCGGCGTCGGCGGCCCGGGCGGCGACGGCCAGGCGTATCCCTGGCGGTTCTGGGTCCCGGACGAGCCGACCGTCTCCCCGTTCCGGGCAGCGGCACCGAGTGGTCGGCGCACGCGTCGCCGCGCCGGGTCGCCCGAGGCGTCGTCGGACTGAGCCGGTGGGCACGGCAGACTGGGCGGCTGAGAAGCCCGACGACACACGAGGAGCACGGGTGCACATCCTGGACGAGCTGGCCTGGCGAGGGCTCACGGCTCAGAGCACCGACGAGGCGGCGCTGCGCGAGGCGCTGGCCGCCGGACCGGTCACGGTCTACTGCGGCTTCGACCCGACGGCCCCGAGCCTGCACCACGGTCACCTGGTGCAGCTCGTCCTGCTGCGTCACCTGCAGCGGGCCGGGCACCGGGTGCTCACCCTCGTCGGCGGTGCGACCGGGCTGATCGGGGACCCGCGGATGTCGGGGGAGCGCGTGCTCAACACGAAGGAGACGGTGGCCGAGTGGGTCGAGCGGCTGCGGTCCCAGATCAGCCGCTTCCTGGACTTCGACGGCGACAACCCGGCCGTGATGGTCAACAACCTCGACTGGACGGCCGACCTGACCGCGATCGACTTCCTGCGTGAGGTCGGCAAGCACTTCCGGCTCGGGACGATGCTCGCGAAGGACACCGTGGCCCGGAGGCTGGCCAGTCCCGAGGGGATCTCCTTCACCGAGTTCAGCTACCAGATCCTGCAGGGGATGGACTACCTCGAGCTGTACCGCCGCCACGGCTGCACGCTGCAGACCGGCGGCAACGACCAGTGGGGCAACCTGCTGTCCGGCGTGGAGCTCGTCCGCAAGGCGGAGCACGTGCCGGTGCACGCCCTGACCACGCCGCTGGTCACCAAGGCCGACGGCACGAAGTTCGGCAAGACCGAGGGCGGCGCGGTGTGGCTCGCCCCGGACATGATGAGCCCGTACGCCTTCTACCAGTTCTGGCTGAACACCGACGACGCCGACGTGGTGGGGTACCTGAAGACCTTCACGTTCCGTGGTCGCGACGAGATCGAGGAGCTGGCCGCGGCGGTGGCGCAGCGACCCGCGGCACGCCAGGCGCAGCGCGCGCTCGCCGAGGACGTCACGACCCTGGTGCACGGTGCCGACGCGACGGCGAAGGTCGTGGCCGCGAGCAGGGCGTTGTTCGGGCGCGGGGACCTGTCGAGCCTGGACCCCGTCACCCTCGAGGCGGCCGTGGCCGAGCTCCCCGGAGCGGAAGTGTCGCGGGCGGAGATGGCCGGTGGCACCGAGGTGGTCGACCTGTTGGTGCGCACCGGTCTGGTGAACGGACGGGGAGCCGGTCGCCGGGCGATCGACGAGGGGGGGATCTCCGTGAACAACCAGCGGGTCACCGACCCGGAAGCGGTCCTGCTGCCGGATCAGCTCCTGCACGGCCGCTGCGCCGTGCTCCGCCGGGGGAAGCGCACTCTCGCCGTCGTCCGGCTGGGTCCCTAGGTACCTCTCCGGGGCGTCGGTCCGCTTGGCGTCACCCCAGGTCAGCGGTCTACGGTCGGGTGCGCAGGGCGCCGGCGCGGGTCGATTTGACGGCACCGTCCACCGCTGCGTAATGTTCTCGACATCACCCCAGCAGGGAGGAACGGACGGGGGCGCCCAGTGGGCTGCCCGGCCGGTCCCGGCAGGTGATCACCCCGAGCAAGACCCTCCGACGTCTCGACGTCAGCGGGAGCATGCCGAAGGGGTGCGGTCCGCCTCTGCGGACCTACGGTACGCAAGTGTCGTGGGTTTGACAGGGACGGCCGGACAAGAGTAAGTTAGAACGGTTGCCTCCGGCCGGGTCGAAAGGCCCCAAAGGATGCGCGTCCGCTCCTTGAGAACTCAACAGCGTGCCAAAAGTCGATGCCAATCGTCATCGCACAGGCCAGGGGCCTGCTCGCAGAGCAGGTGCCGGACCGGTCGATGACTTGGTTGAGACGAATGCAAGTCAGTTGATGTCATGCATTTTTTCAGCCAGATGATCACGGCCCCTCGGGGCCGCTTCGTAAGTCGGTAACCCCGCACTCCGGTGCGGGTGCCAACAGACATCTACGGAGAGTTTGATCCTGGCTCAGGACGAA
>CAYQFJ010000190.1:0-5219 GCA_964416715.1 uncultured Actinotalea sp. | reverse complement strand
CCCCCCCCCCCCCCCCCCCCCCCCCCCCCCCCCCCCCCCCCCGCCCCCCCCCCCGGGGGTTAGAGGTCTTGGGGGTCTATGACGAAGCCCATGGTGTCGGTCACCTCGCCGCCTACGGCGTGGTGGACGGCGCGGGCGACGGCGAGGACGTGGCGGGTGGCCCGGCGTCGGGCGACGCGGTGCTGGGTGGAGGGGTTCTCCGCCTCGAGGTCCTCCAGCTCGAAGGGCTCCCAGCGCACGGCGTACGCGACGGCACCGCGGGTCGCCCACGGGACGGCGGCGACCGCCGGCGGTGGGTCGGTCTCGCCGTCGACGGTCAGCGCGAGGATCCCGTCCAGACCCAGGTCCACCAGCACCCCGTACCCCTCCAGCGTCGCGGGACCCGCGAGCGCTGCGACGTCCTGCTCGTCCGCGGCCGCGTGCAGCGCCCGCCGCTCGTCGGGCTCCAGGTCCTCGGCACCGGGTACCGGACTCTCCCCGGTCCCGCGGGGTGGCCCGCCCCAGTCCTGCGAGGGCAGGTTCAGGTACGCGCCGGGCGCCGCCTCGCGCACCACGGCCAGCCCCGCCTCGGGCTCGAGCCAGATGTCCGACCACACCGTCACGTCGACGGCGGCGGCAGGGTCGGGCAGCAGCAGGACCGGACCGCTCGACCCGGCGATCCGCACCCCGCCGCCGAGCCGCCGGGCGGCGTCGATCAACCAAGCGACGGTCCGCTGCTCGTCACGTACCGGGAGCCCGTCCGGGAACGCCCGGCACAGGCCGTCGCGGTCCCCGCCGTACGGCAGCGGCGGGTCGCCGCGCTCCACGGGTGCGTGCACCAGGTACGCGGTCCCCGCGCCGGCGGGCAGGCCCAGCGCGGTCCGGGTGCCGCGGGCCACGGCATAGGGGCCCTCGAGACTGGAGAGCCGGGACAGCCGCAGCGTCTCGACCAGTGGCTCAGCCGGTCGGCGGGAGCGGCCCGACGCCGGTCCCGGAGCCGGGAGCCGCTCGGCCCGCGGGAACCGGCTCGTGGCGAGGATCTCGACGTCCTGCGGCTCGACGTCGGCGGGCAGCACGAGCAGGTGACGGGTGCGCAGCTCCGGGGAGGCGGGGTCTAGCGCGGGCCTGGACATGAGCCGAGGGTACGTCGGGACGCCGCAACCGCCGGCAGCCGTATACCCACTGACCGCCACGCCCACTGACCGCCGTGCCCACCGACCGCCGTGCCCACCGACCGCCGTACCCGCCCGCACCGAGATGCGGGACACTGACCCATGCCCTGGTTCACGCACGAAGCCCCGCAGATCCCCCGCAGCGAGATCGAGCAGATGTGCGGACGCCTGCTCGACGAGGCCAAGCAGCGTCTCGGCGTCGCCGAGCTCCGCCGGGTTCTGCTGCTGCCGCCGGACCTGACCCGGGCGCACTCCGGCGCCGGCTGGATCACCGAGACGCTGTTCGGTCTGCTCGGCCCGGACTGCGACACGCACGTCATCCCGACCCTCGGCCAGCACGTGCCGCACACCCCGCAGGACAACCGGTGGATGTTCGGCTCGATCCCCGAGGAGCGCATCCACGCCCACGACTGGAGGGCCGGGGTGACCCGCCTCGGCGTCGTACCCGCCGACGTCGTGCGGGAGAAGACCGGTGGTGCGGTCGACTGGGAGATCCCGGTGGACCTCAACACGATGACCGTCACCGAGCAGTGGGACCTGATCATCAACGTCGGCCACGTGGTGCCGCACGAGGTGCTGGGCTTCGCCAACCACAACAAGAACTACTTCATCGGGCTGGGCGGCAAGGAGCTGATCGGGGCGTCGCACATGGCCTCGGCGGTGTACGGCATCGAGAACAACCTCGGCAACCTGGTGACCCCCGTTCGCGCGTGCTTCAACTGGGCCGAGGAGCAGTTCCTCGGGTACCTGCCGGACGTGTACCTGCAGGTCGTCATGGACTACGACGACGCCGGGTCGCTGGTGCACACGGGCGTGTACGTGGGCGACGACCTGGAGACCTACCTGGCCGCGGCGCGCGCGAGCCTGGCGCAGAACATCACCACGTTCGACGAGCCCGTCCACAAGATCGTCGCCGTGATGCAGGCCGACGAGTTCCGGGCCACCTGGGTCGCGAACAAGGCCGTGTACCGCACACGCATGGCAATGGCCGACGGCGGTGAGCTGCTGGTCATCGCGCCGGGGGTCGAGCGGTTCGGCGAGCAGCCGGAGGTCGACGCGCTGATCCGCCGCTACGGCTACCTCTCGAAGGAGGAGGTGCTGGAGCTCTACCGCACCCAGGCCGACATGCAGGACATCCCGCACGGAACCGCGCACCTGGTGCACGGCTCGCCCGAGGGGCGGTTCACCATCCGCTACGCGCCCGGCCACCTGAGCCGCGAGGACATCGAGTCGGTCGGCTACCAGTACGCCGACTGCGACGAGATGCTGCGCCGCTACGACCCCGCCGTGATGAAGGACGGCTGGAACACCATGCCCGACGGCGAACGGGTCTACTACATCTCGACGCCGTCAGCCGGCCTGTGGTCGACGAAGGCGAAGCTCGACAGCCGAGCTGCCCACGAGCAGCACACCTGACCCGGCCTCGGCCCGGATGCGGGATCAGACCTGGGTGCGGTGGAAGCCCTTCGCGGAGCGGGACGCCGTCGGGCCGCGCTGGCCCTGGTACCGCGAGCCGTACTGGGCCGAGCCGTACGGGTGCTCCGAGGGGCTGGACAGCCGGAAGAAGCACATCTGGCCGATCTTCATCCCCGGCCACAGCTTGATCGGCAGCGTGGCGACGTTCGACAGCTCCAGCGTGACGTGCCCGGTGAACCCAGGGTCGATGAACCCGGCGGTGGAGTGCGTGAGCAGCCCCAGCCGGCCCAACGAGGACTTGCCCTCGAGCCGCGCCGCGACGTCGTCGGGCAGCTTGACCGACTCGTAGGTGGAGGCGAGCACGAACTCCCCGGGGTGCAGCACGAAGGCCTCGTCGCCCTCGACCTCGAGCAGGTGGGTGAGGTCGGGCTGGTCCTGTGCCGGGTCGATGAACGGGTACCGGTGGTTGTCGAACAGCCGGAAGTACCGGTCCAGGCGCACGTCGATGCTCGACGGCTGGATCATCGCCGGCTCGTAGGGGTCCAGCGCGATGCGCTGGGAGTCGATCTCGGCACGGATGTCGCGGTCGGAGAGCAGCACGCCCACACGCTAGCGGTTGCCGCGAGATGCGCGGCGTTCAGCCGCGGGGGCGGAGCCGGCCTCCGGGCAGTGGCGGGGCGGGCAGCGGGGCGCCGTCGTAGCCCTGGACCGTGCCGAACCGTCCGCCGTCGGGGCCGTAGTGGCCCGGGCCCGACGACGCCGCGCCGGGTTCGGCGCCGATCTCGGCCTGCCAGCGGCGCCGTGCCGCAGCGACCTCGTCGTGCGTCGTGCCGATGAAGTTCCACCACATGACGATCTGCTCGCCCAGCGGCTCACCGCCGATCAGGAGCAGCAGCGCGCCGTCGGGGCCGGCCGCCCGCAGCCGGACGGCGGAACGGCCGGGCGGTACGTAAAGCAGCTCGCCCGGGGTGGCGGAAGCGCCGTCGACCTCGAGAGGGCCGGAGTCGATCAGGTAGCCGTGCTCGAAGGTCGGGTCCAGGTCGAGGTCCACCGTCGCACCGGGGCGCAGCCGCAGCTCCGCGCCCACCAGCGGGGAGAACGTCGAGACCGGCGAGACCGCCCCGGCCAGCGACCCCATGAACACCCGGGCCTCGGCGTCGGGCAGGGCGGTCACCTCCGGGACGTGGTGGTCGAAGCGCGGCGCGGTGTCCCGCGATCCAGCCGGCAGCAGCGTCCACAGCTGGACCCCGTGCAGGATCGTCGTGGACGACGTGGACACCTCCGAGTGGCAGATGCCGTGGCCGGCGGTCATCAGGTTCATCTCGCCGGGGCGGACCAGCTCATGGGTGCCGAGGCTGTCGCGGTGCTCGATCTCGCCGCTGAACAGCCAGCTCACGGTCTGCAGCCCGGTGTGCGGGTGGGGGGCGACGTTCATCCCACCGGTGACCGAGACGTCGTCGGGCCCGTAGTGGTCGCAGAAGCACCAGGCGCCGATGAAGGAGCGGGCACGTTGCGGCAGCGTGCGCCGGACCCTCATCGCGCGGATGCCACCGAGCGGGACGTCGCGCGGGGTGAGCACCTGCGCGGTGGTGTCTTCGGTGCCGTCGCAGAGCACCTCGGCCGGGGCGGTCTCGAGGTTCGTCATCGGACCTCCGGTCGCGGCGTCGTCGGGGCTCCCTACAGTGGACCGTACCCCGAGGAGGTCCGCATGGCCGAGCACGACGACGCCCCTGTCCCCGATGCCGACCAGGCCGAGGTGGCCGTTCGCCGGGACGACGACGCCGGCCGCTACCGCCTGCTGGTCGACGGCACCGAGGCGGGGTTCTCGGAGTTCCACGAGTCCGGCCGGCGGACCGTCGTGACGCACACCGTGGTGGACGACGCGTACGAGGGACGCGGGTTCGGCTCCGCCCTGGCGCGCGGAGTCCTGGACGACATCCGGGACCGAGGGCGCCGCGTGGTGCCGGTGTGCCCGTTCGTCGCCGCCTACGTGCGGCGTCACCCCGAGTACGCGGACGTGGTGGATCCGAGCGGCACGCACGAAGGCCCCCCGGAGTAAGCGTCCGAGGGGCCCTGCGCGATCGTCCTACCGGTCCCCGGTCTCCCGGTTCCCGACGCCGCCTCGGCGGTGCGGCCGACCCGTTGCGGCGGTCTCCCGCCACGACCGATCGGTGACGATCAGCCTTCCGGATCCGTGCGAGCCCTGACGGCGCCGTCCGCGGCTCTCCGAGTCTCCCCATCGAGCCGGCTCACCGTTCTCCGGTCGGCCTCGACGATGCCGGACCGTCATCCCGGTGCGGATCTCCCCGCCTCGGGTCCTGCTCCGACTCCGTCGTTGACTGAAGTTCTAGTCCCGCCCGACGGCGCTCGCAAGGGGCTCTGCGGGACGTTTTTTAGCCGATCCGGCGTGCACAGAGGTATCCACAGCCTGTGCAGCACGCTCCGGGTCGGAACGCACAACCCTGTGGACAGAATTTGTGTACGGATGGTGAAGGTCAGATGGCCAAAGAGTGGACGGGTGCCTGAGGGACGCGCCGTGGGCCTCGGAGGCGAGCGCCGGGGGCCGTCTGGTCGGGTCGACGCGCGAACCGGAGAGACAGGTATGATCGTGGCCGCGCGGCCGCCCGCGGGCGCCGGGCGGGGGGTGTTGAA
>CAYQFJ010000189.1:0-5239 GCA_964416715.1 uncultured Actinotalea sp. | reverse complement strand
CTTGGCCATGACCGGGATCGACACCGAGGAGACGATCGCGTCGATCAGGTCGGGGTCGCTCATCCGGGCGACACCGCCTTGCGCCCGGATGTCCGCGGGCACCCGCTCGAGGGCCATCACGGCTACGGCCCCCGCGTCCTCGGCGATCTTGGCCTGGTCGGCGGTGACGACGTCCATGATGACCCCGCCCTTGAGCATCTCGGCCATCCCGCGCTTGACCTTGGCGGTGCCGACGACGTTCTGGGTGTTCTCGGTCACGTCGATCCTCGCGTGCTTCTCGCAGTGGTTCTACCGGGTCTTCATCCTAGACCGCGCGGGGTCAGGTCACGTCCCCGGGGCGGGCCAGCGCCTCCGGCCAGCCGTCGTCGATCTCCACGGTCTGCGGCATCGGTGCGTGACCGTACAGGCGCGCGAGCCGGACGAGCCACTTGCGTCGCACCCGCTGGGTCTGGGCGACGGCCTCGTTGTGGAACCGGCGGGCGAGCTGGACCCGGTACCAGGCGCCGGCCAGGGCGTCGAGCAGCTCCGCACCACCGCGGTCCTCCCGCAGCGCCGCGACCTCGACGGGATCGCCGAGTGCGACCCGGAGGGTGCGCGAGAGCTCGCTCTGGGCCCCGTCCCGATCGGTCGACCGGTCGACCGCACGACCGCCGGACGACGTCGTGGCCGCGACGGGTTCCGCCTCGGTCCGCGCGTCGCCGGCCGAGGCGGCGGCCCACGCGGACTCCCCCACCAGCACCGAGCTCACCGGGTCGAGCAGACCCGACCCCGCGAGCTCGGTCGCCGCCGCCGCCCGACGGACCAGCTGGTGGTCCAGCACGGCCCGGGACGACGCCACCTTGCGGTGCAGCCGGTCCAGCCGGGAGGCCGCGACCCACAGCGCCCACGCCAGCAGCAGCAGGAGCACGGTCACCAGCACGGTGACCTCCGACCAGGTCACCGCTGTTCCTCCGCGGCGCGCCCGCGTACCGAGGTCGGGTCGACCCCGACACCGGCGCGTGCACCACCTACCACCATCTCGTACACCGTGAGCACCTGCTGGGTCACCGCGGACCAGTCGTACCGTCGCACGACCTCGGACGCCACGGCCGAGGTCCGCCGCCGCAGGTCGGGATCGGCGAGCACCCGGTTGATCGTGTGGGCCAGGTCCGCGGAGTCCCCCCGGCGGAACAGGACACCGGCCCGCCCGTCGTCCAGCACCCGCCGGAACGCCCCGAGGTCGCTGGCCACCACCGTCGAGCCGGCGCTCATCGCCTCGACCAGCACGATGCCGAAGCTCTCACCGCCGGTCTGCGGTGCGCAGTACACGTCCACCGAGCTCAGCAGCCGGGCCTTGTCCACGTCGCTGATCGGCCCGAGGAACTCCACCGACGCCGCGTGCTCGCCGAGCGCCGCCCGCGCGTCCGCCACACCCGTGTCGCCCCGGCCGGCGACCAGGAACCGGGCGCCGGGGTGCTGCGCGAGCACCCCGGGGATCGCCGCGGTCAGCACCGGCAGTCCCTTCCGGGGCTCGTCCAGGCGGCCGAGGAACGCCACGGTCGGCGCCTCGGGTGTGCCGGTCCACCGCTCGTCGGGCTCGGCCCGGGCGAACTCGTCCACGTAGACGCCGTTCGGGATGACGACCGCGTCCCCGCCGAGGTGCTCCACGAGGGTCCTCCGGGCGTCCTCGGAGACCGCGATCCGCGCGAGGATCTTCTCCATGCTGGGCCGCACCACCGGGTAGGCGACCTGCAGCGCGCGGGACCGCAGCAGCGCGGTGTGGAAGGTGGCCACGATCGGCCCGGAGGCGATCCACAGCGCGAGCATCCCCAGGCTCGGGGTGACCGGCTCGTGCAGGTGCAGCACGTCGAACTCGCCTTCGGCGAGCCAGCGGCGCACCCTGCGGGCGCTGACCGGACCGAAGGTCATCCGGGCCACCGCCCCGTTGTACCGGACCGGCACCGCCCGGCCCGCGGGCGTGATGTAGTCCGGCAGCGGGGTCTCGTCGTCCGCGGGTGCCAGCACGGAGACCCGGTGCCCGAGCCGCCCCAGCGCCTCGGCGAGGTCACGGACGTGGAACTGGACGCCGCCGGGGACGTCGAAGGAGTACGGGCACACCAACCCGATCCGCAGGCTGCCGGTCACCGTGTCACCGTGCCACCTCGGGAGCCGTACCGTCCGCCCGGACCTCGGCGTCCCGCTCCGGGTCGAGGTCCGCGACGAAGACCCGCTGGAGCATGTGCCAGTGCGTCGGGTGCTCGGCGATGTCCGAGCCGAGCGCGTCCACCCAGGCCTGGGTGAGGTGCTTGACCTGCTCGCTGCGCGGGACGTCGTCGGGCGTGGTCAGCACCGGGTGGAAGGTCACCACGATGCCCCACCGGGAGCCGGCCGCGCGTCGTCGTGCACCGCGCAGCCGCTCGTGCCGCAGCGCGGTGGGGATCAGGGCGGCGCGGGTGCTCAGCGCGAGCGCCGCGGGACCGGCCGCGACCCGTGCCGGCTCCCCGAGCAGCCGGACCTCCACCCCCCGGGCAGTCAGGTCCCGGTCGGCCAGCAACGGCACCAGCCGCCCGCCGGACCGCACCGCGCGGACGAGCTCCCGGAACACGTCCTTGCCCGCGTCCAGCGCGATGATGTCGAGGCCGATCTCCTCGCGCAGCCGCAGGAACGTGTCGAACACCTCGGGCGGCTCCAGCCGCTCGGCCACGGTGGTGACCGGTGCCAGGTGCACGGTGGCCCATGCCCCGGCCAGGTCCCAGTTGCCCTGGTGCGCCAGCGCGAGCACCACGGAGCGCCCCTTGTCCAGCTCGTCGTGCACGCGCTCCTCACCGACGGTGCGGACCCGGGCCAGGATCTGCTCGCGGCTCAGCCGGCCGAGGGTGAAGGCCTCGGCGTAGTAGCGGAAGTAGGTGCGCATCCCGGCGCGGCTCAGCCGGCGCAGCTCGCGGGCGGTGGCGTCCGGTCGCGCCCGGCGCAGGTTCTCCTCGAGCCGGCGCACCCCGGACCCGCGCACCGACCAGGCGACCTCACCGGCCAACCGCATCACGCCGCGGACCACGTCCTCCGGCAGCCGGCCGGCCACGCGGACGGCGGTCAGCAGGACGCGGGAGAGGTCCGGGCCGCGGCTCACGGTTCCTCCGCGAGCCGGGCCGCCGCCTGACGGCGGACGGTCGCCATCCGCTGCACCACGGTGACCGCGCTCGCCACCGCGAGCAGACCGAGGACCACCGTGAGCACGACGGCGGGCACCCCCAGACCCACCAGGCCGGCCGCCACCAGCACGACCAGGAGGCGGTCTCCGCGCTCGGCGATCCCCACGCTCGCGGTCATTCCCAGTCCCTCGGCACGGGCCCGTGCGTAGGGCACCACCGAGCCGAGCACCAGGCAGGCCAGGGCGAAGCCGGCGCCCAGCCGGTCGTCCCCGCGGCCGGCGAGGTACAGCAGCAGGCCGCTGAAGATGGCCGCGTCCCCCAGACGATCCAGCGTCGAGTCGAGGAAGGCGCCCCAGGCCCCGGCGCGACCGGCACGTCGGGCCATCACCCCGTCGAGCAGGTCGCTGAACGCGAAGAAGGTGATCACCATGGTCCCCGCGAACAGGTACCCGAGCGGGAACAGCCACAGCGCCGCGACGATGACGCCGAGCGTGCCGGCGATCGTCACCGCGTCCGGGGAGACGCCCAGGCGCAGCAGCAGCACGGCGGGCGGGGTGAAGACCCGCGTCGCCCCGGAACGAAGCCGGCTCAGCACCGCCGGATCACCGTCCCGGTCCGGCCGGGGCCGCCGGGTCGTCCGACGACGACGCGTCCGGCCACGCCGCCGCGAGCCGCTCCCGGGTGTCGGCGAGCAGCTCGGGCAGCGCCTTGGTGCGCGCCACGATCGGCAGGAAGTTCGAGTCGCCGCCCCAGCGCGGCACCACGTGCTGGTGCAGGTGCGCGGCGATCCCGGCCCCGGCCACCGCACCCTGGTTCATGCCCAGGTTGAACCCCTGGGCGCCGTAGACCTCGCTCAGCACCCGCAGTGCCGTCTGGGTCAGCCGGGCCAGCTCGACCGTCTCGGCGTCGTCGAGGTCGACGTAGCCGGCAACGTGCCGGTACGGCACGACCATGAGGTGCCCGGAGTTGTACGGGTAGAGGTTGAGCAGCACGAAGGCGCGCTCGCCCCGGGCCACGACCAGCCCCTCGGCGTCCGGCAGCGGCTGCACCCGGCAGAACGGGCACACGTCCGCCGCTTCCCCCGTGGGCTTGTCCTGGCCGTCCAGGTACACCATCCGGTGCGGTGTCCACAGCCGCTGGAACCCGTCCGGCTCCCCCGCGAGCCCTCCGGCCGGCTCGATCCCGTCCGCCACGGTCAGACCTGGACCCGGTCACGCACCGCGGTCACGATGCGCTCGACCGCCTCGGCGACCGGCACCCCGTTGTCCTGGCGCCCGTCCCGGTAGCGGAAGGAGACCGCGCCGGCCTCGACGTCCTCGCCCCCGGCGATGAGCACGAACGGGATCTTCTGCGTGCTGGCCGTGCGGATCTTCTTGCCGAACCGGTCGTCGGAGGTGTCCACCTCCGCGCGGATCCCGCGGCTGCGCAGCTGCTCCACGACGTCGGCCAGGTAGCCCTCGAACGGTTCGGCGACCGGGACGGCGAGCACCTGCACCGGCGCCAGCCACGCGGGGAACGCCCCTGCGTAGTGCTCGACGAGGATGCCGAAGAAGCGCTCGATCGACCCGAACAGCGCGCGGTGGATCATCACCGGGCGCCGGCGGCTCCCGTCCGGGGCGGTGTACTCCAGCTCGAACAGGTCCGGCTCGAAGAAGTCGAGCTGGATGGTCGAGAGCTGCCAGGTACGACCGATGGCGTCCCTCGCCTGGACGGAGATCTTCGGCCCGTAGAACGCGGCCCCACCCGGGTCGTCGACCAGGTCCAGCCCGGAGGCGGTGGCCACCTCTCGCAGCGTCTCGGTGGCCTCGGCCCAGCTGGCCTCGTCCCCCACGGACTTCTCCGGGTCGCGGGTGGACAGCTCCAGGTAGAACTCCTCCAGCCCGTAGTCGCGCAGCAGGTCGAGCACGAAGGTCAGCAGCGAGTCGAGCTCGTCACGCATCTGCTCCCGGGTGCAGTAGATGTGCGCGTCGTCCTGGGTGAAGCCGCGGGCCCGGGTCAGCCCGTGCACCACCCCGGACTTCTCGTACCGGTAGACCGTGCCGAACTCGAACATCCGCAGCGGCAGTTCCCGGTACGACCGCCCGCGCGTCCGGAAGATCAGGTTGTGCATG
>CAYQFJ010000188.1:0-5316 GCA_964416715.1 uncultured Actinotalea sp. | reverse complement strand
GGAGGCGGGATGGGAGGAGGGGATGGGTGGGGAGGTGGGTCAGGCGACGCGGACGCGGAGGGCGTGCTCCTCGACCGTGGCGGAGACCTCGAGCACCCGGCCGATGGTGTCGCCGTCGACCTGGAGCTGCTGGGGCTCGCGCGAGCGGATCGCCACGGTCCGGGCCCGGCTGTGGTCGATCCGGCCGATCCGGTTCGGCAGGTCCGCGCGGAAGCCGAACCGCTGCATCGCGACCTCACCCAGGAGCTGCGCCCAGCCGACGATGCCGCCCCGGGTGTCGATCGCCCCGATGTCGAGCCACCCGTCGTCGATCTCGGCGTCGGGCAGGAGCGTGATGCCGCCGGGCAGCCGGCCGCAGTTGCCGATCAGCACGCTGCGCAGCCGCATCCGCTGCCAGGCGGCATCGTCCTGGGAGAGCTCGACGCGCATCCGACGCGAGTGCAGGTGGCGCACCCCGGCGACGAAGTACGCGATCCATCCGACCCGTGCCTTGAGCTCCTCGTCCGCGTCGGCGACCATCGCCGCGTCGAAGCCCAGCCCGGAGATCACCAGGAACAGGTGCCGGCGCGCGTCCTGCCTCGCCCCGGGCGAGGTGGCCTCCGGCTCGACGGCCAGCGGGTCGGCGTCCGCGACGACGTCGTCCACCTCGGACTCGTCGCGCTCCACGGTGAGCCACCCGACGTCGATCGCCCGGTCCCGCCCGGTCAGCGCGATGCGCAGCAGCTCGTCGACGTCGCCCAGCGGGAGGTCGAGGTTGCGCGCCAGGAGGTTCCCGGTGCCCTGGGGCAGCAGCCCCAGGGCGACGTCGGTACCGATCAGCCCCTCGGCGACGGCGCGCACCGTCCCGTCACCGCCGATCGCCACCACCACGTGCGCGCCGGCGTCGATGGCCCGACGCGTCTGACCGACCCCGGGGTCTTCCGCCGTCGTCTCGAACCACAGCGGCTCGGGCAGGTAGCGCTCGGCGCAGGCGCGCACCGCGGCGTCGTGCAGCGCGCCGACGCCGGGCTTGGTCGGGTTCGCCACGAACGCCACCTGCGGGTGGTCGCCCTCGTCCGGCTCGGCGGGCGGCCCACCGCCGGGGGCGACGTGGCGCCGGTGCCGGCCCAGCGAGCGGTGGTTGTGCACGGCGAGCCCGACGGCGACGACGGCAAGCACTGCGGCGACGATGCTCAGCCATCCCACCCACGTCATGGGCACACCGTAGGGCCACCGGGGCAGCCCCACACATCGGTACCCTCGGGGGGTGATCGACCTGCGAGTCCTGCGGGACACCCCCGACGTCGTCCGCGAGAGCCAGACCCGTCGCGGTGAGGACCCGTCCCTGGTCGACACGGTCCTGGACCTCGACCGTCGCCGTCGCGCCGCGCTGACCTCGTTCGAGAACATGCGCGCCGAGCAGAAGGCACTGGGCAAGGAGGTCTCCCGCGCCACCGGCGAGCAGAAGGCCGAGCTGCTGACCCGCACCAAGGCGCTCGCCGGGCAGGTCAAGGCTGCGCAGGCGGAGGCCGACGCGCTCGCGGCCGAGCTCGACGTCGCCGCGTCGCGCCTGGGCAACCTGGTGGCCGACGGCGTCCCGGCGGGGGGCGAGGACGACTTCGTCGTGCTGCGCGAGGAGGGGACGCCGCGGGACTTCACCGCCGAGGGCATCGGGGCGCGGGACCACCTGGAGATCGGCGAGCTGCTCGGTGCCATCGACACCGGCCGGGGTGCGAAGGTCTCCGGCGCTCGCTTCTACTACCTGACCGGCATCGGCGCGCGGCTGGAGCTCGCCCTGCTCAACGCCGCGATGGACCGTGCCGTGGCCGCCGGGTTCACGCCGATGATCACCCCCACGCTGGTCAAGCCCGAGATCATGCGCGGCACCGGGTTCCTCGGGGAGCACGCCGACGAGGTCTACCGCCTCGAGGCCGACGACCTCTACCTGGTGGGCACCTCCGAGGTCGCGCTGGCCGGCTACCACGCCGACGAGATATTGGACCTGGGTGCGGGCCCGCTGCGCTACGCGGGGTGGTCGGCCTGCTACCGACGTGAGGCCGGGTCGTACGGCAAGGACACCCGCGGCATCATCCGGGTGCACCAGTTCCACAAGGTGGAGATGTTCAGCTACGTCCGGATCGAGGACGCCGCCGCCGAGCACGAGCGCCTGCTCTCCCTCGAGGAGGAGATGCTCGGGCTCGTCGAGCTGCCGTACCGGGTGATCGAGACCGCCGCCGGGGACCTCGGCTCCAGCGCGGCGCGCAAGCTCGACTGCGAGGCGTGGCTACCCAGCCAGCAGCGCTACCTGGAGCTGACCTCCACCTCGAACTGCACCACCTTCCAGGCGCGACGGCTCGGCATCCGCGAGCGGACGGCGTCGGGCGAGATCCGCCCGGTGGCCACGCTCAACGGGACGCTCGGGACGACCAGGTGGATCGTGGCGATCCTGGAGAACCACCAGCGGGCGGACGGCTCGGTCCGGGTCCCGCAGGGACTGCGCCCGTACCTCGGCGGGCTCGAGGTGCTCACCCCGGTCGGCAGCGGTTGAGCGGGCAGAGCCCCGGCCGGGCGAACGGCACGCTTCTGGTGGCGCTCGACCTGGACGGGACCCTGCTGCACTACTCGGGTGAGGTCGCCGAGGGGGTGGTCGACGCCGTCGGCGCGGTCCGGGCGGCGGGCCACGAGGTGGTGCTGGCCACCGGTCGCTCCGTGCACTCGACGGTCGGTGTCGCCGAGGAGCTCGGGATCGACGACGGGTGGCTGGTCTGCTCCAACGGGTCGGTCACCGTGCAGCTGGACCGCGGCGCACCGGGCGGCTACCGGGTCGACGAGGTCGTCACCTTCGACCCCGCGCCGGCGCTGCACCTGCTGGCCGCCGAGTTCCCGGACGCGTACTTCGCGGTCGAGGAGGTCGGGGTCGGGTTCCGGATGAACAAGCTGTTCCCCGAGGGGGAGCTCGGCGGACAGCACCGGGTGGTCGGCCTGGCCGACCTGGCCGGGTCGCACGTGACCCGGTTGATAGTGCGCAGCCCCGGGCACACCAGCCAGGAGTTCCACGAGCTGGTCGAGGCGACCGGTCTGACCGACGTCACCTACGCCATCGGCTGGACGGCCTGGATGGACATCGCGCCGCAGGGCGTCACCAAGGCGAGCGCGCTGGAGGGGCTGCGCGGCCGGTTCGGGGTCGTACCTGAGGGGACCGTGGCGATCGGCGACGGGAGGAACGACATAGAGATGCTCGGCTGGGCGCACCGCGGGGTGGCGATGGGGCACGCGGGCGACGACGTCCGGGCGGCCGCCGACGAGGTGACCGGCGCCATCGAGGAGTCCGGTGCGGTGAGCGTGCTGCGCTCGCTGGTCGGCTGAGCATGGGTGGACCGGGCGCGCGGACAGGGAGCACAATCCGGCCCATGGCGGCGGGCATCGACGACGTGGCCCGGGCCGCCGGCGTCTCGACGGCGACGGTGTCCCGGGCGCTGCGCGGCCTGCCCAACGTCACGTCGGCCACCCGCGAACGGGTGCGGGCGGCCGCCGAGTCGCTCGGGTACGTCGCCTCGCCGTCTGCCGCCAGCCTGGCCTCCGGGCGCACCCGCACGATCGGCCTGATCACGCCCTGGATCCACCGGTGGTTCTTCGCGAACGTCATCGAGGGCGCCGAGCGCACGCTGCGCAGCCAGGGCTTCGACGTCCTGCTCTACACGTTCGACGTCCGCCGTGACGGGCTGCGCCCGCGCGCCGACCCGGACGTGCTGCGGCGACGGGTGGACGGTGTGCTCGTCGTCGGGCTGCCGCTGGAGGAGGACGAGGTCCAGGCGCTGCTGACCCTCGGCCACCCGCTGGTCTGCGTCGGGTGGGGCGGGTACGGGCAGGTGACCGTGCGGCTCGACGACCGCGGCACCGCGCGGGCGGCGACCCAGCACCTGATCGACCTCGGGCACCGCCGGATCGCGCACATCACCGGCAGCCCCGAAGACATCGCGCCCTGGTCACCCCCGGTGGACCGCGAGGCGGGCTGGCGTGAGGCGATGACGCGGGCCGGGCTGGAGGTGACGCCGGACCTGTACGCGCACGGACACTTCGACGTCGCCGGGGGGCGTGCCTCCACCCACCGGCTGCTGGACCGCTCCCCGGACGTGACGGCGGTGTTCGCCGCATCGGACGAGATGGCGATGGGCGCGATCCTCGCGCTGCAGGACCGTGGGCTGCGCGCACCCGACGACGTCTCGGTGATCGGCGTGGACGGTCACGACCTGGGCGAACTGGTCGGGCTGACCACGATGTCGCAGCCCGCCGACGAGCAGGGAGCGGTCGCCGCGCGGCTCGTGCTGGACATGATCGCCGGTGGGACGCCCCCGGCGGACGTCGTCTACCCCACCGTGCTGGTGCGGCGCACCTCGACTGGTCCGCCGCGTGCCGACGACGCCGTGATGGGATCGTGACCAACTCGTCACTCGGCTGTGCCCGCCCACGCTTGCACCGCCATGATGCAAGCGCTTACATGAGGCTTACCGCGTGCGGCTCTCACCGCCGCGGTCCAGGATCTGTCCTCGACGGATCTCTTCTCGACGATGTGGAGGGCTGTTCATGCACAGCAACACGAGACGGCACCGCGTCGCAGCGGTCGCCGGAGGGCTGGGGCTGATCTTCGCCCTGGCCGCCTGTATGCCCGACGACTCCGGCGACGGCGGTACCGGCGGTGACGGCGGTGACGGCGGCAGCGACGGCGGCGGCGAGGTCGCCGAGGGGTGCGAGGACTACGAGGTCTACGGCGACCTGAGCGGCAAGAGCGTGTCGATCTACACCTCCATCGTGGACGTCGAGCAGACGGACCAGGAGGAGTCGTACGACAAGTTCGAGGAGTGCACCGGCGCCAAGATCGACTACGAGGGCTCGCGCGAGTTCGAGGCGCAGCTCCTGGTCCGGATCCAGGCGGGCAACGCCCCGGACATCGCCTACATCCCGCAGCCGGGTCTGCTGGCGACCATCGTGCACGACCACCCGGACGCCATCGTGCCCGCCTCGGCCGAGACCGAGGCGAACGTCGACGAGTTCTTCGCCCCCTCCTGGAAGGAGTACGGGACGGTCGACGGCACCTTCTACGCACCGCCGCTCGGTGCCAACATGAAGTCCTACGTCTGGTACTCGCCGAGCATGTTCGCCGACGCCGGGTACGAGGTCCCCGAGACCTGGGACGACATGATGGCGCTCACCCAGCAGATCGCGGACGACATCGGCACCGACGGCCAGGGCAAGCCCTGGTGCGCCGGCATCGAGTCCGGTGACGCGACCGGCTGGCCGGCCACCGACTGGATCGAGGACGTGGTGCTGCGCGCCGCG
>CAYQFJ010000187.1:0-5332 GCA_964416715.1 uncultured Actinotalea sp. | reverse complement strand
ACGGCGACGACCAGGACGTCGACGGACAGGCGGGCGGGATCCTTGCGGGTCAGGTTCAGCGTGGGCATGGGCCGATCGTAACGAGCGCCGGGCGAGGCCGTATTGTCGTCGCCGTGTGGTTCCCCCTGATGATCGCCGGAGTCGGGGCGGCCGGCCTGGTCGGGGGCTGGGCGTCGTGGCGTGCGATCCGCGACCGCCCGGTGATCCTGCGCCAGCTGTGGGCCGCGGCCGTCGTCGAGACGCTGCTGCTCGCCCAGGTGGTCGTCGCCGCGGTGCTGACTGCTCGCGGCGAGGGGGCCGGGGACGCGCCGACCTTCTGGGGCTACCTGGTCACCACGCTGTTCGTGCTGCCGGTGGCCGCGGCGTGGTCGTTCGCCGAACGGACCCGCTGGAGCTCGGTGGTCCTGCTGGTCGCGGCGCTGACGGTGATGTTCCTGCAGTACCGGCTGTGGCAGCTGTGGGGTGGCGCGTGACGGCGTCGGGCACGGCCTCCGGCCCGGGGCGCGTGCTCGTGGCCGTCTACGGCATCCTGGCGGTCTCGGCGACCTTCCGCTCCGGCGTGCAGATCATCCGCGACCTGGACGAGGCGCCCGTCGCGTACCTGCTGTCCGGCTTCGCCGCCGTGGTGTACCTGCTCGCGACGATCGGCCTCGCGCGCGGGACGGGCGTGTGGCGGCGGGTCGCCTGGGTGGCCGTGCTCGTGGAGCTCGTCGGGGTGGTCACGGTCGGCACCCTGTCGCTGGTCGAGCCGGAGCTGTTCCCGGACGCGACCGTCTGGTCCGGCTTCGGCCAGGGGTACGGCTACGTCCCGGCCGTGCTGCCGGTGCTCGGCATCCTGTGGCTGCGCAGGACGGGCCGGGCCGGCGAGAGCACCGGCACCAGCGGGACGACCAGCGGCGCCGAGAACGGTGGCCACTAGGTTGGGCGCCGTGTACCGCACGCTGTTCGACCACGGTCTGCGGCACCTGGATCCCGAACGTGCTCACCACCTGGCGTTCGCCCTGATCCGTGCCGCCGCGGCCACACCGCTGCTCGGATCGGCCCTGCGCCGCCGGTACGCAGCTCCTGACGCGGCGGTCACGGCCGCACCCCCGGTCCGACTGCTCGGACGTGAGCTGTCCGCGCCGTTCGGCCTGGCGGCCGGCTTCGACAAGAACGCCGTGGGCGTACGCGGGCTGACCATGCTGGGCTTCGCCTTCGTGGAGGTCGGCACGGTGACCGCGCTGGCGCAGCCCGGCAACGAACGACCGCGGCTGTGGCGGGTGCTGGACCAGCGTGCGGTGCGCAACCGGATGGGCTTCAACAATGACGGCGCCGAGGTCGTCGCGGCGCGCCTGCGCCGGCTTCGCAGCAGGCCGCGGGGCCGCTCGCTGGTGGTCGGGGTGAACATCGGCAAGAGCAAGGTCACGCCGGTGGAGGAGGCGGCCTCGGACTACGCCACCAGCGCGGGTCTGCTCGCGCCGTGGGCGGACTACCTGGTGGTCAACGTCTCCTCCCCGAACACGCCGGGCCTGCGTTCCCTGCAGGCGGTCGACCAGCTCCGGCCCATCCTGCAGGCGGTCCGCGCCGCGGCAGACTCCGCCACGGCCCCCGGGAGCGTGCCGCTGCTGGTGAAGATCGCCCCGGACCTGGCCAACTCGGACGTCGACGCGGTCGCGGACCTGGTGGCCGAGCTCGGCCTGGCCGGCGTGGTCGCGGTGAACACCACGATCGCGCACGAGCTCGGCCCGGGAGGGCTTTCCGGGCCGCCCCTGCTGCCGCGCGGGCTCGCCGTGGTCTCCCGGCTGCGCGAGCGGCTCGGCCCGGACGCGACCGTCATCGGCGTCGGTGGGGTGACCAGGGCCGTGGACGCGCGGGAGTACCTGAACGCGGGTGCCGACGCCGTGCAGGGCTACACGGGTTTCGTGTACGAAGGGCCCGCGTGGGCGTCGCGGATCAACCGCGAGCTGGTCACCGGAGGCCGACGAACCGGAGGGCGACGAACCGGAGGGCGACGATGAGCAGGTCGGAGTGGAGCTGGCGGCTGCTCGACGCCGAGGACCGCCCGGTCGAGGAGGCGACCACGCCGGTCTTCACCAGCCGGTTCGACGCCGAGGCGTGGCTGGGCGAGTCCTGGCGGGCGCTCGCCGGGCGCGGGGCCGCCACGGCCGAGCTCACCGAGCAGGGCGATCCCGTCGGGCCACCGCTGCCGCTGCACGGCTGAGCGCCGCCGCCACCCGGCGGTGCACGATCAGGAGCGACGCGCGATCAGAAGCGGCGCTCGGACGAGGGGTACTCGCCCCGCTTGACCTGCGGCTTGGGCAGCCTCGTGCGGCGGATCTGGAACGCACGCAGCACGCCGTACATGAGGGAGCCCCGCGGCACGTTCTGCTCACCGAAGCGCCGGGCGAGCCGCTTCTTCAGGATCCGGGACAGCACGAAGGCGTCGATGATCGTCGCAGCGACGATGAGGTACAGCACCACGATCGTCACCAGCCCGGCGACCACGCTGTTCGCGGTGAGGAAGGTCGCCAGCAGCATGCCGATCGACAACGGCAGGAAGAACTCCCCGAGGCTGCGGCGCGCGTCCACGTAGTCGCGGACCCAACGCTTGACCGGACCCTTGTCCCGCGCCGGCAGGTAGCGCTCGTCACCGGTCTGCAGTGCCTGGTACTCCCGCTCCCGGGCGGTCCGGGCGGCCGCGCGCTGCTTCTTCGCCGCGGCCTTGCGGTCGGTGGAGCCGAGCGGGCGGCGTCGGGCCGCCTCGACCTCCTTGCGCTTGGGCGTCGGGCGTCCCTTGCCGGTGGTCGGACGGTCCGTCCCGGGAGAGTCGTCACCCGTGGCGGGGGAGGACGAGCGCTTCTGCGGTGGCACCCGGCCAGGGTAGTCGAGCGCGCGCCGGTACCGTGACCGTCCATGGACCGCAGCGCTCAGCACGACGACCACGACGCCGGCCCCGCCGCCCACCGCGGCCCCGACCCCGAGCGGGTCGAGCGGCTGCGGACCCGGGTCCACGAGCTCTTCGGGGAGCTGCGGCGTGACCTGGAGGCGCTGGTGCGCATCCCGAGCGTCTCCAGCCCGGCGTTCGACCAGGCGCACGTGGCCGCGAGCGCCGAGGCCGTGGCCCGGCTGCTGCGCGACGCCGGGATGCCCGAGGTCCGGGTGCTGACCGCGACCGGTGCCGACGGCCGGACCAGCCGTCCGGCGGTGGTCGCCCGACGTCCGGCCCCCGCCGGCGCGCCCACGGTCCTGCTCTACGCCCACCACGACGTCCAGCCGCCGGGCCGGACCGAGGACTGGGACACGCCGCCGTTCGAGCCGGTCGAGCGCGACGGACGGCTGTACGGCCGGGGCGCCGCGGACGACAAGGCCGGGCTGACCGCCCACCTCGGCGCGCTGCGGGCGCTGGGCGCCGGGCAGCAGGGCGCGGCTCGCGGGGAGGAGGCGGACGACGGGCGAGGCGACGAGCTCCGCGTCGGTGTCACGGTCTTCGTCGAGGGGGAGGAGGAGATCGGCTCGCCGACGTTCGCGGACTTCCTCGCCACCCACCGGGAGCTGCTCGCCGCCGACGTGATCGTGGTGGCGGACTCGACCAACTGGCGGGTCGGCGTGCCCGCGCTGACCACCAGCCTGCGCGGGCTGGTCGACTGCGAGGTCGAGGTCGCCGTTCTGGGCCACGCGGTGCACTCCGGCATGTTCGGCGGCCCGCTGCTGGACGCGCCGACCCTGCTGGCGCGGCTGATCGCCACCCTGCACGACGCCGAGGGGAACGTCGCCGTCGAGGGTCTGGCCTCGGGGCCGGACCCCGAGGTGGACTACGACGAGGCGGACCTGCGGGCCGACGCCGGGGTGCTCCCGGGGGTGCGGCTGGCCGGGTCCGGGACCATCACCGGGCGGCTGTGGACCAAGCCGGCGATCTCGGTGATCGGCATCGACGCGACACCGGTGGCACAGGCGTCGAACACCCTGGCCCCCACCGCCCGCGCGAAGCTGTCGCTGCGCGTCCCGCCGGGTCAGGAACCCGACGTCGCGGCCGCCGCGCTGACGCGGCACCTGGAGTCCCACGCGCCGTTCGGGGCACGGGTCACCGTGCACGACGGCGAGCGGGGACGCCCGTTCCTCGCACGCAGGGACGTTCCAGCCGCACGGATCGCCCGCCAGGCCTTCGCCGACGCGTGGGGGACCGACCCGGTGGACATCGGCGTCGGCGGGTCGATCCCGTTCATCGCCGACCTGCTGGAGGTCTACCCGGACGCCGCGATCCTGGTCACCGGGGTCGAGGACCCGGACTCGCGGGCGCACGGCGCGAACGAGTCGGTGCACCTCGGGGAGCTGGAGAAGGTCGTGCTGGCCGAGGCCCTGCTGCTGGACCGGCTCGCGGGTACGGCCCCGGGCTCCGGACCGTCCGACCCCGGTGCGCCCTAGGGTTCTTGCCGTGTCGACGTCGCACGCGAGCCACGACCTCGCGCTCCTGCTGTCCGGTCACGTGCCGCTCGTCGTCCTGGAGGCGCGTGACGAGCAGCGGGCGCTGCGGGCGGTCGTCGAGGCGGTGCGGAGCGACCCGGC
This sequence comes from uncultured Actinotalea sp., assembly GCA_964416715.1. Lineage (GTDB taxonomy): Bacteria > Actinomycetota > Actinomycetes > Actinomycetales > Cellulomonadaceae > Actinotalea. The sequence continues at coordinate 787 of CAYQFJ010000187.1, read as the reverse complement.
GCGGTCGACGGCACCGATGTTCCGCTGGACCGTCACCGACGGGCTCGCCCCGATGGACGCGCCTCCGGGCACCGGGCAACGCTTCAACACCGAGGCGGTCGAGGTGCTGCGGCACATCCGCGCGTCCGACCTCCCGGGCGTCTACGTGCTGCTCGACCTGCACCCGTTCCTGACCGACCCGGTCGTCGTCCGGCTGCTCAAGGACGTTGCGCAGGGCAGCGGTTCCGTCGCGCGGACGGTCGTGCTCATCAGCCGGCACGCCGAGATCCCGCCCGAGCTGGAGCACCTGGCCACGCGCACCCGGGTCGCCCTGCCGCACCGTGGCGAGCGGGCGGCGGTGGTCGACCGGGTGGTCCACGAGTGGGCCCGCCGGACGGGGCGACTGGTCGATGTCGACCCGCGAGCCCGGGACCTGCTGGTGGAGAACCTGGGCGGGCTGTCGATGGCGGAGGTCGAACGGCTCGCCCGCGGCGCGGTCATGGACGGGGCGATCACGCACGATGACGTCCCCCGGGTGCAGCAGGCGAAGTACGAGCTGCTCGCCCGCACCGGGGTGCTCAGGTACGAGCACGACCTGCCCGGCGTCGGCGAGATCGGTGGGATGGGGTCCCTGATGCGGTGGCTCCAGCTGCGTCGACCTGCGCTCGACGGCTCCTCGCCCGGGCTCGTCGCACCGAGGGGTGTCCTCCTGCTCGGGGTGCAGGGTTGCGGCAAGAGCATGGCCGCCAAGGTGGCGGCCGGGGTGTTCGGCGTCCCGCTGCTGCGACTGGACCTCGCCTCGGTGCAC
>CAYQFJ010000186.1:0-5368 GCA_964416715.1 uncultured Actinotalea sp. | reverse complement strand
CAGCAGCATGATCGTGCCGTTCATCGTGAAGAGCTGGTTGTACTGCTCCTTGCTCTGCACGAGCTGGATCCCGGGCTCGAACAGCTCCGCCCGGATGACCAGCGCCATCACGCCCGCGATGCAGAAGAAGATGAACGAGCTGATCAGGTACAGGTACCCGATCGTCTTGTGGTCCGTCGAGGTGATCCAGCTGATCAGGGTGCGGCCGAACGTCTGCCGTTCCGGCCGCAGCCCCGGGATGACCTCCGTCTGCGTGGCGACCATCAGCGTCCTTCCTCCGCACCGACGTCCGCAGGAGGTGCCTGGCGTCGGTTCAGGTCCAGGCCCAGCGCGCCGGTCTGGCCCGCGTCGCGCAGCTCCTGCATCTTGGCGTCGTACTGGTCACGTGGCAGGACCTCGACGTTGAACAACATCCCCGAGTGGTACTCACCGCACAGCTCGGCGCACTTCCCGGCGTAGACCCCCTCCCGGGTGGGCACGATCTGGAACTCGTTCGAGTAGCCCGGGATCATGTCCTTCTTGTAGAGGAACGCCGGGACCCAGAACGAATGGATGACGTCGCGCGACTCGAGCTGGATCTCGACCCGCTCGTCGAGCGGCAGGTACAGCGTCGGCAGGTTCTCCGGGTTGCCGGGGCTACCGACGTCGATGACGTGCTCGCCGGAGGAGTAGACGTCGTCGGTCAGGTAGTTGAAGTCCCAGCTCCACTGCTTGCCGATCACCTGGACCACCGTGTCCGGCTCGGCCGAGGTGTCCTCGATGGCAGTGATGTCCCGCTCGGTGTAGAAGTACAGCACCCCGATCATCAGGATCGGCAGGACGACGTACAAGATCTCCAGGGGAACGTGGTACCGAAGCTGCACCGGGAGCGTGTCGTCGTTCTTGCGCTTGCGGTACACCGTCACGCACCACAGCATCAGCCCCCACGTGATGCCGCCCACCGCCAGCGCCGCGATCCACGAACCGACCCACAGGTTCGTGATCCGCTCGGTCTGGTTGGTGACCTGGCCGTCCTCGTACCCGGGGAGCCAGCCGCGCTGCATCTGTGCCGAGCACCCGCTGACCACCAGGACGACGAAAGCGACCAGGGTCGGGAGCCGGAGTGCGCCCCATCGGCGCCGACGGGGATGTTGCTCGTCCAAGAGGGCCTCTCAGTTGCTCGCCACGGTGTCGCGTGCCGACCGGCGCAGATGCCCGGGCACGACGTCTCCGTGGACCTTCGTCGTCGACCCGGACAGCCTATCGCGCGGCGCAGGCTACGGCGGCCCACCGCGCCGCGGCGGAGCCGGGCTACCGTTGCGCCGTGGATCCCGCACCCGCTCCCGCCCCGCGCACCGGCGGCGAGCACACCACGCGCGCCTACCTCGACGCCGGCGGCCGCGCCCCGGTGCACCCCGCGGCCCGCGAGGCGTTCGCCGCGGCGGAGGCGGAGGGGTGGGCCGACCCACGTCGGCTGCACCGCGAGGGACGACGGGCCCGGCTGCTCCTGGACGGTGCGCGACAGGTCTTCGCCCGCGCCCTGGGCTGCCGCACCGAGGAGGTCCGGTTCACCGCGGGACACACCGCGAGCCTGCATGCCGCCGTGCTCGCGACGGCGCACGGACGACGCCGGGTGGGGTGCGCGGTCACGCTCGGCGCAGTCGAGCGTGCCGCGCTGCACGCGGCCGCCCGGCACGTGGCGGACGGCGCGGGGTCGCCACCCGCGCCACCGGTACCCGTGGACCGGCTGGGCCGGATCGACCTCGACGCCTGGGCGACGTCGGTCCGGTCACCGGGCGTCGCGCTGGCGGCCCTGCAGCACGCCAACGGAGAGGTGGGCACCACCCAGCCGCTCACCGAGGCGCACCGGTCAGCGCAGGAGGCAGGCGTCCCCCTCCTGGTCGACGCCGGGGCGAGCGTCGGCCACGTCGACGTCGGCGACGCCTGGGACCTGCTCGCCGCCGACCCGGGCGACTGGGGCGCACCGGCCGGCGTCGGCGTCCTCGCGGTGCGCTCCCGGGTCCGCGCCACGCCACCCTGGCCGGAGGACGAGGACGTCTGGGCGCCCGGCGGCGTGAGCGTGCCCGCCGCGTTCGGCGCCGCGGCAGCGCTCGAGGCGGTGCTGGCCGACCGCGAGGAGCAGGACGCCCGACGCCGGTCCCTGGTCGCGCTGGTCCGGGACCGGATCGCCCGCGAGGTGCCCGACGTCGACGTCGTGGGCGACCCCGAGGGTCGCCTGCCGCACGTGGTGACGTTCTCCTGCCTGTACGTCGACGGCGAGGCGCTGGTCACCGAGCTCGACCGCCGCGGGTTCGCCGTCGGCTCGGGCTCGGCGTGCACCTCCAGCGCCCTGGAGCCCAGCCACGTGCTCGCCGCGATGGGGGTGCTCACGCACGGGAACGTCCGGGTGGCGCTGCCGCGCGAGGTCACCGAGGAGCAGGTCCTCGCGTTCTGCGACGCGGTGCCCGACGCCGTCGCGCAGGTGCGCCGGATGACCGGCACCGAGGGGTTGTGACGAGGTGGTGGGGGCCGCGCAGAACGTCGTCGTCGACGCCCGCGGGCTGAGCTGCCCGCAGCCCGTGATCCGGCTGGCCCGGGCGTCCCGGACCGCCGGACCGGGCACCGAGATCACCGTGCTGTGGACCGACCCGGCCGCCCGCTACGACATCGCCGCCTGGGCCCGCATGAGAGGGCATCGGATCACCGGCACCCGGCCGCTCCCCGACGCACCGGAACACAGCACCACCGTCGTCGTCGGCTCGGAAGAAGCAGGATCCGTCGTCCTGGACGACGGATCCTGACCGGGGCCGCACCGACCACCTCGCGGCGGCTCCGGAGGCTGGCTGCTGCGGAGGGGACTCAGGCGAAGGAGCCGCCGCAGGCGCAGGACCCGCCGGCGTTGGGGTTGTCGATCGTGAAGCCCTGCTTCTCGATCGTGTCCGCGAAGTCGATCGTGGCGCCGTCGAGGTACGGGACGCTCATCTTGTCCACGATGACCTCGACCCCGTCGTAGTCACGGGTCGCGTCGCCGTCGAGCACCCGCTCGTCGAAGTAGAGCTGGTAGATCAGCCCGGAGCACCCACCCGGCTGCACGGCGACGCGCAGGCGCAGGTCGTCGCGACCCTCCTGCTCCAGCAGGGTGCGCACCTTGGTGGCGGCGACGTCCGTGAGCACGACGCCGTGGGTGCTGGTCTCAGTGCTGGTCTCGGTGGTGGTCTCGGTCATCGATCTCTCCACAGGTACTCGGGGCCCTGGTCGCACGGGCGGTCGGACGGCTCTCGCCTTCTCCCTGAGAACAGGGCACCGGCCACCGGTGTTCCCCCAGCCTACGTCCTAGCGCGACCAGGTACGCGCCACGCGCTCGACCCGGCGCGCCAGCGAGCCCGCCGGGTCGGCGGAGACCACGCCCACCTGGTCGGGCCGCTCGGCCACGGCGTACACCCCCGCGAGCCCGGCCGCGGCCCACTCCCGCCGGCCCAGCAGAACCTGACCGGCCACCGCCACCACCGGGATCCCGAAGTCGAGCGCACGCTCGGCGACGGCGCCCACCACGGTCCCGTGCACCGACTCCAGGGAACCGGTCCCGGTGACCACGACGTCGGCCTGGGCGATCTTGCCGGCGAGGTCCACCGCGTCGGCGACCACCGCGGCGCCGGCGAGCACCCGCCCGCCGAGCAGCGCCAGCGCGAACCCGAGACCACCGGCGGCCCCGCCGCCGGGGACCTGGACCAGCGCGCGCACCGGGTCCCGCTCCCCGCCGAGCAGGTCCCGCCGCAGCCCGTCGTCGGCCGCCCGTCGCGCGGCGACGGTGGCGAAGTGCCCGAGCGCGCGCTCGAGGGACTGCGCCTGGTCGGGGGTCGCGCCCTTCTCCTCGGCGTACCCGGCACTGGCCCCGTGCAGACCGAGCAGCGGCACATCCAGGTCGCTGGCCACCACCAGGTCCACCCCGGCGAGCTCGCGGCGCACCGCGGCCAGGCCTTCCAGGTCCTGCTCGGTCACCGCGGACAACGCACCGCCGCCCTCGCACAGCACGGGTGCGCTGGGGCCGCCTCCCAGCCCGGCGAGCAGCCCGGCACCGGCGTCGTTGGTCGCCGAGCCACCGAGGCCGACGACGATCCGGCGGGCACCGGTGTCCAGCGCGGCCCGCAACAGCCGACCCATGCCGAGCGACGTCGTCCGGGTCGGGTCGCGCCGGTGCGCGGGCACCAGGTGGAGCCCCACCGCCTGCGCCGACTCGACGTACACCGTCGGCCCGGCACCGTCCCCGGAGCCACCACCGCGCCCCGGGACGACCAGCAGAACCGCGGGTGTCCGGTCCCCCAGCGGGCCGTCGACGGTGACCGGGATCAGCTCCCCGCCGAGCCCGGAGTGCAACGCGTCGACGAACCCCGGACCCCCGTCGGCCAGCGGCACCGCCTCGACCAGGTCGCGCGGCGCCCCGCGACGCCACCCGCGCACCATGGCGTCGGCGACCTGGGGGGCGCTGAGCGTTCCCGCGAACGAGTCCGGCGTGACCAGGGTGTGCACCGCTCCATCCTGCCGCGTCCGCACCGGACCGGGCGACGCGTTCCGTGTGGGAAGATCGGGGCCGTGACGACGACCTCGACAGCCCCTCAGTTCGTCGAGCCGGAGCCCTCCGCGGCGCTGCTGCTCCTGGGCCGACGGTCGGACCTCGACTCCGAGCGCGGGGTGGAGTGCGTCGGTGAGCTTCCCCCCGCCGGCGACCCCGAGCTGGTCGAGCGGGCCCGCACCGCCCGCTCCGCGCTGGGCGACGACGTCTTCGTGCTGGGGCACCACTACCAGCGCGACGAGGTGATCGACTTCGCGGACGTGACCGGCGACTCCTTCAAGCTCGCGCGCGACGCCGCGGCACGGCCCGACGCCCGGCACATCATCTTCTGCGGCGTGCACTTCATGGCCGAGTCCGCCGACATCCTCACCTCCGACGAGCAGACCGTCGTGCTGCCCGACCTGGCCGCCGGCTGCTCGATGGCGGACATGGCGGAGATCGCCCAGGTGGAGGAGGTCTGGGAGGTCCTGGCCGACGCCGGGGTGGCCGACCGGACGGTCCCGGTCACGTACATGAACTCCACCGCCGCCATCAAGGCGTTCACCGGGCGCCACGGCGGGACGGTGTGCACGTCCTCCAACGCCCAGGTGGCCCTGCGCTGGGCGTTCGACAAGGTCGGCGGTGCCCGTGGCGACGGCAAGGTGCTGTTCATGCCGGACCAGCACCTGGGACGCAACACCGCAGTGCGGCAGCTCGGGCTCGGCCTGGAGGACTGCGTCGTGTTCGACCCCCGTCGCCCCGGCGGTGGGCTGACCGAGCGTGAGCTCGCCGAGGCGCGGATGATCCTGTGGCGTGGGCACTGCTCCGTGCACGGCCGGT
>CAYQFJ010000185.1:0-5378 GCA_964416715.1 uncultured Actinotalea sp. | reverse complement strand
TCTGCATGCTCCAGCACCCCGCCGTCAAGATCACGACTTACCACTGGAGTACTAGACGGCCGAACCCCCGCACGAGTTGACAGCCTTTCAGACCCGCTCTACAGACACAGCCCCCGCCACAAGGACGCGGCGGGGGCTGCGGCAGCGGCGCTACGAGTTGTCCGGGTCGTGACCCGGCAGGTCACGAACCAGCACACTGGCCCATGCGCTGTCTATGGCGGCAACTTCCACGTCAACCACCTCGCCGAGTTCGACGTCACCCGAGCGGAGATCCTCGCGGAGTTCCGATGTCATGTTCGACCAGGGCAGTTCCGCTAGGCCACCAGAGACCTTGAGGACAAGGTAGTCACCCCCATGGCCGGGCAAGACACCCGCAACCTCACCCTCTAGGCGGTCACCAACACGAGGTCCCGAGTTCGCCGGCGGACATGCATCTCGGACTTCCGGAGAGACCAAGGCAAGCGTGACTCGCCGACGCTGAGGCTGGATGTCCACTACTCGGACCTTGATCTCCATACCCGGCGCCCAGGCACCAACCGTCTGCAACTGGCTGCGCGGGATAAGCCCATTGACATGGTGGTTGATACGCACGAAGACGCCGATGTCGTCGTGGACGCTGTGCCTGCCTTGGTGGTCGGTGCCGGCTCTCCAGGTGGGCCGTGCTGCTCAGGCCTGGTGCTGGTGCTCGGTGACGCGGCGGCGGACGTCGTCCATGTCCACGGCGCGGGCCTCCTCGATCAGCTTCTCCAGCTCCGGTTCGCGCAGCGCGCCGGGCTGGGCGTACAGGACGACCCGGTCGCGGATGATCACCAGGGTCGGGATCGAGGAGATCTGGAAGGCGCCGGCCAGCTCCTGCTCGGCCTCGGTGTCGACCTTGCCGAACACGATGTCGGGGTGCTTCGCGGCGACCCGCTCGTAGATGGGTGCGAAGAAGCGGCAGGGCCCGCACCAGCCGGCCCAGAAGTCGATCACGACCATGTCGTCGCCGTCGAGGACGTCCTGGATGTTCTCGCGCGTCAGTTCAGTGGTGGCCATCACGGTCTCCTTCAGGTTCGTAGATACCCCTACGGGTATATGTAGCAACGCGCTCACCTCTTTGATTCCAGGCTCTCGTATACGGGTAGGGGTATCATGGAGGTATCGGGGAGGGATCATGACCGCTGGACGACGGAGCCACCCGGCCCCGCCCTTCGAGGTACGGGCCGTTATCGCCGTGGTGGCCCATCCGGATGACGAATCCTTCGGGCTGGGCGCCGTCCTGGACCGGCTGATCGAGGCGGGGGCCGAGGCCGGGGTGCTGTGCTTCACCCGCGGCGAAGCCTCGACCCTGCACCCGGACGGCGGCGACCTGGCCGAGATTCGGGCCGCCGAACTGCGCTCGGCGAGCGCCGTCCTCGGCGTCGGGCACACGAGACTGCTCGACTACCCGGACGGGCGGCTCGACCAGGTGCCGCTGGACGACCTGGCCGGCCAGGTGCTCCGGTTCGCCCGGACGGTGGAGCCGAGCCACCTGCTGGTCTTCGACACCGGCGGCGTCACCGGGCATCCCGATCACGTGCACGCGACCCGCGCGGCGCTGCGCGCCGCCGACGAGCTGGGGATGCCCGTCCTCGGCTGGACGATCCCGCAGGACGTGGCCGACGCGCTGAACGCCGAGTTCGGCACCGGCTTCACCGGGCACCGGGACGAGGAGGCCGGGCAGCGGTTCAGGGTTGATCGCACCCGTCAGTACCGGGCGATCCGCTGCCACCGCAGTCAGGCCACCGACAATCCGGTGCTGTACCGGCGTTTGGAACTGCTCGGCGCGGCGGAGCACGTACGGCTGCTGCGACCCGCGCCAGAAAACCAGGCCGGCAGGAAGGCGTCCGGAAAGGACGATCACCCCGCACCTGCCCAGGCCGTCGACGAAAGGACGAACTCGTGGATTACGGCATGACCATCAGGCTGAAGGACTCGTTCGCCGAGGCCGTCGAACGGGTCAGGGCAGCGCTCAAGGAGCAGGGATTCGGCGTGCTCACCGAGATCGACGTGCGCGCCACGCTGGAGGAGAAGCTCGGCGAGAAGATCGAGGACTACCTCATCCTCGGCGCCTGCAACCCGCCGCTGGCTCACCGGGCCCTGAACGTCGACCGGCGGATCGGCCTGCTGCTGCCCTGCAATGTCGTCGTCCGCACCGAAGGCGACGACACCCTCGTCGAGGTGCTGGACCCGCAGGTCATGGCGAAGGTGAGCGAACAGCCCGGCCTTGAGGCGGTCGCCGATGAGGCTGCCCGGAGGCTCACCGCGGCGCTGGACTCCCTGCGCGGCTGAGCTTCCGGACACGGCGACCGGGCCTCCGGGAGGCCGGCCCGGTCGCCGGCGTCATGTTCGTCGACGGCGACCATGCGGCGGCCGCGTAGGCGCGATGGCGGGTTGAACGCGTGGCTCGCGCCGGCGCGAGCCACGCGTCCCCTCAGAAGGCGGGCGGGCCGCAGGTCGTGTGGTGTTGGAGGACCGACCACACGGCTTCGGAGGTCCGGCCCGCCGCGGCCACGTGCCGGTCAGGGCGCACCAGGACGACGCGCTCGGTGTCGTCCGGCCAGGGCTGCCCCTCGGCCAGGGAGCTCCGGGTGACGGGCAGCACCGGCAGTCCGTGCCAGCGGGAGTCTGCGGGATCGGGCGGTGGTTCGTCCGGGCCCACCCAGGTCACCCAGGTGTGGCCGAGTGCGCCGAGCCGCTGGTGGAGCCTGCCGCCATCGCGCAGTTCGGGGTCGGGCATCCGGCGGCCCGCGGCCGAGAGCACCCCGTTGCGGTAGGCGGTGTCCAGCATCCCGACCCCGCGGCCGAGCCTGGCCTGGACCGACGGCCGGCCCAGCACGCGCGGGGCGAGCGCGGCGCGCAGCCGGTGGGCGAGCCCGGGGTCAGCGGTCATCACCCGGGTCATGCGGGAGGTGCCCCGCACAGTCGACGGCGGGCGGGGCCGCCCCCGGCATGTGCGCGATGATGCGGCGGCGTCCGGGCTCGGGCATCGGGACCAGCAGAACCAGTCCTTCGCGGCCGAGGTGGACGTATCCCTCGTCGTGGACGAGCGGCGCCGTGGTGCGGATGTCGGCGAGGACGAAGGTGGCGCCGGCGTCAGAGCGCTTCAGCGTGAGCCCGGCGAGGCTGCGCACGGTGCTGCGCCCGCCGTCGCAGCCGATCAGCCAGCGCGAACGAACCGTCTCGGTATGCCCCGGATCATGGCGCAGCGTCGTCTCGACGTGGTCGCCGTGGTCGCGCAGGTTCTCCGCCCGCGCGTTCCACTCCACCTTCGCGCCGGCCGCGCCGAGGTTCCTTTCGATGATCTGCTCGGTGACGTACTGGGGGATCGACAGCCAGAACGGGTAGGACGTGTCGCCCCACGGGAGGCCGCGCATGTCGACGCGCACGGGACGGGACCGGTCGGCCTGGACGTTCAGGGCGGCGAACGGGACGCCCGCGGCGAGGACGTCGCCGGCGAGCCCCATCGTCTCGAAGACCTTTATCGTCCTGGCGTGCACGACGAGCACCTTGGAGAAGGAAGCGCGGCCGGGCTTGCGGTCGATGATCCGGACGGTCAGGCCGTGGCGGAGCGCCTCGTACGCGGCGGTCAGGCCGGTGGGCCCGGCGCCGACGACCAGGACGTCCACGTCGGCGGGTCGGGTCGGCGTCATCGTGCCTCCTGCACTTCTGGTTCGGCGGCTTCGGAGGCGTCGGGGCCGGGGACGGCGCGGCCCCGCACGGACGAGCGCGGCAGCCACCAGGCGGCCCGGCCGAGGACGGCCAGCACCGCCGGTACCAGCACGAGCATCGCCAGCAGCGCGTACAGGGCGATCGCGGTGGCCAGCCCGAAGCCGAACAGGTTGACGACCCGCTGGTCGTTGAAGACGAACGAGGTGAAGACGACGACCATCACCGAGGCCGCCGCGAGGATCACGCGGGAGGTGGACGCCACCCCCTCGATCACCGCGCGCCCGGCGTCCCCGTCCCTGCGGAACTCCTCGTGGATGCGGCTGAGCAGGAAGACCGCGTAGTCGGTGGACAGGCCGAACAGGACCGCGAACAGCATCACCGGGGCGAACGACTCCACCGGGCCGGGATTCGCTCCGATCAGGCTCGCCGGCCACCAGCCCCACTGGAACACCGCGACCACGGGCCCGTAGGCCGCGCCCACGGCGAGCAGGTTCATCAGCACCGCGACGACGGGCACGGCGAGCGATCTGAACTCGACCAGGAGCAGCAGGAACGCCAGGCCGACGACGAGCAGCATGAACCAGCCCATCCGGGCGCCGAGCCGGTCGGCCAGGTCGATGCCGGTCGCGGTGGCCCCGCCGATGTGCGCCTCGGCGCCGGGCGCCGCGTCCGGCAGGACGTCCGAGCGCAGCGTGTGCACCAGATCCTCGGTGGCCGCCGAGTCGGGCGCCCCTTCCGGGATCACCGTCAGCATGGCCGTGCGGCCCTGCGCGTCGGGCCGCGGCGGGAGAACGGTCTGCACCCCGTCGGTCTGCGCGACCGTGTTCCGCAGGGCCATCGCGTGCTGCGCCGCGCGGCCGTCCCGCCCGTAGTCGACGGTGACCAGCAGCGGTCCCGTCCAGCCGGGCCCGAACGCCTCGTCGACCAGCTCGTAAGCCTGCCGCTGGGTGGAGCCGGGCGGCTGTGAACCGCCGTCGGCGGTGCCGAGCCGCAGCGACCCGAGCGGCAGCGCCAGCACCACGAACGTGCCGACGGCCAGGACGATCGCGGCCCATCGGAACCGGACGACCGCGCGGGCGAAGCCGCTCGCGGAGCCGCGCTGTCGCCTGCGGCGGCCGATGCGCAGCCGGTCCAGGTTGCGGCCGAACATGCCGAGCAGCGCGGGCGGCAGCGTCACCGACGCGAGCAGCGTGGCCGCGACGGTGACCGCGCTGGCCAGTCCGAGCGCCGAGACGAACGGGACGCCGATCGCGTACAGGCTGAGGATGGCGATGATCACGGTGGTGCCGGCGACCAGCACCGACCGTCCCGCCGTGCCCATCGCGGCGGCTATCGCATCCGCCGGGGCGAGACCGCGCGCCATCTCCTCGCGATGCCGGGTGACGACCAGCAGGGCGTAGTCGATCCCCACGCCGAGGCCGATCATGGCCGCCACCACCGGCCCGGACGTCCCGATGGTCACCGCGCCGGACAGCATCGTGATCAGCGACAGCCCCACGCCCACGCCGGCCAGCGCGGTGACGATGGGGACCAGCATGGCCGCGAGGGAGCCGAACGCGATCAGCAGCACGACGACCGCCGCGACCAGGCCGTAGACCTCCTGCCTCACCCCGGCCTGATCCCCGGTGGGTCGTGCGAGACGTTTGGGTGGGGGGGCAGGTGGTAGTGGTGGCTCATGGTCGGCGAGG
>CAYQFJ010000184.1:0-5461 GCA_964416715.1 uncultured Actinotalea sp. | reverse complement strand
GAAACCGCCGGCCTTGGCCCGGTCGATCATCTCGGCGTAGACCTCGGGGGTGGCGATGGCCATGGGTTCTCCTGCGTGGTGAGGGTTCTGGGTGAGCGGATTCGTCCTTCATCGTGTCACGAACGCGCCGGCTCGTGCCGGGACGTTCGCCCTGTGACCCGGACCTCCCGGCGCCGCTCAGGCGTGCCGGGTGATCCAGGCGTGCATGACGATGGCAGCGGCGGCGCCGGCGTTGATCGAGCGGGTGGAGCCGAACTGGCGGATGTGCAGCACGTCGGCGCAGGCGTCGCGCGCGGCGTCGGACAGCCCGCCGCCCTCCTGGCCGAACAGCAGCACGCAGGCCCGCGGCAGCTCGTACCCCTCCAGCGGCACCGAGCCGGGGATGTTGTCCACGCCCAGCAGCGGCAGGCCGGCGCCCGCCGACCAGGCCACGAGGTCCGCGACGTCGGGGTGGTGGGTGATGTGCAGGTAGCGGTCGGTGACCATCGCCCCGCGGCGGTTCCACCGGCGTCGGCCCACGATGTGCACCCCGGCCGCGTTGAACGCGTTGGCGGTGCGCACCACCGAACCGATGTTGAGGTCGTGCGCCCAGTTCTCGATCGCCACGTGGAACGGGTGACGCCGGGTGTCCAGGTCCGCGACGATCGCCTCGACGGTCCAGTACCGGTACCGGTCGACGACGTTGCGTCGGTCCCCGTGCGCCAGCAGCTCCGGGTCGTAGCGGCGAGCCCCGTCGACGTCCAGGTCGGGCCAGGCGTCCCGTCCTCCCGGCCAGGAACCGACGCCGATCTCCCGTACGTTGCGTGCGTCAGGGCCGGGAGCAGGGTCCGGGACGTCGCGAGAACGCGTCACGATCCCGGGCTCACCGTCGCGAGGCCCGCCCGACTTGCGGCCTCGAGCAGCCGATGGTCGTAGGCGACGATGACGTCCAGGTCCTCGACCATCAGAGCAGATGCGACGTGCAGGGCATCGAGCGTACGCACAGGAGCCGGGGGCAGGACGGCAGCGACCTCGAGTACCCGGCCGGTGAGCTGAACCACGCTCACGTGGTCCGCGAGCTCTCGGGCAGCGGCCAGCATCGGCTCGCCCGAGCGCGCCGCCGCTCGGATGAGCTCCACGACCCCGATGCTGCACGTCAGCAGGTCTGCCCTGGCCTCGACCAGCCAGTCGCGCAGGGACACCGACTCGGCCTCGTCGTGGATCAACTTGAACAGCGCCGATGTGTCCGCATACACGATCACAGGCGATCAGCCCGCTGCTCCTCAAGGATCTCAGCGATCGAGGGCGCGTCATCGTCGGGGATCGCAGGCTTCACGAGCCACGGCTCGCCGAGGCCGGGACGAACGACCCCCTCCGCGACCAACACCTCAAGCGGCCGCGGGTACGAGTAGTCGATCGGGACCAGGCGGGCGACCGGCCGGCCGTGGTTGGTGATCTCGATCGTCTCGCCCGCCGCCACGCGCTCCAGCAGCCGACTGGCCTCCTGGCGCAGCTCGCGCACACCCACCGTTGCCATGTAGCACACGGTAGCACCTCTACCGGTCGACGCTGCGCCAGGCTTGGGAGGCCTTGAGGCGGCTCGAGGTGTGCAGCACCGAGCCCTGGTACAGCCGGGCGCCGAGCAGCACGAACAGCACGGCAGTGGCCAGCACGACGGCGGCCGCGACGTAGGGCTCCCACGGGGCCGCGTTGCCCAGCACCACTCGGGCGGGCATGAGCAGCGGCGCGGTGAACGGGAAGTACGACAGCACGCGCTGGTTCGGCCCGGGGTCGATGGCGAATATCGCCGCGAAGAACGGCACCACGACGAGCACCTGCATGACGACGGTCGTCGAGCTCAGGTCCTCCACCCGTGAGGCCAACGACCCGGCCACGGCCCACAGGCACGCGAGCATGACGAAGCCGAGCACGAAGAACACCAGGAACCAGCCCGACGCGCGGAGGATCTGCCCGAGCGCGGCGGACTCGCCCGCTGCCAGGGTGCCGAGCAGACCGGCACCGACGATCACCACGATCTGGCCGACGGCCATCAACGTGTTGCCCAGCACCTTCCCGGCCAGCAGCCAGCGCACCGGCAATGCCGCGACCAGTAGCTCGACCACCCTCGACTGCTTCTCCTCGACCACGCTCTGCGCGATGGACATCCCGAACGTCAACACCGAGATGTAGAACAGGAACGCGAACACCAGGACCAGGAACTGCGGAGGGATCGAGCCGGTGGGTCGCGGCGTGAGCAGCTCGACCGGGGGCGGCTCGGGCGCCGTCAGGGCGGCGACCTGCTCGGCGGTGAGCCCCGCCCCGGCGGCCGCCTGGGCGACCCGGAGCTGGGTGGCGGCCGAGCGCACCAGCACCCCGACCTCGTCCGGGACCGCCTCGGCGCCGAGCAGCCGTAGATCGTCGTAGTCCGCGCCCACCACCGCCGCGACCACGTCGCCGTCCCGGACCAGCCGCGCCGGGTCGCCGTCGGGCTCGACCTCGACGCTGGTCAGGTCGGCCGCGGGCAGGCCACCGGCACCGAGCAGGGCGAGCACCGGCGGTAGGTCCTCGTCGGGCTCCTGCGCCTCGACGCCGAGCCGGGTGGCGAGATCGACCACCTCCTGGGCGGCCTGACCTTGAACCGCTACGCGAAGCTCGGGGGTCTGCTGGCTGAGCAGCACCGGGATCACCGTCGCCGCGACCACCAGCAGGAGCATCAGCACGGTCGACCCGATGAAGCCCTTGTCCCGCAGCTTGACCGTGATCTCCCGGCCGGCCACGGTGCGGATCGCCGCCCACCGGTTCAGGTCGGCGTCGGTCGCGCTCCCGTCCAACGTCATCGCACGGCCTCCCGGAAGATCTCGGACAGGGTCGGGGTGACGGGCGCGAACTCCCGCACCGTCCCGTGGCGCTGTGCCGCGGCCAGCAGCACCTGGTCGTCCGCGTCGTCGGCCAGCTCGACGACCAGCGTCGGCCCGTCGCGATGGTGCAGCGTCGCCCCGGGGACGCGGTCGAGGAACGCGGGGACGACGTCGTCGGGCACCTCCCGATCCTCCGCTGCCCTCGACCCCGCCGCCCCGTCCGGGGCGTCGATCAGCAGGCGGACCCGCCGCGTCGCGTGTGCGCCGCGGACCTGCTCGGCGGGACCGGCCGCCAGCACGCGGCCGTGGTCGATGATCACGACGTCGTCGCACAGCCGCTCGACCAGCTCGAGCTGGTGCGAGGAGAACAGCACCGGCAGCCCCGCGTCGACGCGGGCTCGCAGCTGCTCGGCCATGGTGTCGACCGCGAGCGGGTCCAGGCCGGAGAAGGGTTCGTCGAGCACCAGCAGGATCGGATCGTGCACCAGCGCGGCGGCCACCTGCACCCGCTGCTGGTTGCCGAGGGAGAGGGTCTGCAGCAGGTCGTCGGCGCGCTCGGCCAGGCCGAACCGGTCGAGCAGGTCCGCGACCCGACGCCGGGCGTCGGCCGGCCGTACCCCGTGCACCCGCGCCAGGTACACGAGCTGCTCGGCGACCTTCATCTTCGGGTAGAGCCCGCGCTCCTCGGGCATGTACCCGAACCGGCGCCGGACCGGCAGCGTCAACGGTGCTCCGCCGAGCGTCACCTCGCCGGCGTCGGGCGCGAGCACACCGACGATGATCCGCATGGCGGTGGTCTTGCCGGCACCGTTCGCGCCGACGAATCCCGTCATCCGGCCGGGCTGCACGGTGAACGACACGTCGTCCAGCGCGACGCGGTCACCGAAGCTGCGCGTCACTCCCGCGACCGCGAGCTCGTCCCGCACCGTCGCTCCTCAC
Source organism: uncultured Actinotalea sp. (assembly GCA_964416715.1). Classification (GTDB taxonomy): domain Bacteria; phylum Actinomycetota; class Actinomycetes; order Actinomycetales; family Cellulomonadaceae; genus Actinotalea. The sequence goes on along the minus strand of CAYQFJ010000184.1, from coordinate 1,685 downwards.
TGCCGTGGACCAACACCGCCGTCAACAACGCGCCCGTCCGGCGGACCCTATCGGCCACGATAGTTGTCATCGGCTGACCGCTCCGGCCCGTCGCACGTAGGCTTGCCGGGTGACCTTCTCCTCGGGCGTGACCCACGTCGGCGGGTTGCTCCCGACCATCGGTCCGGACTTCCTGGACGCGGACAAGCTGATCGCCTCGTTCGGCCCGTACGCGTTGATCGGCGTCGTGGTCGTGGTGTTCGTCGAGACCGGGCTGCTGTTCCCGCTGCTGCCGGGGGACTCGCTGCTGTTCACCGCGGGCATGCTCGTCGCGCAGGACGAGATCACCGTCCCGCTGTGGGCACTGTGCGCCGCACTCTTCGCCGCGGCCTTCCTCGGTGACCAGGTGGGGTACTTCATCGGGGCGAAGGTGGGACCACGACTGTTCAACCGTCCCGACTCCAGGTTCTTCAAGCAGAGCTACATCGACCAGACGTACCGGTACTTCGACAAGTACGGCGGCCGCACGATCATCATCGCCAGGTTCGTGCCGTTCGTGCGCACCTACGCCCCGGTCGCGGCCGGCGTCGGGAAGATGACGTACCGGCACTTCGTCTCGTACAACGTGATCGGTGCGCTGCTGTGGGGCGTCGGCGTGACGGTGCTCGGCTACCTGCTGGGCAACGTCACGTTCATCAAGGAGAACATCGAGCTCATCCTGGTGGGGATCGTCGGGCTCTCCCTGATCCCGATCATCATCGAGCTGCTGCGCGCCCGCAGCGCCCGGCGCGATCCCGAGTACGACGACCCGGCCGAGCGCGCCGAGGTGCAGCAGAACCGGATCGAAGGAGACCCCACGCCATGACCCGCGAACCGACCGCGGAACGCGAGATCCACAGCTGGCTGACCGACATGGACGGGGTGCTGGTCCATGAGGGGCAGGCCCTTCCGGGAGCACCGGAGTTCGTCCGGGCGCTGCGGGACGCGGGACGGCCCTTCCTCGTGCTGACCAACAACTCCTTCTTCACCGAGCGGGACCTGCGTGCCCGGCTGCGGACGTCGGGCATCGAGGTGCCGAGCGGCGCGATCTGGACCTCGGCCCTGGCGACCGCGGACTTCCTCGCGGACCAGGTCCCCGGCGGCTCCGCCTACGCCATCGGCGAGGCCGGACTGACCACCGCGCTGTACGAGGTCGGCTACACCCTCACCGACTCGGACCCCGACTACGTGGTGCTCGGTGAGACCCGCACGTACTCCTTCGAGGCGATCACCAAGGCGATCCGGCTGATCCAGGGCGGGTCCCGGTTCATCGCCACCAACCCGGACGTCACCGGTCCCAGCGCCGACGGCGACCTGCCGGCGACCGGATCGGTCGCAGCGATGATCACCGCGGCCACCGGGCGCACGCCCTACTTCGTGGGCAAGCCGAACCCGATGATGTTCCGCTCGGCGCTCAACCGGATCGAGGCCCACTCGGAGACCACGGCGATGATCGGGGACCGGATGGACACCGACGTCGTCGCCGGGATCGAGGCCGGCCTCCAGACGTTCCTGGTGCTGACCGGCTCGACCGCCCTGGCCGACGTCGACACGTTCCCGTTCCGGCCCAGCCGCGTGGTGAACTCGATCGCGGACCTCATCGAGCTGGTCTGACTCCGCCACCCCACCCCACCCCGTGTGGAGCGTTCCGGCCCGCATGTGGAGCG
>CAYQFJ010000183.1:0-5524 GCA_964416715.1 uncultured Actinotalea sp. | reverse complement strand
GGCAACTCTGAACACGTCCGCGAGCGGGGGAAGCCGGTCGAAGTCCGGCGCTGACCCGCAACCGTAGGTCGGACCAAGGTCCGACGAGCCGGAGCACCCGCCGCGGACGAGAGGCTCCCGACCGTCGAGGCATACGGGACGGAGCCCGGTGCACCGCCGTCGTACCTGAGCGTTGGCACCGGGTCCGTCACGGACCGCTCAGGAAGAGGCATTCGTGCACCACCCCTCAGTTCCGCGCCCCCACCCGGTACGTCGTGCCCGCACCGGAGCTCGCGCTGCGCTCGTCGCCCTCGGCGTGCTCGCCGGGACGGTCCCGGTCGGCCCGATGGCGGTCGCCACGACCCTCGGCTCCACGGTGGAGCATTGCCCGCCCGACGCCGTCACGGTCGTGGTCGACTTCACCGGGCTGGGCGGCGGGATCGAGTCCGGCTGTGCCGAGGGCGCCGACAGCGGCACGCAGGCGCTCATCGCGGCCGGGTTCGCGGACACCCGGGACCCCTCGGGGTTCATCTGCGCCATCGACGCGTTGCCGGACCCGTGCCCGGCTGAGTTCACCGGTGAGTTCTGGTCGTACTGGCACGTGGTCGACGGCCAGTGGCAGTCGTACGACGTCGGCTCCGACGACTCGGTGCCCGGGCCCGGAGACGTCGAGGGCTGGCGCTACGGCGACGGGACGACACCCCCGGACGCCACGGTTCCGGCAGCCTCGGAGCCCGAGGTCACGAGCCGGGCAAAACCTCAGGACGGGGCCGCGGACGACGCGGCGACCGCGGCGGTCGACGAAGCCTCCCCCGGTCTGTCCCCCGCCGTCGTCGCCGGCACAGGTCTGGTCGCCGTGCTGCTGATCGCCGCGGTGGTGCTGGCCCTCCGGCGTTCGGGTGCCTCCGCCGGGGACGGGCCCACCGGGCAGGACCGATGACGTGACGGTCCATCCGCTGGCGTGGTGGGTCTGGGCGCTGGGCCTGGCAGTGGCGAGCAGCCGCACCACCAACCCCCTGGTCCTCGGCCTGATCCTGGCCGGGACCGTGATGGTCGTGGCAGCCTGCCGGCACGACACGCCCTGGGCCCGGGCATTCCCGGCCTACCTGGTGCTCGGGTCGGTGATCGTCGTCGTGCGCGTGCTGTTCTACGTCCTGGTGGGGGTCAAGACCCCGGGGCCGGTGCTGGTGGATCTGCCGCGGATCGGCCTGCCGCAGTGGGCAGCGGCGATCGACCTGCTCGGCCCGGTCACCCTGACCGGCCTGCTGATGGCGGTCTACGCCGGACTGAAGCTCGCGACGCTCGTCGTGTGCTTCGGTGCCGCCAACGCGCTGGCGAACCCGGGCCGCGCACTGCGCGCGCTTCCGCCCGCCCTGCACCAGGTGGCGACGGCCGTGGTGATCGCGATCAGCGTCACGCCGCAGCTGGTCGGCTCCGCGCGTGCGGTCCGGCGTGCCCAGCGCCTGCGCGGGCACCAGCCGCGCGGGATCGGCGGGGTGGTGAGCACCGCGGTACCCGTGCTCACCGATGCGTTGGACCGCTCCCTGTCGCTCGCGGCGTCCATGGACTCCCGGGGGTACGCACGGACCACCGGACGCCGTGCCGACCGCCGGGTCGCGGTCCTGCTCCCGGTGGCGCTGGTGGCCGGTGCGCTGGGGCTGTACGGGTTGCTCGACGGCACGACGCCGGCGTGGATGGGCGTGCCGCTGCTGCTCGCGGGGGCGGTCGCCGCCGTGGTCGCGTCGGTGCTGGCGGGCAGGCAGGTCCGGCGCACGCGGTACCGGCCCGACCGCTGGCGCGGACGGGAGAGCTGGGTCGCCGGCTCCGGCCTGCTCGTCGCCGGGATCTTCGTCGTCATCTCCGTGGTCGACCCGGCGGTCCTGGCGCACTCCCCCGTCCCGCCGGGGGCTCCCCCGCTGCCCCCGGTGGCGATCGTGGCCACCGGCCTCGCTGTGCTCCCGGTGCTACCGGCACTGCGCGAGCTCCTGCGCCCCGCACCCGTACGTCAGGGGGTGCCGGCGTGATCAGGTTCGACCAGGTCACCATCGCCTACCCGGACGCGGACCGGCCCGTGCTTCGCGACGTCGACCTGCACGTGCCCGAGGGAGAGCTGTGCCTGGTGGTCGGCGCGACCGGCGCGGGCAAGTCCACCCTCCTGTCGGCAGTCAACGGTCTGGTCCCGCACTTCACCGGTGGCCGGGTCGACGGACGCGTCAGCGTCGCCGGACGCGACACCCGGCACCTGCTCCCCCGCGACCTTGCCGACGTCGTGGGCGTGGTGCAGCAGGACCCGGCGGGCGGGTTCGTGACCGACACGGTCGAGGACGAGCTCGCCTACGGCATGGAGCAGATCGGCCTGGCGCCCGCGGTGATGCGGACCCGCGTCGAGGAGGTGCTCGACCTGCTCGGCCTGGTGTCGCTGCGCCGCCGACCGCTGGCCGACCTGTCCGGCGGGGAGCAGCAGCGGGTCGCGATCGGGTCGGTGCTCACCACCGGGCCGCGGGTGCTCGTGCTCGACGAGCCGACGTCGGCACTCGACCCCGCGGCCGCCGAGGAGGTGCTCGCCGCGCTGACCAGGATGGTGCACGACCTGGGGATGACGGTGCTGCTGGCCGAGCACCGCCTCGAGCGCGTGGTGCAGTACGCCGACCGGGTCGCCGTGGTCGCCGGTGACGGCACCGTGACCAGCGGGGAGCCCTCGTCCATGATGGCGAGCTCCCCGGTGGCCCCGCCCGTCGTCGAGCTCGGACGTCTGGCCGGTTGGGACCCGTTGCCGCTCGCGGTCCGCGACGCCCGACGCCGGGCGGGCGGCCTGCGCACGCGTCTCGGGGCCGGCGAGGGACGGCGCGGGTCGACCGCGGGTCTCGACCGCCCACCCGTCCTGACGGGGTCCGGGCTGCACGTGCACCACGGGCGCACCCACGCGGTGCGCGCGATCGACCTCAGCGTCGGCGCGGGCGAGCTGGTCGCGCTGATGGGCCGCAACGGGGCCGGGAAGTCGTCGCTGCTGTGGGCGCTGCAGGGGTCGGGCCCGCGCACGCGCGGGAGCGTCGACGTCGGGCGGGGCGTCGACCCGTCCACCCTGTCCGCGCGCGAGGCCCGACGGTACGTGGCCCTGGTGCCTCAGGTCCCGACGCAGCTCCTCTACCTGGACACGGTCGGGGACGAGTGCCGCGCCTCGGACCAGCAGGCCGGGGCCGCACCGGGCACCACCCGCAAGCAGTACGACGTGCTGCTCGGCTCCGCGCCCGGTGAAGCCGGTCACGTCCCGGACGAGACGCACCCGCGGGACCTGTCCGAGGGCGGTCGCCTGGCCCTCGCTCTCGCGGTCCAGCTGGCCGCCGAGCCGTCCGTGCTGCTGCTCGACGAGCCGACCCGCGGGCTGGACTACGCGGCCAAGCGCAGGCTCGCGGCAGCCCTGGCCGACCACACCGCCGGCGGCGGCGGCGTCGTGCTGTCCAGCCACGACGTGGAGTTCGTCGCCGAGTGCGCCGACCGGGTCGTCGTGCTGGCCGACGGGGAGGTGGTCGCGGACGCGCCCGCGGCCGAGGCGCTCGTGGGCTCCCCGGTGTTCGCGCCCCAGATCGCCAAGGTCCTCCACCCGATGCCGATCCTCACGGTGGGTGAGGTCCGCGCCGCCCTCGGAGCCGAGGAGTCATGAGGGCGCAAGGTGCGCGCCGGCCGCACCGGGGTGCCGCGATCCCGGTGGCACCCCGGACCGCGCTCGCACTCGGCCTCGCGTCGCTGGTCGGGCTCATCGCCTTCACCTGGCCGCTGCTGCTCGGTCCGGACAGCGGGCTCGAGCACGCGACGGACGCGCCACTGGTGCTGGCCGCGGTGCTGCTCGCCGTCGTCGGCATCGTGCTCGTCGCGCTGAGCGAGGGCGGGATCGACGTCAAGGCGATCGCGGTGCTCGGCCTGCTCACCGCGCTCGGCTCGGTCCTGCGGCCGCTGTCCGCCGGGACCGCCGGTGTCGAGCTCGTCTTCCTGACGATCGTCCTCGGCGGCCGGGTGTTCGGACCGGGGTTCGGCTTCACGCTCGGCTCGACCACGCTCTTCGCCTCCGCCCTGCTGACCGGTGGCGCCGGCCCCTGGCTGCCGTTCCAGATGCTCGGCGCGTCCTGGGTCGGACTGGGCGCAGGCCTGCTGCCGCGCGGACCCCGGGGCCGGCGCGAGATCGTCATGGTGGCCGGCTACGGCGTCTTCGCCTCGTTCTGCTTCGGCGTCCTGATGAACCTGTCCTTCTGGCCGTTCCTGGTCGGTGCCGGCACGGAGCTGTCCTTCGTCCCGGGTGATCCCGTGGGAACGAACCTGCACCGGTTCATGTTGTACACCGTGGGCACCTCGCTCGGCTGGGAGGTCGGACGTGCGGTGAGCACCGCCGTGGGGATCTCGGTGCTCGGCCCGGCAACGCTCCGGGCTCTGCGACGGACGTCCTCGCGGGCGGTGTTCGGTGCGGAACCTGTGGACGACGCGCTCCACAGGACGGCCCCGGGCGCCGGATCGGTCGAGGTCGACGAGCCCCCTGGCGCCGGGCCGGGTCCGGCCGTCTCCTCGGCGTCCGCCGGGACCGGCCCGAGCCGGCGACACGCCCGGGTGACCGACTGATCCGAGCGGCTCGAGGCGCCTGCCCGGGCACTTCACCGGGCGGCGCGACCTGCGGCTTCGCCCCGGGCGGGAGGGCTCCCCCGCGCGGGGCCGACGCGCCCGGCCCGTACGGCTCACGGCGAATGTCGGTGGCACTACATATAGTGGTGGGACAAGAAAAGTTCGGGCATCTGTAGTGGTCAGAGCGCTCCGGTGGGTATCCACAGACCTTTCGGTCCCGCCCACAGGTCGCGCACAGGGCCACCCACAGGTCCGAGCCAATTTTCCCACAGCTCCACCGGCGTTCCTGCGCCCAGCAACCGACCTTCGGGTCATCGAGGAGAGGTCATGACCGAGACGTCGCACCGCACCCCCACGTCCCGCTCGCGCAACGGTGCGCAGAAGACGGGGCTGACGATCGGACGTGTGTTCAGCACGCCCGGGGTGCACCCGTACGACGAGGTGTCCTGGGAACGGCGTGACGTGGTCCAGACGAACTGGAGGTCCGGCGAGACGATCTTCGAGCAGAAGGGCGTCGAGTTCCCCTCCGACTGGTCGCTCAACGCCACCACGATCGTCACCACGAAGTACTTCCGCGGAGCCGTGGGCACCCCGGCACGCGAGTCCAGCCTCAAGCAGCTCATCGACCGCGTCGTGCTGACGTACACGAAGGCGGGCCGCGAGCACGGCTACTTCGCCACCGCCGAGGACGCCGAGGTCTTCGAGCACGAGCTGACCTGGATGCTGCTGCACCAGCTGTTCTCGTTCAACTCCCCGGTCTGGTTCAACGTCGGGACCCCGTCACCGCAGCAGGTCAGCGCCTGCTTCATCCTCGCGGTGGACGACACCATGGACTCGATCCTGAACTGGTACCGCGAGGAGGGCATGATCTTCAAGGGCGGTTCCGGCTCCGGCATCAACCTGTCGCGGATCCTCTCCTCCAATGAGCTGCTCTCCT
>CAYQFJ010000182.1:0-5558 GCA_964416715.1 uncultured Actinotalea sp. | reverse complement strand
CGGTGACCCGATGGGTCAGGTGCAGGCGCTGGAGAACGGCGAGGTCGACCTGATCAGCCCGCAGTCCACGGCCGACGTGCTGGACCGCCTCGAGAGCATCGAGGGGCTCGAGGTGCACACCGGCGAGGAGGGCACGTACGAGCACGTGGACCTGCAGTTCACCAACGGTGGCCCGTTCGACCCGGCGACGTACGGCGGGGACGCGGAGACGGCCAAGGCGGTGCGCCAGGCCTTCCTCAAGGTGCTCCCGCGCCAGCAGATCGTCGACCAGCTCATCGAGCCGCTCAACCCCGACGCCCAGGTGCGCAACTCGTTCGCCGTCGTCCCTGGTTCGCCCATGTACGACGGGATCGTCGAGGCCAACGGGATGGCCGAGGAGTACGGCGAGGTCGACGTCGCCGGGGCGCAGCAGCTCCTGGCCGACGCCGGGGTCGCCACGCCGGTGCGCGTACGGCTGCTCTTCGACCCGAACAACTCCCGCCGCGTCAACGAGTACGAGCTCATCGCGGCCTCCGCCGAGGAGGCGGGCTTCGAGGTCGTGCCGTACGACGTGCAGACCGACTGGGGCACGGACCTCAGCAACGCGAAGAGCTACTACGACGCCGCGCTGTTCGGTTGGCAGTCCGAGTCGACCGCGGTGGCCGAGTCGGAGGCGAACTACCGCACCGGGTCGACCAACAACTTCTACGGGTACAGCAACCCTGAGGTCGACGCGCTCTACGACCAGCTCGTGGTGGAGACCGACCCGGCGGAGCAGGAGCGCCTGCTCGGTGAGATCGAGGCGCACCTGGTGGAGGGCGCCTTCGGGCTCACGCTGTTCCAGTTCGCCGGCGTGGTGGCGTGGAACCCGGACCGGATCGGTGGCGTGGAGAAGATCTCCATCGCGCCGACGATCTTCCACGGCTACTGGAACTGGACCGTCCCGTCGGGCGGTCAGGAGGAGGCCGGCTCCGAGTGATCGATGCGCGAGGCGGGTTGCCGGGGGCTCCGGCAACCCGCCTCGCCGCGCATGCACGGAGTAGTGCACGGAGTAGGGTCCACAAGCACAGCGCCATGCGTCCATACACGAGGGAGTTCACCGGGTGCTGACCTTCCTGATCCGTCGTGTCGCGGCCGGGCTGGTCACGCTCGTGGTCGCACTGTTCGGGATGTTCCTGCTCGTGGACCGCGCCATCGATCCCCTGGCGGACCTGCGGGAGAGCACGGCCGCCAACAAGGAACAGCTCATCGAGCAGCGGATCATCGATCTGGACCTGAACACCAACGTCGTGCTGCGCGCGCTGCACTGGTTCGGCGACCTCTTCACCGGTGACCTCGGTGAGTCCTGGCGCAGCGGCCAGCCGGTGGCACCGCTGCTGAGCAGTGCGATCGGGTCCACGCTGGAGCTCGTCACCGCTGCCATCGTGCTCTCGCTCGTGCTCGGGATCGCCGTCGGCGTGGTCAGCGCGCTGCGGCAGTACACGGTGTTCGACTACTCGATGATCTTCCTGTCCTTCCTGCTGTACTCGCTGCCGTCGTTCTGGCTCGCGGTGCTGCTCAAGCAGTGGGTGGCCATCGGGTTCAACGACTTCCTCCAGGATCCCGTCATCTCGTGGACGGTGGTCGCGGCGGTGTCCCTGCTCGCGGGTCTGCTCTGGATGCTCGCGATCGGTGGTGACGCGCGGCGTCGACTGCCCACGTTCGCCGTCGCGGCGGCGGCCACCGCGGCTGTGTTCGCGTACCTCGGGCTGAGCAACTGGTGGCTCGAGCCGCAGATCGGCCCGGTGCTCACGGTGGTGCTCGGTGCCGGCGTCGCGGTCGCGGTCACCGCGGTCTCGGCGGGCCTGCACAACCGGCGCGCGCTCTTGGCGTCCCTGACCGTCGCCGTCGGTGGCGGCCTCCTGTGGTTCCCGCTGCAGGTGTTCTTCGACGCGGTCGTGCCCTCGAACTGGTTGCTGGCCGGGCTCGGCCTGGTCGCGATCGGCGTCGGTCTCGGCGTCGGGCACCTCTTCAGGGGTCCGGACCCCTGGGTGTCCGGCCGTGCGGCGGCGATCACCGCCTTCTGCTCGGGGGCGATCATCGCCGTCGACCAGGTGCTCCAGGTGTGGCCGCCCTACACCCAGGCGCTGCGAGGTCGTCCGATCGCCACGTTCGGCGACCGCACCCCGAACCTCGGCGGCAACTACTGGGTCCAGCTCCTGGACGCCTTCACCCACCTGCTGCTCCCGACGGCGACGCTCACCCTGATCGCCTTCGCCGCGTACACCCGCTACGCGCGCTCCAGCATGCTGGAGGTGCTCAACCAGGACTACATCCGCACCGCGCGCGCGAAGGGGCTGCCCGAGCGGCTGGTGATCATGCGCCACGGCTTCCGCAACAGCCTCATCCCGCTCGCGACGGTGGTGCCGATCGACATCGTCACGCTGATCGGTGGCGCGGTGATCATCGAGGCGGTCTTCGCCAGACCGGGCATGGGGCAGATGTTCATCATCGCCCTGGGCGGGGCGGACATCGACCCGGTGATGGCCTACCTGCTGGTCACCGCCGCCCTGGCCATCGCGGCGAACATCGTCGCCGACATCGTCTACGCAGTGGTCGACCCACGGATCAGGTTGGACGCATGAGCGCACCTCTGGACCTGCCACCGACCGCGGACTCCACGGTCGAGAACGCCATCGAGCTCAAGGACGTCGAGGGGCTGTCCCAGGGGCAGATCGTCCGACGCCGGTTCTGGCGGCACCGCGGGGCGCTCGCGGGCCTGACGATGCTCGGGATCGTCGTCGTGCTCGCCTTCAGCTCGATGGGCGTGGGCCCGATCCCGGGGTGGTGGTCCCAGACGGGGGCGCCCGGCCCGGTGGAGAACGCGGGGGGCAGCCCGACGCTGTCCATGCCGACGTGGCTCGGCGGGTCGGGATTCGCGCTAGGGAACCACCCGATGGGGCAGGACGAGATCGGCCGCGACATGTTCGCCCAGGTGATGCTGGGCGTGCAGACGTCGCTGAAGATCATGGTGATCATCGGGCTGGTGTCCGCCGTGGTGGGGGTCGCCGTCGGGTCGCTGGCGGGCTACTACCGCGGATGGCTCGACCGGCTGCTCATGCGCACCACCGACCTGGTCATCACGGTGCCGACGATCGTCATCGGCGCCGTCATCGGAAAGCTCGCGGGCCGGGTCGGGTCCACCGTCTTCGCCGTCGCGCTGGCCCTCGTGCTGTGGCCGCCCCTCGCCCGCCTGGTCCGCGGGGAGTTCCTGAGCCTGCGCGAGCGCGAGTTCGTCGAGGCGGCGCAGGTCGCGGGGGCGAGCTCGCGGCGGATCATCTTCCGGCACATCCTGCCCAACGCCGTCGGCGTGATCATCGTGAGCACCACCCTGCTGATGAGCGCCGCCATCCTGCTGGAGACGGCGCTGTCCTTCCTGGGCTTCGGCGTGACACCGCCCGAGCAGTCGCTGGGCCGGCTCATCAACGAGTACCAGAGTGCCTTCGCCACGCGGCCCTGGCTGTTCTGGTGGCCCGGCCTGTTCATCGTGGTCATCGCGCTGAGCGTGAACTTCATCGGCGACGGGCTGCGGGACGCGTTCGACCCCCGGCAGAAGAGGATCCCGTCGGCCCGGCGGATGGCGCGCGCGCAGCGCCTGGAGGCGCGCGCTACCGGGTTCGCCTCTGACGCCGAGCTCAGTGACGATGCGGGCGTGGTGGACGAGGCCGCCGGCCCGGACGAACCGGGTGGCGAGGACGACCCGAAGGGGCCGCGACCGTGACCGAGCCGACGACGACCGCGACGGAGCCACCCGTGCTCTCCGTGCGCGACCTGGGAGTCGACTTCTACGTCGACGGCCGGTGGTTCCCCGCCGCGACCGGGCTGAGCTACGACGTGCACCCCGGTGAGGTGCTGGCGATCGTGGGCGAGTCGGGCTCCGGCAAGACGCAGTCCTCGATGGCCCTGCTCGGTCTGCTACCGCCGAACGGACGCGCCTCGGGCAGCGCACGGCTGGGCGAGCGCGAGCTCATCGGTATGCCGGACCGACGGCTGCGGTACGTGCGCGGCAACGAGGTCGCGGTGATCTTCCAGGAGCCGATGACGGCGCTCAACCCGGTCTACACGATCGGGTTCCAGATCGTCGAGACGCTGCGGGCGCACCTGGAGATCGGACCGACCGAGGCCAGGGCCCGCGCGATCGAGCTGCTCCGGCTGGTCGAGCTGCCCGAGCCCGAGCGGCGGTTCGGCTCGTACCCGCACCAGCTGTCCGGCGGTCAACGGCAGCGGGCCATGATCGCCCAGGCGCTGGCCTGCGACCCGTCGCTGCTGATCGCCGACGAGCCGACGACGGCGCTCGACGTCACCGTCCAGGCGGAGATCCTGACCCTGCTGCGCGACCTGCGGAACCGGATCCGCTCGGGCATCGTGCTGATCACGCACGACATGGGCGTGGTGGCGGACATGGCGGACCGGGTGATCGTGATGAAGGGCGGTCGCGTCGTCGAGCAGGGCACCACCGTCGACGTCTTCGCCCGGCCGCAGCACGCGTACACCCAACGGCTGCTGGCCGCGGTGCCGTACCTGGGCCGTCCGGCCGACGCCGGGCCCGGTGACGCGCCCGCCGGGGAGACCACCCCCGACCGGCCCGACGGCGAGCAGCGGGTGGTCCTGGAGGCCCGCAACCTGGTCATCGAGTACCCGGGCCGCGGCCGGACCCCACCGTTCCGCGCGGTCGACGGCGTGACCCTGACGATCGAGCGCGGTGAGGTCGTGGGGCTGGTCGGCGAGTCCGGGTCCGGCAAGACCACGGTGGGGCGTGCCGGCGTCGGGCTGCTGCCGGTCACCTCCGGTGAGCTGACCGTGGCCGGGGTCTCGATGGTCGGTGCCACGCGCAGGGACCTCGCGCCGATCCGCAGCAAGGTCGGCATCGTGTTCCAGGACCCCGGGTCCTCCCTCAACCCGCGCTTCCCGATCGGGGAGTCCATCGCCGAGCCCCTGATGCTGCACCGCGGGCTGCGCGGCAACGGGCTCAGCGCGGCGGTGGAGGAGCTGCTCGACCAGGTGCACCGGCCCCGCGGCATGCGCAACCGGTACCCGCACGAGCTCTCCGGTGGCCAGCGCCAGCGCGTCGGGATCGCACGGGCGCTGTCGCTCGAGCCGTGGTTCCTGGTGGCGGACGAGCCGACGTCGGCGCTGGACGTCTCGGTGCAGGCGACCGTGCTGGACCTGTTCCGCGAGCTGCAGCAGGAGCACGGCTTCGGCTGCCTGTTCATCAGCCACGACCTGGCGGTCGTGGAGATGCTCGCCGACCGGGTCGCCGTCATGCACCACGGCAAGCTCGTGGAGGTCGGGCCGACGGAGCAGGTCGTCGGGTCCCCGCGTGAGCCGTACACGCAGCGGCTGCTCGCCGCGGTACCGGTCCCCGATCCGGAGGCGCAGCGCCGACGTCGGGAGCGGCGGGAGGCGATGATCGCACGCGGGCAGGCGAACGGGCCCGGCGTGTAAAATCGCTCGGCGCCCGACGACGCGGCGCGCATCCCCGTCTTGAGATGAGTACCCGCATGCCTGTGCGCTCCGACCTGCGCAACGTCGCGATCGTC
>CAYQFJ010000181.1:0-5566 GCA_964416715.1 uncultured Actinotalea sp. | reverse complement strand
TGGGAGGCGTCGCTGTTCGAGGAGCACGACTTCCACGACTTCAAGATCTCGGTCAAGCACCACGACCCGGTGATCATGGTGCGCGCCTACGAGCTGCTGGCCGAGCGCGGTGACTGGCCGCTGCACCTCGGGGTGACCGAGGCGGGGCCCGCGTTCCAGGGCACGATCAAGTCCGCGACCGCCTTCGGCGCGCTGCTGAGCAAGGGGATCGGCGACACGATCCGGGTCTCGCTGTCCGCGCCGCCGGTCGAGGAGGTCAAGGTCGGCATCCAGATCCTGCAGTCGCTCAACCTGCGGCCGCGCAAGCTGGAGATCGTCTCCTGCCCGTCGTGCGGGCGCGCGCAGGTCGACGTGTACTCGCTGGCCGAGCGCGTCACCGCGGGCCTGGAGGGGCTGGCGGTGCCGCTGCGCGTGGCGGTGATGGGCTGCGTCGTGAACGGTCCGGGCGAGGCGCGCGAGGCCGACCTCGGCGTGGCGTCCGGCAACGGCAAGGGCCAGATCTTCGTCAAGGGCGAGGTGATCAAGACCGTGCCGGAGGCGCAGATCGTCGAGACGCTGATCGCCGAGGCGATGCGGATCGCCGAGGGCATGGAGACGGCCGACGGCGACGCCCCGGTGGTCTCGGTCGGCTGACCCGCGCGGCCCGTGCCGCCGGCGGGGCCGATGGTGCACAATCCCCTCATGGGACTGTGGCGCACCGACGCCCGGACGTCGCAGGTGACGACCGATGTCGACCTGCGCGACGCGGCGCAGCTGTGCGCGCACCGGCCGGTCGACTCCGTGCTCGCCGCGGCCCGCATCGAGGTCGCCCTGGCTGCCGGAGCACTGCACGGGGGCCCGACCCTGTGGGGGCGCGAGCGTGACGGACGGCTCTCGGCCCTGTGCTGGGCCGGGGCCAACATGGTCCCGGTGTGCGAGCCCGGGGACGAGGAGGCCCTCGACGCGTTCGCCGACGCGGCGCTGCGTCAGGGCCGGCGCTGCTCGTCCATCGTCGGCGAGGCGCACGCCGTGCTCGGCCTGTGGGAGCGGTTGCGCTCGTCCTGGGAACCGGCCCGTGAGGTGCGGGCGGACCAGCCGTCCCTGGTGATCGACCACCCGCCGACCGTCGAGCCGGACCCGCAGGTCCGGCTGAGCCGTCCGGACGAGCTGGACCTGCTGCTGCCGGCCTGCGTGCAGATGTTTGTCGAGGAGGTCGGGTACTCACCGTTGTCCGGCAGCCCCGGCGCGTACGAGAGCCGGCTGCGCAGCCTGATCGCCGAGCGCCGTTCCTTCGTGCGGACCGACCCAGGCGTCGACGGCATCGAGGTCTCGTTCAAGGCGGAGCTGGGGGCGGTGAGCAGCGCGGTGGCCCAGGTCCAGGGGGTGTGGGTGAACCCGCGGCGTCGCGGCCGGAGGCTGTCCACACACGGCATGGCCACCGTCGTCTCGCACACCCTGGCGACCGTCGCACCCGTCGTCTCGCTGTACGTCAACCACTACAACGCGCGCGCCCTGGCCGCCTACGAGCGCGTCGGTTTCCGCCGGGTGGGCACCTACGCCACCGTCCTCTTCTGACACCCGCCGCCCCTCCGCTCCACCGCTCCCTCCCGCCCCGTCCCCCTCCCCACCCCCACCCGCTCACTTGTTCGAACGCGAGCCTCGGTCCGCGGCGCGTACAACGGTTGTCCGCCGGGCGGATGGTTGTACGCGGTCTGGGGGCTCCCGAAGTCCCGGTGCGGTACAAGTACGTGCGCGGTGAAACCGTCATCCGCCCCATCTCTCCCTCCACGCGCCCTCGCGCTGGATCTACACAACCCTCCGCGGTCAGCTCGGCTCCACACTCTCGGCGGGCCTTTCGATCAGCCACCCTCAGGGGCCGCCACGCTCGGCGTCATGGACCTCGACTTCCTCGACACCTTGTCCGCCGTTGCCCAGACCAACGGCGGCGTGCTGTGGCGCTCGCACCTGACGGCCGCGGGGCTTGATGCACGTGAGATCCGTCACGCAGTGGCCGTGGGGCACATCACCCGGATCCACCGTGACGCGTACTGGATCCCCGCGGGTGACCCACCGCCGTCCACACAGTTCATGGCCAAGGTCCGCGCGGTCCGCGAACGAGCTCCGGACCGGGTGCTGACCGGCCCCGCAGCCGTAGGTCTGCTCGGTCTGCCCATGTTTGGTCGACCGCCGGCAGTCCATGTCGCTACGGCGCGCGGCGGTGGTTCGTCCGCACGTAGCACGTGGAGCTCGGCCAAGTCACCGCCTCCCGACCAGCTCGCGGTTGTTGACGGTAGGCCGGTCGCCTGCGCGGCGAGAGCTGTTCTCGATACGGCACGGCTGCAGTCGGTACTGGCTGGCGTTGTCGCTGCGGACGCAGCACTCGGCGCCTCGATGACCACGCCTGAAGAGCTCCAGGAAGTCCTGCGCACGATGGCGGGTCTCACCGGAGTGGCGCGTGCCCGCGTCTGCTGTGAGCTGGCTGACGGGCGTTCGGAGAGTCCGGGTGAGTCATGGAGCGCGGTCGTCATGCACGAGCACGGCATCCCCCGGCCAAAGCGTCAGCAGGAGATCTTTGACGCGTCGGGCCTCATTGGCCGGGTGGACTTCTGGTGGCCGGAGCTCCGTACTGTCGGCGAGTTCGACGGACGAGTCAAGTACGGCCGTGCCAACCCGTCAGGCCGACCACCGGAGGATGTGCTGTGGGACGAGAAGCGTCGTGAGGACCGCCTTCGCGTCGCGGGGCTGAACGTCGTGCGCTGGATCACGCAGGACCTCCGCCGACCGGCCGACTGGATCGCGCGTCTGAAGGCCGCCTTGGCGTCGGCTGCGTCCTGATTCGTCGGGTCGGCCCGGTCGTCCTCAGACCTCGCACATCGGCACCTCCGACGCACAACGGATGTGCTCGGGGCGGTCGGACGTACGCGTTCCATTTCGGGGTACGTGGCCGTGGAGTGCGGCGGTCAGCGCAGGAGGCGGGACATGCGGCGGTCGGCGAGGGGTTTGCCGCCGGTCTGGCAGGTGGGGCAGTACTGGAGCGAGGAGTCGGCGAAGGACACCTCGTGGACCGTGTCACCGCACACGGGGCAGGGCTGCCCGGTGCGTCCGTGCACCCGCATCCCGCGGCGCTTGGCGTCCTTGAGCTCTGCGGCAGGACGACCCTCGGAAGCGGCGAGTGCGTCCCGGAGCACCTCGCCGATGACGGTGTGCAACCTCGCGACCGCCTCGGCGTCGAGCGACCTGCTGAGCGCGAACGGGCTCATCCTCGCCGCATGCAGGATCTCGTCGGAGTACGCGTTGCCGATGCCGGCGATCTGCCGCTGGTCCCGGAGCAGTCCCTTGATCTGCTGGTTCCGTGCCGCCGCGAGCTCGGCCAGCCGCCCGACGGTCAACTCGGGCCCTAGCGGATCGACCCCGAGGCCCGCGACCGCCTCGACGTCTTCAGGGTCCTCGACCACGTGCACCGCCAACCTCTTGCGGGTGCCCGCCTCGGTCAGGTCGAAGCCCGCGCCGTCGTCGAGCCGCAGCCGTACGGCGACCGGTGAGCGTCCCGGACGCAGGTGGTTCGCCGGGACGGTGTCGTACCACCGCACCCAGCCCGCCCGGGCGAGGTGCCAGACCAGGTGCGGCCCGGCGTCGGGCGTCGCGCCCGCGTCGGGAGCCGACGCCGGGGGTTCGGTGGCCGACGACGCTCCGGTGACGAGGTCGAGCCACTTGCCGTGCCGCACGACGCCGACCACGGGACGGCCCACCAGCGCGGACGGCGGTGGTGTGAAGGTCTTGAGCGCGCTGATCGCCCCGATCTCGACGGCGACCACCGTGCGGCCCACGGTGCGTCCCGCGAGGAATCGGGCCAGCGACTCGACCTCGGGCAGCTCCGGCACGGCACCATCGTGCCCCGTCCGGTGGTCGGGCGGGAGGTGTGCGGGGTCGCCACTAGGCTTGCCGCCATGCTGCTGAGGATGTCCACGCTGTTCGTCCGGACCCTGCGCGAGGACCCCGCCGACGCCGAGGTCCCCAGCCACCGGCTCCTGGTCCGGGCCGGGTACATCCGACGTGCGGCCCCGGGGATCTACACGTGGTTGCCGCTGGGTCTGCGGGTGCTGGGCAAGGTCGAGGCCGTGGTCCGCGAGGAGATGGCCGCCGCCGGCGCGCAGGAGGTGCACTTCCCGGCCCTGCTGCCGCGCGAGCCGTACGAGGCCACCGGGCGATGGACCGAGTACGGGCCGAACCTGTTCCGGCTCAAGGACCGCAAGGAGGCGGACTACCTCCTGGCCCCCACGCACGAGGAGATGTTCACCCTCCTGGTCAAGGACCTGTACTCGTCGTACAAGGACCTGCCGTTGACGCTGTACCAGATCCAGACCAAGTACCGCGACGAGGCCCGGCCGCGGGCCGGTCTGCTGCGCGGGCGCGAGTTCATCATGAAGGACGCGTACTCCTTCGACGTCGACGACGCCGGGCTGGACGCCTCCTACGACCGCCAGCGCGAGGCGTACCGGCGGATCTTCGACCGGCTGGGCATCGACTACGTGATCGTCGCGGCCACCTCCGGCGCCATGGGTGGCTCGCGCAGCGAGGAGTTCCTCATGCCGACGCCGATCGGTGAGGACACCTTCGTGCGCTCGCCGGGGGGCTACGCGGCCAACGTCGAGGCGGTCACCACTCCCATGCCGGAGGCGGTCGCCTACGACGACCTCCCGCAGCCCAGGGTGGAGGAGACGCCCGACGCCGTCACCATCGAGGCCCTCGTGGCGCTGGCGAACGAGCGCTTCGCGCGCGAGGACCGGCCCTGGACCGCCGCGGACACCCTGAAGAACGTCGTCGTCGCCCTGACCCACCCGGACGGGGCACGCGAGCTCGTCGTCGTCGGCCTGCCGGGGGACCGGGAGGTCGACCTCAAGCGGCTCGAGGCGGCGCTCTCGCCCGCGAGCGTCGAGCCGGCCGGTGCCGAGGACCTCGCCGCGCGTCCGGAACTGGTGCCCGGGTACATCGGTCCCGGGGTGATCGGCCAGGACGACACCGGCGACGACGAGGCGCTGCGCTACCTGCTGGACCCGCGGGTGGTCCCCGGCACCCGGTGGATCACCGGCGCCAACCAGCCCGGTCGGCACCTGGTGGACGTGGTGGCCGGGCGCGACTTCACCCCGGACGAGGTGGTCGAGGTGGCCGAGGTGCGCGACGGGGACCCCGCCCCGGACGGCTCCGGTCCGCTGGAGCTCGCCCGCGGGATCGAGATCGGACACATCTTCGCCCTCGGCCGCATCTACGCCGCAGCGCTCGGCCTGAGCGTGCTCGACGAGAACGGCAAGGCCGTCACCGTCACGATGGGCTCCTACGGGATCGGGGTCTCCCGCGCCGTCGCCGCGCTCGCCGAGACCAACCACGACGACGCCGGGCTGGCCTGGCCGGTCCAGGTCGCCCCGGCCCAGGTGCACCTCGTGACCACCGGCAAGGACCCGGCGATCGCCGAGGCGGGCGAGCGGCTCGCGGCCGACCTGGACGCGCGTGGGGTCGAGGTGCTGCTCGACGACCGGCCCAAGGTCTCCCCGGGCGTGAAGTTCGCCGACGCCGAGCTGCTGGGGATGCC
>CAYQFJ010000180.1:0-5757 GCA_964416715.1 uncultured Actinotalea sp. | reverse complement strand
GCGCAACTACCCGGACGTGAACGAGGTGTTCGACCGGGACGGCTCGGACGCGATGCGCTGGTTCCTCATGGCCAGCCCGATCCTGCGCGGCGGCAACCTCGTGGTCACAGAGGAGGGCATCCGCGGGGAGGTCCGCCAGGTGCTGCTCCCGCTGTGGAGCACCTGGTACTTCTTCACCCTCTACGCGGGCGCGGCCGACGGCGGTGCCGGCTACCGGGCGAAGGAGGTCACCGCCGACCGCGTGCCGGCCATGGCGCCGATGGACCGCTACCTGCTGGCCCGCACGCACGACCTGGTCGTCCGGGTGACGACGATGATGGACGAGTACGACGTACCGGGTGCCTGCGAGACGGTGCGGGACCACCTCGACGTGCTCACCAACTGGTATGTCCGCACGCAGCGGGAGCGGTTCTGGGCCGAGGACCACGACGCGTTCGACACGCTCTGGACCGCGCTGGAGGTGCTGACCCGGGTCATGGCGCCGCTCGCGCCGTTGCTGACCGAGGAGGTCTGGCGCGGGCTGACCGGTGGGCGCAGCGTGCACCTGACCGACTGGCCGATGTCGCACCCCGGGCTGGTCGCCGACACCGGCCTGGTCGCGGCGATGGACCGGGTCCGCGACGTGGTCTCGACCGCGCACGGCCTGCGCAAGGCGCACGGTCTGCGAGTGCGGCAGCCGCTGCGCGAGCTGGCCGTCGCGGTGACGGAGCCGGCGACCATCGAGCCCTACCGGGACCTGATCCGGTCCGAGCTCAACGTCAAGCACCTGACGCTGGTCGACCTCGCGGAGGCCGGACCGGGTGAGCTCGGGGTGACCACCCGGCTCGCGGTCAACGCCCGCGCGGCGGGCCCGCGCCTGGGCCGGTCCGTGCAGGGGGTGATCCGCGCCGCCAAGGCGGGGGACTGGGAGCAGATGGCCGACGGTGTCGTGGTGGTGACGGCGGACGGTCCGGTGCGGCTGGAACCGGCCGAGTACGAGCTGACCACGGTGGTGGCCGACACCGGGGACGGTGACACCGCCGGGTCGGACGGGCCGGGACAGGTCGCCGCGGTGCTGGACGACGGTGGTGTCGTGCTGCTGGACCTCGCGCTGGACGACGACCTGCGCGCCGAGGGGTTCGCCCGTGACGTGGTCCGGGTGGTCCAGGACGAGCGCAAGACGGCCGGGCTCGACATCGCCGACCGCATCCGCCTGGTCGTCACGGTCCCCGCGGAGCGGGTGGCGGCCCTGGCGGAGCACCGTGAGCTGCTGGCGCGCGAGACCCTGGCCCTGGACGTGGACGTCGTCGCGGGGCAGATCGGCGACGCCGTCGCGGTGGCGTCGGTGGAGCGTGTCGAGGGCGCCGAGCACGCCGACGGGCCGGCCTGATGGCCGACCACGGACCGCTCACCGGCGGGGAGGAGGCCCTGCGGGAGGTGTACGCGGGCATCCTGGAACGGTCGCCCGAGCACGACTTCACGCCGACGCTGGACCGGGTGCGCGCGGTCTGCGAGCTGCTCGGGGACCCGCAGCTCGCCTACCGCGTGGTGCACGTCACCGGGACCAACGGCAAGACGTCGACCAGCAGGATGACCGAGCGTCTGCTGCGTGAGCACGGGCTGCGCACCGGTCTGTTCACCAGCCCGCACCTGACCAGCGTGACCGAACGGATCGCCGTCGACGGTGAGCCGATCAGCGCCGACCGGTTCGTCGAGGTCTGGAACGACGTCGCGCCGTACGTGCACATGGTCGACCAGCAGTCGCTGGCGGCGGGAGGGCCCCGGCTGAGCTTCTTCGAGGTGCTCACCGTGATGGCCTTCGCGACCTTCGCCGACGCGCCGGTCGAGGTCGCGGTGATCGAGGTCGGGCTCGGCGGCACCTGGGACTCGACCAACGTGGTGCGTCCGGAGGTGGCGGTGATCAGCCCGATCTCCCGGGACCACGAGCGCTGGCTCGGTCACGACCTGGTGGACATCGCCGGGGAGAAGGCGGGGATCCTCAAGGACGACGCCACCCTCGTCCTGGCGGCCCAGCACCAGGAGGTGGACGGCGTCGTGCTGGCCGCGGCGGCCGAGCACGGGAACCGGGTGCTGCGCGAGGGCGTGGACCTCGACGTCGCCGACCGGCGCGTCGCCGTCGGCGGTCAGCTCCTGGACCTGCGGACGCCGGGCGGGCTGTACACCGAGGTCTTCCTGCCGGTGCACGGCGCCCACCAGGCACACAACGCCCTGCTGGCGCTCGCCGCGGCCGAGGTCGTGCTGCGCGGCAGCGGTGCGCTGGGCGGGGACGCGGTCGAGCAGGCCTTCGCCGACGTGCGGGCCCCCGGCCGGCTGGAGCTCGTCCGGACCTCACCGAGCGTGCTGGTCGACGCCGCCCACAACCCCGCGGGTGTGGAGGTGCTGGTCGAGGCGGTGGAGGAGGCCTTCGCCTACGAGCGGCTCGTCGGCGTGGTCGGGATCCTCACCGACAAGGACGCCGAGCAGATGCTCGGCCTGCTCGAGCCGCTGCTGGACGAGGTGGTCGTCACCCGATCGGCCTCACCGCGGGCGATGGAGGTCGAGGACCTGGAGGCGATCGCGGCGGACGTCTTCGGGGCCGACCGGGTGCGCGCCGCCGAGCGGCTCGACGAGGCGGTCGCGCTGGCGGTCGAGCTCGCCGAGGAGGGCACGAAGGGCTCGGCCACCGGTGCCCTGGTGCTGGTCACCGGCTCGGTGACGATGGTCGCCGAGGCCAGGATCCTGCTGGGCAAGGGCTGACGCCCGCCCTCAGGCACCCAACGGCTCGACCACGAACCGCCCCCAGGCCACGAAGCCCGTGGCCACGACGAACGCCAGGTCGCCGAGCGCGCGACCCCACTCCCTGCGCACGATGCGCACGGTCGTCGCACCCGTCATCAGCAGGACCAGGCCCAGTGCTGCCGTCGGCACCAGGACCGGTGCGACGCCGACGACGGGGGGCAGGAGCAACCCGGCGACCGCCAGCACCTTGACCAGCCCGATCGCCTTGACGAACCCGGCGTCGAAGTGGTCGACGTAGTGCTGCCCCTCGCCGAACGCCCGGAACCTCTCCTTGGACAGGAACAGCATCGCGAGGCCGCCGGCCAGGTAGCCGGCCGCCAGCAGACAGGTCACGACCCACAGCGCAGTGTTCACCGCTCTCTCCCTTCCTCCGGCCACGCGCACGGTGGCGTCCGGTCAGGGGACGAGGTAGGAAGACCCCGTGTGACATCCGCGGTACCCGACGGATGTCACGGGCTGCCGCGCCGTGTCGTCTCCTGAGGGAAAGCAGACCCGCGAAGGAGGTGCCGGATGGCTCGGGTGGAGGAGTTCGAGGCGCTCCGGCCCCTGCTGTTCTCGATCGCGTACCGGATCCTGGGCAGCGTGGGTGAGGCCGAGGACGCCGTGCAGGAGACCTGGATCCGATTCGCCACGTCCGGCGCCACGCCCACGTCACTGAAGTCCTACCTCTCCACGATCGTCACCAGGGTCTCGATCGACGTGCTGCGCTCGGCCCGGGCCCGTCGCGAGACCTACGTCGGCCCCTGGTTCCCGGAGCCGCTGCCGACCGACCGGTGGAGGCCGGAGCCCTACGCGGACCCGGAGCACGCCGCGGAGCTGGCCGACTCGGTCTCCATGGCGGCCCTGCTGCTCCTGGAGCGGCTCAGCCCGCTCGAGCGCGCGGTCTTCGTCCTGCGAGAGGTGTTCCAGCTCGGCTTCGACGACGTCGCCGCCGCGGTGGGGCGCTCAGAGGCGGCCTGCCGCCAGCTCGCCTCCCGCGCCCGCCGGCACATGGCCGAGGGTCGGCCCCGGTTCGAGGCCGACCAGCGCAAGCGTGCCGAGATCGCCGACAGGTTCTTCGGCGCGCTCCTCGACGGGGACCTGGACGGCCTGCAGGACGTCCTCGCGGCCGACGTGAAGGCGGTCAACGACGGGGCGGGGGAGTTCGGCGGTTCGGGTGGCACGTTCGGCGCGGCGACCGCGGCGCGGATCCTGCTCGCGACGGTCCCGCCGTTGCTCGACGTCGGTGCTGCCTTCGAGCGTCGTGAGCTCAACGGCCAGCCCGGCGCGATCCTCCGGGACCGCAACGGTGACGTCATCGGGACCTGGACGCTGGAGATCTACGACGGACGGGTGCAGACGATCCACTCGCTGACCAGCCCGCACAAGCTCGGGCACCTCGGCCCGGTCGGGGACATCCGCGCCGTCGCCGCCGAGCGCGCCCGGGTCAGGAAGGAGCGCAGGCGACGGGACCGGCCCGGCCGGCGGCCCGGTCGGGTGGCCCCGCCGACGTAACCTTGGACGCATGTCGGCACCGCAACGATCGGCTCGTCGCCAGTTCGCCGCGACGATCCTCGCCCTCGAGGCGTTCGTCGTGCTGTTCGCGACGCTCGTCGCGCACGGGCTGCGTGCCGCACCGACGACCGTGACCTGGGTGCTCGGTGGCACCCTCGCCGTCGCGCTGGTCCTGGTCGCCGGGATGCTGCGGTGGCCCGGGGGCTACGTCGCCGGGTCGGTGCTGCAGGCCGCGATGCTGGCGACCGGCGTCGTCGTGCCGATGATGTTCGTCGTCGGCGCGATCTTCGTGATCCTGTGGGTCGTCGCCCTGCGGCTGGGAGCCCGCATCGACCGCGAGCGCCGCGAGCGGGAGATCGTCGAGGCTCGCGGCGCGACGGCCGAGGATCCCGGCCGGTAGCCCAGGTGGGCGCCGTGCCCCCTGGCGGCGGGCCGCGGGCGGTGCGCCGGTAAGGTGGTCGCTCGTGAGCAACGGGAGCAACGTGAGCACGCCGTCCGTCGAGCGCACCCTCGTGCTGATCAAGCCCGACGGGGTGCGTCGCGGCCTGGTCGGCGAGGTGCTGCGACGCATCGAGGCCAAGGGGTACGTGCTGGTCGCGCTCGAGCTGCGTACCGCGGACGTCGAGCTCCTGCACGCCCACTACGCCGAGCACGAGGGCAAACCGTTCTTCGGCCCGCTGGTGGAGTTCATGTCGAGCGGTCCGGTGCTGGCCGCCGTCGTCGAGGGCCAGCGGGTGATCGAGGGTTTCCGCGTGCTCGCCGGGGCGACCGAGCCCACCACCGCGGCCCCTGGGACCATCCGGGGGGACCTCGGGCGCGACTGGGGCCTGTCGGTCACCCAGAACCTGGTGCACGGCTCGGACTCGTCCGAGTCGGCCGCGCGGGAGATCGAGCTCTGGTTCCCCGACCTGTGACCGGGCCGCTCGCACCGCTCGACGACGCGCGGGCGGGCACGCGTCGCCGCCCCAGCGGCCCACCGACATCCTAGGCTCCCTCCTGTGCACCTCAAGACGCTCACCCTGCGAGGGTTCAAGTCGTTCGCC
Organism: uncultured Actinotalea sp.; assembly: GCA_964416715.1. GTDB lineage: Bacteria > Actinomycetota > Actinomycetes > Actinomycetales > Cellulomonadaceae > Actinotalea. The sequence continues at coordinate 442 of CAYQFJ010000180.1, read as the reverse complement.
TCGGCCACGACGCTGACCTTCGAGCCGGGGATCACCTGCGTCGTCGGGCCGAACGGGTCCGGCAAGTCGAACGTCGTCGACGCGCTGGCCTGGGTGATGGGAGAGCAGGGGGCGAAGTCGCTGCGCGGCGGCAAGATGGAGGACGTCATCTTCGCCGGCACCTCCGGCCGTCCGCCACTGGGCCGGGCCGAGGTCTCGCTGACGATCGACAACACCGACGGCGCGCTGCCGATCGAGTACACCGAGGTGACGATCTCCAGGACGCTGTTCCGCAGCGGCGGGTCCGAGTACGCGATCAACGGCTCGTCCTGCCGGCTGCTCGACATCCAGGACCTGCTGTCCGACTCGGGGCTGGGCCGGGAGATGCACGTGATCGTCGGGCAGGGCCGGCTTGACGCCGTGCTGCGCGCCACACCCGAGGAACGACGCGGCTTCATCGAGG
>CAYQFJ010000179.1:0-5815 GCA_964416715.1 uncultured Actinotalea sp. | reverse complement strand
CGGGGCGAACACCTACGGGGACATCCCCGTCGAGCGGGTGCTCGCGCTAGGGGCCGAGGACTACGAGGGCGGCGACCCGACCCTGTTCAACATGGCGGTCATGGGCCTGCGGCTGGGCGGCCGGGCGAACGGCGTCTCGCTGCTGCACGGCGAGGTGTCGCGGGGCATGTTCAACGGCCTGTGGGCGGGCTTCGACCAGGACGAGGTGCCGATCGGGTCCATCACCAACGGCGTGCACTCGCCGACCTGGGTGGACCCCCGGCTGGCCGATCTCGCCGAGGCCCGGGTGCCGGCCGAGGAGCTCGAGTCCGGTGCGGGCTGGTTGCGACCCGACGGCGTGAGCGACGACGAGCTCTGGGCGATGCGGCACACGCTGCGCACCCAGCTCGTCGAAGATGCGCGGGTGCGGGTGCGTGCCTCGTGGCGGCGTCGCGGGGCCAGCCCGGCCGAGCTGGGGTGGGTCGACGAGGTGCTCGACCCCGACACGCTCACCGTCGGCTTCGCCCGCCGGGTGCCGACGTACAAGCGGCTCACCCTGATGCTCAGCGACCCCGACCGGTTGCGCTCGCTGCTGCTCGACCCCGACCGCCCGGTGCAGCTGGTCATCGCCGGGAAGTCGCACCCGGCCGACGACCAGGGCAAGCGCCTGATCCAGCAGCTCGTCCGGTTCGCCGACGCCGAGGACGTGCGGCACCGGATCGTGTTCCTGCCCAACTACGACATCGCCATGGCGCAGACCCTCTACCCAGGCTGCGACGTCTGGCTGAACAACCCGCTGCGGCCGCTGGAGGCCTGCGGCACGTCGGGCATGAAGTCGGCCCTCAACGGCGGTCTGAACCTGTCCATCCTCGACGGCTGGTGGGACGAGTGGTACGACGGCGAGAACGGCTGGGCCATCCCGACCGCCGACGGTGTCGAGGACCCGGACCGTCGCGACGACCTGGAGGCCGCGGCGCTGTACGACCTGGTCGAGAACCAGGTCGCGCCCCGCTTCTACGACCGGGACGCGCGCGGGCTCCCGGTCACCTGGCTGGGGATGATCCGGCACACGCTGGCGACGCTGGGTCCGAAGGTCCAGGCGACCCGGATGGTCAAGGAGTACGTGCAGCGTCTGTACCTGCCCGCGACGAAGGCCGGACGTGAGCTCAACGGTGCCGGCTACCCCGGCGCGCGGGAGTTGGCCGACTGGAAGGCAGTGGTCCACGCGGCCTGGCCGGGTGTGCGCGTGGACCACGTCGAGTCCGGCGGCATTGGCGACTCCGCGGAGGTCGGTGACCTGCTGCAGGTGCGGGCGTACGTCTCGCTCGGGTCGCTACGGCCCGAGGACGTGGCCGTCCAGGTGGTCCACGGCCGGGTGTCCGAGGCCGACGAGCTGAGCGACGTCCGGTACCTGGAGCTGACACCGGTGGAGACCTACGAGGCCGGTCGGCACGCCTTCGCCGGCGACGTCCGCCTGGGCGCCTCGGGTCCGTTCGGCTACACCGTCCGCATCGTGCCCAAGCACCAGCACCTGGCCTCGGTCGCGGACACAGGTCTCGTGTCGACCGCGGACTGAGCGGTGGACGGGCTCAGCCACGCGGAGTCGATCTCGATCGAGGCTCCACCCGACGTGGTGTACGCGATGGTCTCCGACGTGACCCGGATGGGCCAGTGGAGCCCGGTGTGCAAGGCGTGCTGGTGGGACGACGCCGCGGACCGGGGCGTCGGAGCCTGGTTCACCGGGCGTAACGAGGTGCCGGGGCGGACCTGGGAGACCCGCTGCCAGGTGGTGGCGGCGGAACCCGGTCGCGAGTTCGCGTGGGTCGTCGGCGGGTCCGAGGAGCCACGGGTGCGCTGGGGCTACACCTTCGAGCCGGCCTGCGAGGGCACCCGGGTGACCGAGTCCTGGGACTTCCTGCCCGCCGGCCTGGCCTACTTCGAGGAACGGTACGGGGCCGACGCCCCGGCGCAGATCGCGAACCGCGCGCAGGCGGCTCGCACGGGGATCCCGGCCACGCTCGCCGCCATCAGCAGAGCGGCCGAGCGGACGGCCTGACCCGGAGCGTCCCGCTCGGCAGGCGTGACCGGGGACCGGTGCGGCCCTTCCGGCTCAGGCGTCCTCCATCGTGAACGAGCGCCCGGTCACCGAGGTCGGACGGATGGCCACGACCTCGAACGTGTCGCGCGTCACCAGGGGGTGTGGACCCTCGGCGCCGAGAGCCCGCAGCTCCGCAGGCCCGAGGCGCGACGCCACACCACGCACGACCACGCTCGCGGCCCGACGGTTCTCGAGATCGAGCTCCTCGACCTCGAAAGCGACGTCGGGGTTGACGACGACCGCGACCAGCTTGTTGCCCGCGGCGGTCCGGAACAGGATCTGGCCTCCGCGGACCACGTGGTTCACCGGTGTGATGTGGACCTCGTCACCTACGTGGAAGGCGAGCCTGCCCAGCGAGGTCCGCCCCAGGAGCTCCCAGCACTGCTCGTCCGAGAGCTCGACGACTTCTCTCGTCGGTTCGGTCATGGCGATCACGCTCCCGATCTGTTCCTCCACCATCCACCACGCAGGGGCGGGCGTCGAGGGCCGATGGTCCCGGTCCGGTCCACGGCAGTGGGTGCGGGCTAAGCGAGCGATCGCGCGATCGCGTCGCCCGCCACCCGGCCGCTGAAGAGGCAGCCACCGAGGAAGGTGCCCTCCAGGGCGCGGTGGCCGTGCATGCCGCCGCCGCCGAAGCCCGCCGCCTCACCCGCGGCCCAGACTCCGTCGAGCACAGAGCCGTCGCTGCGGAGCACGCGTCCGGACAGGTCGGTGTGCAGGCCGCCGAGGGTCTTGCGGGTGAGCACCGACAACCGCACAGCCAGCAGCGGACCGTCCTTCGGGTCGAGGATCGGCGCGGGCGGCGCGACCCGGATCACGCGGTCGACGACGTAGCGGCGCGCCATCGCCGTGGCGACGACCTGCGGGTCCTTGCCCAGGCCGGACGCGACCTGCGCATCGCGAGCCCGGATCACGGCCTCCAGGGCCACCGGGTCGATCCGGTCGGCGCCGGTGAGCGCGTTCATCCGCGCGGCGAGCTCCTCCGGGGTGTCGGCCCAGACGAACTCCTCCGACTGCTCGGCGAACCGCTCGACCGGTAGCACCGCGCCGGGCAGCACGCGCTGCAGGACGGCACGGGCGTCCTTGCCGGTCAGGTCCGGATTCTGCTCGGAGCCGGAGAGCGCGAACTCGGTCCCCATGATCGCCTTGTTGAGCACGAACCACGAGTGGTCGTCCCCGCGCCCGACGACGTGGCGCAGCGCCCCGAGCGCGTCGAAGCCCGGGAACAGGGGTGCGGGCAGCCGGCCGCCGTCGGCGTCCAGCCACAACGAGCTGGGTCCCGGCAGGATCCGGATGCCGTGCCGGCTCCACACCGGGGAGTGGTTGGCGATGCCCTCCGGGTAGTGCCACATGCGACCGGCGTGCACCACCTGACCGCCGGCCGCGGACGTCGCCGCGATCATCGCGCCGTCGACGTGGTCCGGGACGCCGGAGAGCATGCGGTCCGGCAGCCGGCCGTGCTCGGCCGGCCAGCTCGCCCGGACCAGGTCGTGGTTGGCGCCGATCCCGCCGGCGGTCACCACGACGGCGCCCGCGGCGAGCTCGAAGTCGCGCACGGCCCGGCGGGAGGACGGGGCGCCGCGCTCGGCGGCGTCGGGGGCGAGGACCTCGCCGCGCACCCCGGTGACCCGGCCGTCGGTGGTGACCAGCTCGGTGACTCGGTGGCGGAACCGCGCCTCGAGCAGTCCCTCGGTGCGCGCGTCGAGCATCGCGCGCACGAAGGGCTCGCAGACGGCGGGGCCGGTGCCCCACACGATGTGGAAGCGGGGGACCGTGTTGCCGTGCCCGCCGGCGAGGTACCCGCCGCGCTCGGCCCACTGCACGGCGGGGAACAGCCGGACGCCCAGGCCGTGCAGCCAGGGACGCATCTGGCCGGCGGCGAAGTCGACGAACGCCTCCGCCCAGGCCCGGGGGTTGACGTCGGACGGGTCGTCCGGGTCGAACTGCGCCGAGCCGAGCCAGTCGGCCAGTGCCAGCTCGGCCGAGTCGCGCACCCGCAGACGCCGTTGCTCCGGGGAGTCCACCAGGAACAGCCCGCCGAAGGACCACCACGCCTGCCCACCGAGGCTGGCCGGAGGCTCCTGCTCCAGCAGCACCACCCGGCGTCCGGCGGCGGTGAGCTCGGCCGCGGCCACCAGACCGGACAGCCCGGCTCCGACGACGACGGCGTCAGCTGAGTCCATCACGGCACTCTAGAACCCCCGCCACCCGGCCCGCCGCCGATCCGGTGAGGTTTCAGTCGCGGATCGCGACCGAAAGCTCACCCGATCAGGTCGGTCCGTGGCCGGTGAGGGCCCGAGCGGCGTGCGGAACGTGATGGGTGCGGGCGCGGGGACGCTGGGTCACCGGGAGACGTAGACGCGCAGGCTCAGGCGGTCGACCAAGACCGTCTCACCGACCGAGGGCGTCATCGAGCCGTTGTCGTCGGCCCCCTCGTCCGGGTGGTCCCAGGTGGAGTCCCAGGCCAGCTCCCAGGGTCCTTCCTCCCGCGTGCCCGGCGCGAGCATCACGTCGACCGGGTCGAACGAGCCGTTGATCACCACCAGCACCGCGGAGCCGTCCTCGGCCGTGCGCACCATCTGAAGGGTGCGGACCGCCGGGTCGTGCCAGCGCCCGTGGTCCAGGCGCTCGCCGTCGGCCAGCCGCCAGTCCAGGTCCGGGCGCGGGTCGCCCGCGCGGGGCCGGCCCCAGAAGAACCGCTCCGCCCGCAGCGCAGGGTTCTCGCGGCGCAGGCGCAGCAGGTGCCGGGTGGTCGCCAGCAGGTCCTCCTGCCACGGGTCAAGGTCCCAGTCCACCCAGGAGAACTCGTTGTCCTGGCAGTAGGCGTTGTTGTTGCCGCGCTGGGTGCGCCCGATCTCGTCGCCGGCGGTGAGCATCGGCGTCCCGGCGGCCAGCAGCAACGTGCCCAGCAGGTTGCGCCGGGACTGCCGCCGCAGCTCCAGGACCTCCCCACCCAGGGCGCCACCGGGCACCGGTCCCTCGATGCCGTGGTTCCAGGAGCGGTTGTCGTCGGTGCCGTCGCGGTTGTTCTCGCCGTTGGCCGCGTTGCGCTTGTGCTCGTAGGTCACCAGGTCGGTGAGCGTGAACCCGTCGTGCGCGGTGACGTAGTTGACCGCGGCGACCACGCCGCGCATCAGCGGCGGCGTGCTGTGCCCGAACAGGTCCGCGGAGCCGGCCAGGCGCGTGGCCAGCTCGCGGACGCCGTGCCCGGGGCGGCCGTCCGCGGCCGCGGCGAGGTCACCCAGCCAGAACGCACGAACGGCGTTGCGGAACCGGTCGTTCCACTCGGCCATGGGCGCCGGGAACTCGCCGGTGCGCCACCCGCCGGGGCCGACGTCCCAGGGCTCGGCGATCATCTTGCGGTCGGCCAGGACCGGGTCGGTCTGCAGCGCGACCAGCAACGGGTGCAGCGGGGTGAACCCCTCGTGACCACGGGCGAGCGTCACCGCCAGGTCGAAGCGGAACCCGTCCACACCGACGACGTCCGCCCAGTACCGCAGCGAGTCCAGGGCGAGCTGGACCACCCTCGGCCGGCGGAAGTCGAGCGTGTTGCCGGTCCCGGTGACGTCGGCGAACCGGGCCGGCGCGCCGCCGTCGTGCAGGTAGTACACGGTCGGGTCCAGACCCCGCCAGCTCAGCTGCAGACCGTCCGTGCCGCCCTCGCAGGTGTGGTTGTATAAGAAGTAGAGCAGCACCTCGATCCCGGCAGCGAGCAGCAGCCTGAACATACCCTAGACC
>CAYQFJ010000178.1:0-5881 GCA_964416715.1 uncultured Actinotalea sp. | reverse complement strand
GAGGTCCTCGATCGAGTAGATGTCGTGGTGCGGCGGCGGCGAGATGAGCCCGACCCCGGGCGTCGAGTGCCGGGTGGCGGCGATCCACGGGTACACCTTGTTGCCCGGGAGCTGTCCACCCTCGCCGGGCTTTGCCCCCTGGGCCATCTTGATCTGCAGGTCGTCGGCGTTGGTCAGGTAGTCCGACGTGACGCCGAACCGCCCCGAGGCGATCTGCTTGATCGCGCTGCGCCGGTCCGGGTCGTGCAGTCGCTCCGGGTCCTCCCCGCCCTCACCGGTGTTGGACCGGCCGCCGAGCCGGTTCATCGCGATGGCCAGGGTCTCGTGCGCCTCGGCGGAGATGGAGCCGTAGGACATCGCACCGGTGTTGAAGCGCTTCACGATCTCGCTGACCGGCTCGACCTCGGCCAGCGGCACGGCAGGCCGCACCCCCTCGGCGAAGGTGAGCAGACCGCGCAGCGTCATCAGCCGGGACGACTGCTCGTCCACCCGGCGCGTGTACTGCCGGAAGACGTCGAGCTGTCGGGTCCGCGTCGAGTGCTGCAGCCGGAACACCGTCTCCGGGTCGAACAGGTGCTCCTCGGCGTCGCGGCGCCAGTGGTACTCGCCACCGGTGTTGAGCCGCTGGTGCGCCTGCGGGTTGCCGCTGGCCGGGTACGCGTCGCCGTGCCGTGCGGCGACCTCCGCGGCCAGGACGTCCAGCCCGACGCCGCCCAGCCGGCTCGTGGTCCCGGTGAAGTAACGGTCGATGACCGGCTGGGCGATCCCGATCGCCTCGAAGACCTGCGCGCCCCGGTACGAGGCGATGGTCGAGATGCCCATCTTGCTCATCACCTTGAGCACGCCCTTGCCCAGCGCGGTGATCAGGTTGGTCACCGCCTCCTGCGGTGCGACCGCACCGAGGGAGCCGTCACGGGCCTGCCCCTCGACGGTCTCCATGGCGAGGTAGGGGTTGACCGCGGCCGCGCCGTAGCCGACGAGCAGCGCCACGTGGTGCACCTCGCGGACGTCACCGGCCTCGACCACCAGGCTCACCCTGGTGCGGGTGTGCCGACGGAGCAGGTGGTGGTGGACGGCGCTGAGCAGCAGCAGGGACGGGATCGGGGCCCACACCCCGTCGGAGTCCCGGTCGGAGAGCACCAGGAAGCTCACGCCGCTCTCGACGGCCTCGTCCACCTGCTCGAAGATCTCCTCGAGCCGCGCCTCGAGCTCCTCGTGGCCACCGGCCACCCGGTACAGCCCGCGCACGGTCTCGCTGCGGAAAACCCCGGCGAGGGTGGGGTCCCGGTCGATGCGGACGACCTTGGCGAGCTGGTCGTTGTCGAGCACCGGGAACGGCAGCACGAGCTTGCGCGCGTGCTCGGGCAGGTCCGCCAGCAGGTTCGGCTCCGGGCCGATCGCACCGCTGATCGACGTCACCAGCTCCTCGCGGATCGCGTCCAGCGGCGGGTTGGTCACCTGGGCGAACATCTGCGTGAAGTAGTCGAACAGCAGCCGCGGCCGCGCCGACAGCACGGCGACCGGGGTGTCGGTCCCCATCGCGCCGAGCGGCTCGGCCCCGGTGCTCGCCATGGGGGCCAGGAGCATGTTGAGCTCCTCCTCGGTGTAGCCGAACGCGCGCTGCCGGCGCCGCACCGACGCGGGGCTGTGCTGGACGTGCTCACGCTCGGGGAGCTGGTCCAGGAACACCGAGTGCTCGGCGACCCACTGCGCGTACGGCCGCTGGGCGGCGAGCTGGGACTTGATCTCGTCGTCGGACAGCACGCGGCCGGCACCGGTGTCCACCAGGAACATCCGTCCGGGCTCGAGCCGGCCCTTGCGCACGACCGTCGAGGGGTCGAGGTCGAGCACACCCGCCTCGCTGGCCAGCACCACCAGACCGTCGTCGGTGATCCAGTACCGGCCGGGGCGCAGCCCGTTGCGGTCGAGCACCGCGCCGATCAGGGTGCCGTCGGTGAAGGTGAGCGCCGCGGGGCCGTCCCACGGCTCCATCATGTTCGCGTGGTACTCGTAGAAGGCCCGCCGCTCCGGGCCCATCCCGGTGTGCTTCTCCCACGCCTCGGGGATCATCATGAGCACGGCGTGCGGCAGGCTGCGGCCGGACAGGTGCAGGAGCTCCAGCACCTCGTCGAAGGTGCCCGAGTCGCTGCCCTCCGGCGTGCAGATCGGCAGCAGCGGCTCCAGGTCGCCCAGCAGCTCCGAGTAGAGCGTGCTCTGCCGCGCCGCCATCCAGTTCCGGTTCCCCCGGACGGTGTTGATCTCGCCGTTGTGCGCGATCAGCCGGAACGGCTGGGCCAGGGGCCAGGAGGGGAAGGTGTTGGTGGAGAAGCGGGAGTGCACCAGCGCCAGCTCGGACGCGTAGCGCGGGTCGGACAGGTCGGCGAAGAACGGCTCGAGCTGTCCGGTGGTGAGCATCCCCTTGTAGGTCAGCGTCCGGGCCGACAACGAGGCGAAGTACACGCCGAGCTCGTGCTCGGCACGCTTGCGGACCCGGAAGGTACGCCGGTCCAGCGCGATCCCGGACGACGCCCGCGCCGGGTCCGCCAGAACCAGGTGACGGAACCGGGGCATGCTCGCCCGCGCCGTCGGTCCCACAAGACCGGCGTCCACCGGTACGTCACGCCACGCCAGGACCTCGAGCCCCTCGTCGACGACGATCTTCTCCACCCCGTCGACCGCGGACCGGAGCTCGTCGGCGCCGGTGGGCAGGAACGCGAGCCCGATGGCGTACTGCCCGGCGGCGGGCAGCTCGGCGTCGACCACGTCCCGGATGAACGCGTCCGGGATCTGGGTCAGGATCCCCGCGCCGTCCCCGCTGTCCGGCTCGGCCCCGACCGCGCCGCGGTGGTCGAGGTTCAGCAGGGCGGTCAGACCGGCGTCCACCACGTCGCGGCCCGGGGTGCCGCGCAAGGTCGCGACGAAGGCCACGCCGCACGCGTCGTGCTCTGCGGCGGGGTCGTACAACCCGGGTACCACCGGCGTCGGCGGTCGGGAGATCGGTCGGCCCATCTGCACCGTCCCTCGCTGGAGCCCGGGGCGAGCCCGGGTGCGTGGTCATGGAACCAGGGACGCCGTCGGCCCAAGCGTGGCGACACTACTCGTGTCGAACCGTTCGTTCGGCGGTGTGACGCGTGACATATCTCACTGCGCCACAGTCCGGCCGGTCAGGCGGGCCCGGTCAGTCCGGTTCGGACACCGGGTCGTCCTGATCCGTCGAGGGCCGGAGCAACAGGGTGGTCTCGCGCCCGGGGTGGCGGCGCCCCACCACCAAGAAGGCTACCAGCGCACCGAGGCCGACCAGGATGGAGGTCCAGACGTTCAGGCGCAGCCCCAGCACGTGCTCGGCGGGGTCGATGCGCAGGTACTCGATCCACACCCGGCCCAGCGTGTAGACCATGACGTAGAGCCAGAACACCCGGCCGTGGCCCAGGCGGTACCGCCGGTCGAGCCAGACGATGAGCGCGGCCGCGGCCAGGTTCCACAGCATCTCGTACAGGAAGGTCGGGTGGAACAGCGTGTCCGGTGCCATCCCCTCCGGGAACGTCGGGCTGCCCGGGTCGATCCGCAGGCCCCAGGGCAGGTCGGTCGGCTTGCCGAACAGCTCCTGGTTGAACCAGTTGCCGAGCCGACCGATGGCCTGGGCCACCAGCAGCCCGGGCGCGACGGCGTCGGCGAACGGGGCGAACCTCACCCCCTGACGCCGGGTGCCGATCCACGCCCCGACGGCACCCAGCGCGATCGCCCCCCAGATCCCCAGGCCGCCCTCCCAGATGGCGAACGCCTTGAGCGGGTCGCCACCGGGGCCGAAGTACGCGTCCGGTGAGGAGATCACGTGGTAGATCCGGCCGCCGACGATGCCGAAGGGCACCGCCCAGAACACGATCTCCAGCACGGTGTCCGCGTCCCCGCCACGTTCGACCCACCGGCGCCGGGCGATCACCAGCGCCACGACGATCCCGGCGAGGATCGCCAGGGCGTACGCGCGCAGCGGGAGGGGTCCGAGGTGCCACACCCCCTGCGACGGGCTGGGCAGGTACGCGGGCAGCGGTCCGGCGGTCAGCACGGCGGGGAGCACGGTCACGGGGTTCATCGTGCCATCCGCACGCCCCGGGACAGGTCACGCACGACGTCGCCCAGCCCGGCCAGGCCCTCGGCGGGCGTCCGGGCGTCCACCAGCGGGCGGACCAGGGCGCTGCCGACGATCACGCCGTCGGCGTACGCACCGACCTCGGCCGCCTGCTCGCCGTTGCTCACCCCGATCCCGACGCACACCCTGGACGCACCCGCGGCACGCGTGTGGGCCACCAGGCGCGCCGCGTCGGCACCCACCGAGGCGCGCGTGCCGGTCACGCCCATGACGGAGGCCGCGTACACGAAGCCGCGGGAGGCCGCCGCGGTCAGCGCGAGCCGTTCCGGGGTCGAGCTCGGCGCGACCAGGAACACCCGGTCCAGACCGTGCGCGTCCGAGGCGGCGATCCACTCCTCCGCCTCGTCCGGGATGAGGTCCGGGGTGATCAGACCGGCTCCGCCCGCCTGGGCGAGGTCCTTGGCGAAGGCCTCGACGCCGTACCGCACCACGGGGTTGTAGTACGTCATGACCAGCACGGGGACCCCGACGTCGGCCAGCGCCTCGACCACCCGCAGGGTGTCGCGCACCCGCACCCCGCCTGCCAGCGACCGCTCGACGGCGTGCTGGATCAGCGGGCCGTCCATGACCGGGTCCGAGTACGGCAGGCCGAGCTCGAGCACGTCGACCCCGGCGTCCACCGCCGCGCGCGCCGCGTCGATCGACCCGTCGACCGTGGGGAAGCCCACCGGGAGGTACCCGACCAGTGCCGGCCGGCCGGTCGCGAGGATCTGGTCGAGGTGGTCCCCCACCGACCGCGTGCTCACCGGTCGTCCTCCTCGAGCAGGGAGAACCACTGCGCGGCGGTCTCCACGTCCTTGTCCCCCCGGCCACTGAGGTTCACCAGGATCACCGTGTCCTGCCGGCCCTGCGCGACCGCCTCGCGGCCCAGCTGCATCGCACCGGCGAGGGCGTGCGCGGACTCGATCGCCGGGAGGATCCCCTCGGTGCGGGTGAGCAGCCGGAACGCCTCCATCGCCTCCGCGTCGGTGATCGGCCGGTACTCCGCCCGGGAGCTGGACGCCAGCCAGGAGTGCTCGGGCCCGACGCCGGGGTAGTCGAGTCCGGCCGAGATCGAGTGGCTCTCGATCGTCTGCCCGTCCTCGTCCTGGAGCAGGAAGGACCGCGCGCCGTGCAGCACACCGGGCAGCCCACCGGTGATGGCGGCCGCGTGCCGGCCGGTGTCGACCCCCTCGCCGCCGGCCTCGAGGCCGACCAGCCGCACCCCCGGGTCGTCGAGGAAGGCGTGGAAGATCCCGATGGCGTTCGACCCGCCGCCCACGCACGCCGCGACGACGTCGGGAAGGCGTCCGGTGAGCTCGAGGACCTGCTCGCGGGCCTCCTCGCCGATGATCCGCTGGAAGTCGCGGACCATCTCGGGGAACGGGTGCGGGCCCGCGACGGTGCCGAAGATGTAGTTCGTCGTCCCGACGTTGGTCACCCAGTCGCGCAGGGCCTCGTTGATCGCGTCCTTGAGGGTGCGCGAACCGGTCTTCACCGGGACGACCTGGGCCCCGAGCAGCCTCATCCGGGCGACGTTGAGCGCCTGACGCCTGGTGTCTTCCTCGCCCATGTAGATCACGCACTCGAGGTCGAACAGCGCCGCCGCGGTGGCCGTCGCCACCCCGTGCTGGCCGGCCCCGGTCTCGGCGATCACCCGCGTCTTGCCCAGGCGTCTGGTCAGCAGGGCCTGGCCGAGGACGTTGTTGATCTTGTGCGAGCCGGTGTGGTTGAGGTCCTCCCGCTTGAGCAGGA
>CAYQFJ010000177.1:0-5924 GCA_964416715.1 uncultured Actinotalea sp. | reverse complement strand
CTGCTGCGCACCGGCGAGACCGCTGCCGCCGTAGCCGTCGGTGTACAGCGCCGCGCGCTGGTGCGGGTTCTCCCCGTAGCGCAGCACCGCGGCGCGCTCCCAGGTGGCACCGACCCAGGCCGGGAAGCCCGACGGCGCCACGGTGCCGTCCGGGCCGGTGACCCCGTCCGTCGCGGTCAGCACGTTCCCCATCCAGGACGCGACGGCGACGTCGTACGTCGCGGTGTGCACGAAGGCCTGCGCCGCGAGCTCCTTGCGCTGGGCGTAGGTGAACCCCCCTCCACGGACGGCCGCGACGACGTCGTCGTACCGCGCCGGGTCGACGACGACGGCGACGCTCGGGTGGTTCTTGGCCGCGGCGCGGACCATCGACGGACCACCGATGTCGATCTGCTCGACGCACTCGTCCGGTCCCGCGCCGGAGGCGACGGTCGCGGTGAACGGGTAGAGGTTGACCACCACGAGCTCGAACGGGGCGACGCCGAGCTCGTCGAGCTGGGCGAGGTGGTCGTCCTTGCGGGTGTCGGCGAGGATGCCGGCGTGCACCCGCGGGTGCAGGGTCTGGACCCGGCCCTCGAGGCACTCGGGGAAGCCGGTGAGCTCCTCGACCGGAGTGACCGGGACACCGGCCGCGGCGACGGTGGCCGCCGTCGAGCCGGTGGAGACGATCTCGACGCCGGCCTCGTGCAGGGCGGTGGCCAGCTCGACCAGGCCGGTCTTGTCGTACACGCTCAGCAGCGCGCGGCGGACGGGGCGACGCTCGTCGTCGGCGAGGGTGCGGACGGGCCGGCTGGCGTGGGCTGCGGTCATCGGTGCTCCTGGTTGCACTGCGGCGGCGCCGGTTTCGGCTCTGACTGGTCGAGCCGGCGCACGGGGCGTCCGGCTCACCCAGGCACCCAGGCGGTCGGTGCACGGCAGGGACCTTCGGCCGCTCCCCGGTGGTGGTCCACCCTCGCCAGTCACGACCGGGGCCGAGTCTAGCGCGCGGTCACGCCCGGTCCCGGGGTGCGTCGGCCCGGGGGCCCAGGTCGATCTGCAGGCCGGCACCCGCCGCAGCGGTCGCGACGACGGCGTCGTGCACGGCCCCGTAGTCGGCCGCGGCTCCGTGGAAGTGGCCGAAGAGCTCGGCCGTGGTCGCACCGATCAGCGTCGCGAAGAGGGCGAAGCAGTGCAGCACCTCCGCCTCGCCCCAGTCCGCCGTACCCTGACCGAGCTCCGCCGCGGCGGCGCGGCCGAGCTCCAGGGCGGCCGGTTCGACCAGTCCGTCTCCCGGTATCGGTGGTGCGGTCGGGTGCAGCTCGCCCCGGGCGTGCGCCTCCAGCACCAGCCCCACGACGACGCGCCACAGACGCAGCGCGGGCGCGATGGTCTCCTCCGGGGCGGCGTAGCCGGGCACCGGGGTCCCGTAGACCAGCTCGAAGGACCGCGGGTGCTCCACCGCCCACCCGCGGAAGGCGCGGGTCACCGCGAGCAGGACCTGCGCCGGGGGTTCTGCCTGCGCACGCGCCCGCTCGGCCGCCGACTCGCAGACCACACCGACGTCGTCGTACGCCTCCACGATCAGCCGGGTGAGCAGCGCGTCCCGCGACTCGACGTAGCGGTAGACCGCGCTCGAGGCGACCCCGAGGTCGCGGGCGACGGCGCGCAGGGAGAGCTCGGCGGCGCCGTGCTCGGCGAGACGCGCCCGGGCCGCTGTCATCAGATCCTCGGTGAACGCCACGCGAGCCCGTTCGCGCGCCGTGACGGGGCGGTCCGGTGCTGCGTCGGTCGGCTGGGACATGCGGCCCATGGTGTCCCAGGTGAGCGGCGTTCTCAAGCAAGAGCACCGCTCTTGACAGTGCCGGGAGTCGTGCGGAAGCATTGCTCGCAATCGAGAGCACCGCTCTCCTCGCAGAAGTCGGAGGTCGCCATGGCACGGCACGTCATCCTCGGCAAGGGGCCCATCGGCCGCACCCTCGCCCAGCAGCTCGTCGACGACGGTCACGAGGTGCTCGTCCTCAGCCGGACCGGGGGCGAGATCCCACCGTCGGTCGGGTCGTCGTCGGCCGGCTCGGCGTCGGCCGGTCACCCGCGGCCGTCCGACCGGCCGATCCCGGTCCAGGCGGTCGACGGCACCGACGCGGTCGCGCTCACCCGCGCCGCCCGCGGCGCCGACGCCCTGTACAACTGCGTGAACCCGCCCTACCACCGCTGGCCGACCGACTGGCCGCCGATCGCCGACGCCCTGCTCGGGGCGGCGGAGCGGACCGGTGCCGTGCTCGTCACCGCCGGGAACCTCTACGCCTACGGGCAGGGTTCCGGCCCGATGACGGAGACCTCGCCCCTGCGCAGCACCGAGACCAAGGGCCGCGTCCGAGCGGCCATGTGGACCGAGGCGCTGCGCCGCCACGAGGCCGGCCTGGTGCGGGCCACCGAGGTGCGTGGCAGCGACTACCTGGGCCCGAACGCCGAGGCCCACGCGCACGCCGGACCCCGCATGCTCGAGCCGCTCCTGGCGGGGCGACCGATCCGCCCGATCGGCACGGCCGACGTCGTGCACAGCTGGACCTACCTGCCCGACTTCGCCCGGGCGCTGGCCGCTGCGGCCGTCACCGAGCCGGCGTGGGGCAAGCCGTGGCACGTGCCGTCCCCCGAGCCCTTGACGCTGCGGGACGTGGCCCGGCGGTTCGCGCGGGCGGCCGGTGCGCCCGAGCCCCGGTTCACCCCGCTGCCGATGGGTGCGGTACGCCTGATCGGCGCGTTCAGCCCGATGATGCGGGAGATCGGGCGGGTGGGGTACCAGTTCGTCGAGCCGTTCGTGATGGAGTCCGAGGCGTCCGCCCGCACGCTCGGCGTCGCGGCGACGCCGTGGCCGACGATCGTCGCGGAGACGCTCGCGGCCCGGACCGCTCGTGCGGCTGCCACCGTCTGACCCGCCGGGCCGCTCGCGCGGCTGCGGCCCTGCGCTCCGCCGGGACCGTCAGCCAAGCAGCACCCGTCGACCCTCGACCCGCATCCCGTCACGCGCGACGCGGCCGACGACGTCGACCAGCAGGGCACGCTCGACGGTCTTGATCCGCTCGTGCAGGGAGGCCTCGTCGTCGTCGGGCAGCACGTCGACCGCGCGCTGGGCGATGATCGGCCCGGTGTCCACCCCGGCGTCGACCAGGTGGACCGTGCAGCCGGTGACCTTCGCGCCGTGGGCCAGAGCGTCCCGGACGCCGTGCGCACCGGGGAACGAGGGCAGCAGCGCCGGGTGCGTGTTGACGGTGCGGCCCCCGAAGCGCTCCAGGAACGGCGCGCCCAGGATCCGCATGAATCCCGCCGACACGACGAGGTCGGGTTCGAACACGCCGACCGCCTCGGTCATGCCCCGGTCCCAGGCCTCCCGGTCCGGGAAGTCCGCAGGCGCGACGACGGCGGTCGGCACCCCGGCTGCCCGCGCGACCTCCAGCCCGCCCACCCCGCTGCGGTGACTCACGACACCGACGACGCGCGCTCCGTAGCCGGCGTCGTCGTGCGCGGCGAGCAGGGCGGCGAGGTTGGAGCCGGCGCCCGAGACCAGCACGACCACCCGGGCCGGGCGACGCGCCGAACCGTCCGTACCGTCGGACGAGCGTCGGGCCGTCGGTGGTCGGGGCTGCGCGGCGGCGTCGGGACGGGGTTCTGCGGCCACGGAAGGCGAGCCTAGCCGGTACTGGGTGGGAGATCGGGTTGGGAGATTGGGTGGGAGACTGGGCCGGTGAGCAACCCGTACGCACCGCCGTCGGCCGGTGGTCGTCCGGACCCCGGGGCGGGAACCTCCGACGGCGCTCCACCGCCCACCGAGGCACCCTCGCCGCCGCCTGTCGAGGCACCACCGACCACGCCGCCGCGGGCAGGTCCGGACCCCGGAGCGGACCCCCCGCCAGCGCGTCCTCCACGCGCGGGCCCTCCACCGCCCGACCCCGCGAAGGTCCGCGAGTCGACCCGTCAGGTGATGCACTTCGGCCTCGCGATGCTGGCGTGCCTGGTGACCTCGACCCTGCCGCTGCCGTGGCAGATCGGCGCGCTGGCCTTCGCGCTGCTGGCGATGGTGATGGGGATCCGGGCGCTGCGGTCGGTGTGGGTCTCCGGGGCCCGCGGTGCGATGGTGCCCGCGCTGAGCATCGGTCTGGCCTTCGCGGCGGTGCTCACCCTGTCGATGGTCACCAGCCTGGCGATGTGGCCGCTGCAGATGGACCGTCAGAGCTGTCTGCGCGACGCGCTGACCATCTCCGCCCAGGAGCAGTGCGAGGCCGAGTTCAGGGACGCGGCCGCGGAGCTGAGCATCTTCAGCGGCGAGTAGCGCCGAGCCGGTCCCGGAGCCGGCGGCCCAGCCCGCGGGCACGGCGCACCGTCGCCTCCCGGACCACCGGCTCGCTCGGGACCGCCGTGGCCAGCGCGCCGACGGCCGTCAGTCCGGCCACCGCCAGACCCACCACCAGTGCGGACGCCCCGACGACACCGAGCCGCCCGGGTCCTGCGGAACCGCCCGCGAGGACGCAGCCGGCACCGGTGAGCACACCTGCGGCCAGGGCGGTGGCCGCGACGTTCGCGAACGGCTGCCACGGCACCGTCACCTCGGTCCGCCGGTGCAGCCACCACCCGGCCAGCGCGCCGGCCAGCACCACGACCACCGGGACCCACCGCAGCACGCCGCCCTCGCTGCCCGGCGGTGGCAGGGCCCCGAGCATCGGGACGGCCGGCAGCGGACCGCTGACCACCTGGTCCGGTGAGAACACCGTGCCCGCGCCGACGGCGAACCCCGGCCCGGCCAGCCACGCCACCGCCCACAGCACGAGGTTGGGCACCAGGGCGAGCTGGGCCAGCGCGAACAGGACGCCGCCGAGCGTGTCCAGGCCGAGGCCGTCGATCACGTCCCCGGTCGCGGCGCGGCCGGCGAGCGCCCACACCCCGGTGACCACCGCCGCGACACCGACCAGCGACGCGGTCACCAGCGTGCCGCCGACCACCGACGTCCGGACCGTCGGCGGCAGCCGTGACCACCACGGCCGGGTCAGCTCGCGCAGCGACCTCGCGCGGACCATCCCGGTGCCCAGCCCGACCGCGGCGATCACCAGCACCCCGGCCGACAGTCGCACGACCGACGCCGCACCGGCGCCCATCGGCCCCACCGACCCGGTGGCCAGCACCGTGACCGCGACGATCGCGGCGTAGCCCCCGATCCCGGCGGCCCACGCGGACAGCGACGCCCGCGCCGACCGGCGGGCCGAGGCGTAGCAGGCGAACAGCGCCAGCGCGGTGATGCCCAGCGGCACGATGGACACGACGGCGTCGCCCACCTGGAGCATCGCGCCGTGACCCATCAACCAGAGCGCCGCACCCACGGCGACCGCACGCGGCCACACGACGTCGGCGTTCGCCGGGTCGGCCGAGGTCGCGACGTACGCGGCCAGCGCGGGGACGGCCACGACCAGCACCGACATCAGTGCGGCCTGGATGCCGGACAGCAGGCCGGACACCCACCGCGGCGCGGCCAGCAAGTCCTGCTCGTCCCAGGGACGGTCCGCCCCGGCCCGCTCGGCGGGCACCGGCACGGTCACGGTCGCGGCGCGCGCGGCCGACGCCGGGCTCACCTGCGCCCCTCCGCCGGCACGGGGTCGGGCGGAGCGCGGGGCGGGGGGACGGCTCACCCGCCCATCGTCCCCGCTCGACGACCCGCGGCCCCGGTAGCCGGGCGGGTGTGTCGCACCCGGCGGGTCGTGTGTCGCACCCGGCGGGCACCGTCAGGCGCTGAGGATCTCCCGCATGAGCTCGGCGGTCTCGCTCGGCGTCTTGCCGACCTTGACCCCGGCCGCCTCCAGGGCCTCCTTCTTGGCCTGGGCGGTGCCGGAGGAGCCCGAGACGATGGCGCCGGCGTGGCCCATGGTCTTGCCCTCCGGGGCCGTGAGCCCGGCGACGTA
>CAYQFJ010000176.1:0-5926 GCA_964416715.1 uncultured Actinotalea sp. | reverse complement strand
GCATGGCGGGCAGGGCCTGCTCGGCCGCCTCGCGCAGCCGCTGCAGGGCGATCTTGTCCTTGGACAGGTCGACGCCGGAGGAGTTCTTGACCTCCTTGATCAGGTGCTCGACGATCCGGTCGTCCCAGTCGTCACCGCCGAGGCGGTTGTCGCCGTGCGTGGCGCGCACCTGGATGGTGGAGAACTCGTCCTCGTCCTTGCCGACCTCCAGCAGGGAGACGTCGAACGTGCCGCCGCCGAGGTCGAAGACGAGGATCAGCTCGTCCTCCTTGCCCTTCTCCAGGCCGTAGGCCAGGGCCGCCGCCGTGGGCTCGTTGACGATGCGCAGCTCGTTGAGCCCGGCGATCTGTCCGGCGTCCTTGGTGGCCTGCCGCTCGGCGTCGTTGAAGTACGCCGGGACGGTGATGACCGCGTCGGTGACGGGCTCGCCCAGGTACTCCTCGGCGTCGTGCTTGAGCTTGCCGAGCACGCGCGCGGAGATCTCCTGCGCGGTGTACGTCTTGTCGTCGATGTCGACGGACCAGTCGGTCCCCATGTGGCGCTTGACCGAGGTGATGGTCCGGTCGACGTTCGTCACCGCCTGCCGCTTGGCGACCTCGCCGACGAGGACCTCGCCGGTCTTGGAGAACGCGACGACCGACGGCGTGGTGCGCGATCCCTCCGCGTTCGCGATGACCGTGGGCTCGCCGCCCTCGAGGACGGAGACGACGGAGTTGGTGGTGCCGAGGTCGATTCCGACCGCTCGTGCCATGTGAGTTGCCTTCCTTCGTGCCTGCCCGACGCCGTAGCGTGGGGAGAGGTGTTCGGTCTTGAGTCTGCCGGGCTCAAGTCTGCATCGTCGTGTGCGGTGAGGCAAGTCGGCGGGGGCGGACTTGAGTCTGTATGGCTCAACCTTGTGGAGGGTGCAGTTGTTCCCCGAGACCTGCCGGGTGCCCTCGGTCCCGGAGACGCAGGACGCCGTCCGGTGAGCGGGACCCCTTCGCTGGCCAGACGGCTCGGAACCGGGGACGCCGTCGTCATCGGTCTCGGGTCGATGATCGGTGCCGGTGTGTTCGCCGCGTTCGGACCCGCTGCCGACGCCGCCGGCGCCGCCCTGCTGATCGGTCTGGCGATCGCCGCGGTCATCGCCTACGCCAACGCGACGGCGTCGGCGCAGCTCGCCGCCCAGTACCCGACCTCCGGCGGCACGTACGTCTACGGTCGAGAACGCCTCGGGCCCTGGTGGGGCTTCCTCGCCGGTTGGGGCTTCGTCGTCGGCAAGACGGCGTCCTGCGCCGCGATGGCGCTGACCTTCGCCGCTTACGCCGCGCCGGACGGCTGGGAACGCGCGTTCGCGGTCCTGGCGGTCGGGTCCCTGACGGCGGTGAACTATCGCGGGATCACCCGGACCGCACGCCTCGCGCGCGTCGTCGTCACCGTCGTCCTGCTCGTTCTCGCGACAGCGGTCGCCGTCAGCCTCGCCGGCGGCGAACCGCAGTGGGCGGACGTCAGCCCGTGGCACGGCGCCCACGGAGGCTGGTACGGGGTCCTGCAGTCGTCGGGACTGCTGTTCTTCGCCTTCGCCGGCTACGCCCGCATCGCGACCCTGGGCGAGGAGGTGCGCAGCCCGGTCCGGACCATCCCGCGGGCCATCCAGCTCGCGCTGGCGATCGTCGTCGTCGTGTACGCGGCGATCGCCGTCACGCTGCTCGCGACGCTCGGGCCGGACGGGACCGCCGCCACGGCGGCACCGCTGGCCGCCGCGGTCGAGCGGAGCGGGTGGCAGTGGGCGGGCGCGGCGGTGCGGATCGGTGGCGCTGCGGCCTCGCTCGGAGCCCTCGTGGCGTTGATCGCCGGGATCGGGCGCACGAGCCTGGCCATGGCGCGCGACGGTGACCTGCCCCGGTGGTTCGCCGCCGTGCACCCCCGACACCGCGTTCCCCACCACGCCGAGCTGGCGCTGGCGGCCGTGCTCTGCGTCCTGGTGCTGACCGTCGACCTGCGCGGTGCCATCGGCTTCTCCTCGTTCGGCGTGCTGCTCTACTACTTGGTCGCCAACGTCGCGGCGTGGACCCAGCACGACACGCACCGACGCTTCCCTCGTACCCTCCAGGGACTCGGGGCCATGGGATGCGCGGTGCTCGTCGCCACGCTGCCGATCACGTCGGTCGCCGCGGGGATCGGCGTCCTGGCCGTCGGAGTCGGGTTCCGGCTCGTGCGCGTCCGTGCCCGGAGGGGTGCCGCAGGTTGATCGCGAGGCACCACGCAGGACCGTGGCGGTCGGTGGCCGGCCCGTGGCGTCCCGGTGCGTGTGTCAGACCCATCGGGGACGATGGCGCCCATGCCTGTCGAGCTGCCCGAGCTGATCGTTCCCGACGCCGCGGCGTGGCGCGCGTGGCTCGAGAAGAACCATGCGACGTCTTCCGGCGTCTGGCTCGCGCTGCACAAGAAGGGCGGTACCGTCACCGAGCTGTCCTACGCGGCGGCCGTCGAGGAAGCGCTGTGCTTCGGCTGGATCGACGGCCAGGCCCGCTCCCGTGATGCCGAGAGCTCGTTCCAGCGGATGACTCCACGTCGGCCGCGCAGTCGGTGGTCGGCCCGCAACGTCGAGCGGGTCGAACGGCTCGAGAGCGAGGGACGGATGCACGACGCCGGTCGCGCACAGGTCGAGGCCGCGAAGGCGGACGGTCGTTGGGAACAGGCCTACGCCGGCCCGGCCAAGGCCGAGGTGCCCGAAGACCTCGCGGAAGCGCTCGCCGCCGTGCCGACCGCGCAGGTGTGGTTCGACGCACTCACCTCGACCAACCGGTTCGCGATCCTCTACCGGGTCACCTCGGTCAGGCGCCCCGAGACACGGGCGCGCAAGATCGCGGAGTACGTGGACCAGCTGTCACGAGGGCAGACGCCGTACCCGCAGAAGCGGCGGCCCGACGGCCTGTGAACCGCGGGCCGGGCCCGCGGGGTTGCCGGGCGGCCGTGCGTCACCGGGGGGTCGGGCCGTGGGTCACCCGGCGGCCGGGCGGGCGTGCAGCCGCTCGATCGTCCCGCGCGTCAGGCGCTCGGACTCCACGACGTCGACGTCGAGCGTCCCGAGCGTCACCAACGGTCGCCGGGTGAAGTACTCGCCCTGCACCGGGACCGATACCAGCTCGGCGACCCGCTGCAGTCCGCGCAGCACCCGGCCCGACGCCGCCACGTGGTCGGCCAGCAGCAGGCGACCGTCGGGGCGGAGCACCCGCAGGGCCTCGCCCAGCACCGCGCGCTCGTCGGGGACACAACACATGGAGAACGTGCTCAGCACCGTGTCGAAGGAGCCGTCCGGGAACGGCAGGGCCATCGCGTCCGCCCGCCGCAGCACGGCGTCCGGCCGGACCCGCTCCGCCTGCTCACGGGCGACTGCGAGCATCGCCTCGCTCCAGTCGATCCCGGTCAGCTCGACGTCGACCGGGTAGTACGGCAGGTTCGCGCCCGTCCCGACGGCGAGCTCGAGGGTCGCGCCCTTCGCCCGGCTGCAGACCCATCGCCGGCTCTCGGCGAACATCCGACGCTCCATCGCCCCCGTCCGCGCGTCGTACCGCGGCGCCATCCGGTTCCAGTGCCCGATGAGCGCATCCGTCGACCTGCGCATGGTCCGTACCCCTCGTCCTTGGTCGTCGCGCCGTCCGCGACCACGCTACGCGCGCGCCGGGGACGGCGACAGGCGGGGTGGTGGGAGGCTGAAGACGTCGCGCAGCGCTCGGCGTGCGGCGTACCAGCCACCCAGGCCGTGCACGCCCGGCCCCGGCGGGGTGGACGCCGAGCACAGGTAGGCCGCGGGGTTCGAACCGGCGGTCGTCGGCACGGTCGGGATGCGGTACGGATCGGCCCGCCAGGTCGGGCGGGCGAGCATCTGGCCGATCGACACGGCCCCGGCCGAGATGTCCCCGCCGATGTAGTTCGCGTTGTGCCCGGTCATCCGCGCCGCGGGGGTGCACCGGGACGCGACGACGACGTCACGCACCTCGGGCGCGTAGCGCTCCACGTGACCCAGCACGGCCTCGGTGACGTCGACGTCCGACCCGGCGGGCACGTGCGCGTACGCCCACACCGGTCGCAGGCCGTCGACCTCCCGGTCCGGGTCGGTCACCGTCGGGTCGCTGAGCAGCACCATCGGCAGGTCGGCGTGCCGGCCGGCGTGCACCGCCGCCTCCGCGCGCGCCATCTGCGCCCGGGTCCCGCCGACGTGCACCGTGCCGGCCCGCCCGACCTCGGGCACGGTCCACGGCACCGGGCCGGACAGCACCAGGTCCACCTTCGCCGCCGCGTTCCCGTACCGGAACCGGCTCAGCCCGCGCGCCACCGACGGCACCACCCGGTCGCCGAGCACCTCCAGCACGGTGTGCGGCGTGGTGTCGAACAGGACGCAGCGTGCCGGCGGGAGGTCGGCGAACGTCCGCACCGGCCGGCCCGTCTCGATCCGTCCACCGTGCGCCTCGAGGTCGGCCACCAGTGCGGCAACGATCGCGCCCGAGCCGCCCCGCGGCAGCGGCCACCCCGGCCCGGCGTGCGCCAGCGCCGCCAGGAGGAGCGCGGTCCCGGCCGCCGCGAGCGACGGCAGCGGGGTGATCGCGTGCGCCGCCACCCCGGTGAGCAGGGCCGGAGCGACGTCGTCCGTGAACCGGCGCCCCCACAGGCGCGTACCCTGCTCCAGCACCCCGAGGCCGAACCGGGCCGCCGCCATCGGTCCACCCGAGGGGCCTCCGGCGAGCACCGGGGAAGGGGCCGATCGCTTGTCGCCGAGCCCCAC
The DNA here is from genome assembly GCA_964416715.1 of uncultured Actinotalea sp. GTDB lineage: Bacteria > Actinomycetota > Actinomycetes > Actinomycetales > Cellulomonadaceae > Actinotalea. Next base: position 1,161 of record CAYQFJ010000176.1, on the reverse strand, counting down.
GGCGGCCGTCACCCGGGCGTCCCGGGCGAGGCTCCCGACCAGCGAGCGCCAGGCCGCGCCGTCGGGTCCCAGCCCGGCGACCGTCCGCTCCAGGTCGCGGTAGGCGATCCCGGCCCGGCCCCCCGGCAGCGGCTGGGCGTAGGAGATCTCCGGCGTCCGCAGCTCGACGCCGCGGGCCGCCAGGTCGAAGGCGGCGAAGAAGGGCGAGGCCCAGGCCATCGGGTGCACGGCGGAGCACAGGTCGTGGACGAGCCCGGGCGCGAGGCCCAGCTCGACGGTGCGCGCCCCACCACCGACCGTGGGCTGCGCCTCCAGGACGGTGACCTCGAGCCCGGCGCGCGCCATCGTCACCGCGGCCGCCAGACCGTTCGGCCCGGAGCCGACCACCACGGCGTCCGTCGTCATCCGCGCACCACCTCTCGGGTCCACCGCCACGGGCGTCCCGGGCGTCCGTGTCTCGCCCGTCCGGGCCCGAGGAGCCACGCTATCCGCGCGTGCGACGCGGCCGACCCCGCACGGTGGAGCGTTCCGACGCGACACGCCGGGCGTGTCGCGCGCGAACGCTCCACTTGATGAGGCGGTGCGGCGTGCCCCGTCAGGATTCGGGCACGACGGCGATCGCGCCGGGTCGCGACCTGAGCCGCACCTCGTCCCCGGGCTCGGGAAGCCCATGCGCACCGACGCCGACCACACCGTCCAGGCCGCCACTGCTCACGTCAGCACCGCTCGGCTCGACGATGGTCACCGCCCCCACGCCCTCCACGTCGACTTCCAGCTCGACCACCCCCCGCCGGAACCCCGCACTGACCACCCGCCCGCGCAACACCCCGCCGTCGTCCCGCACCAACGACCCCGGACCCAACGCCAGCACCGCACCCCCACCCCCCTGCGTAACGTCCGAGGATCTTTGGGTTATAGCCCGAAGATCCTCGGACGTTGCGGAGGGCCTGGGGAGGAGCGCAGCCGCCACGGGGGACGACGTCGGGACGAACGCCTCGTAGCCCAGGAACTCGGCGACACGCCGGGTCGCGGGACGGTGCCAGAGCTCCGCCGGCGGGGCTGCCTGGAGCAGGCGGCCCAGGTCGAGCACGGCGATCCGGTCGGCGACGGCGAACGCCTCGTCGTGGTCGTGGGTGACGAAGATCGCCGTCGTCCCGGTCG
>CAYQFJ010000175.1:0-5928 GCA_964416715.1 uncultured Actinotalea sp. | reverse complement strand
GACACCGAGGGCGCCATCACGGAAGGGAAGTAGCGATGTCGGCTCTCTCGACCGCCCCGCCCCCCACGGTCTCGCCCCAGGTGAAGCGACGGGGCCGGATGCGGTCCCCGCTCAGCAGGAGCGGTCCGCTGACGTACCTCGTGGCGTACGGCCTCGTCGGCATCTGCCTCGCCCCGGTGCTCTACATCATCCTCGGCGGCTTCCGGACGAACTCGCAGATCACGCTCAACCCCTCCGGGTTCCCGAACCCCTGGGAGGTGGGCAACTACATCTCGGTCCTGGAGAGCTCGCTGTTCTGGCGGCAGCTGGGCAACTCCACGATCGTCGCAGTGCTGACCACCCTCGGAGTCGTCGTGCTCGGGGTGATGGCCAGCAACGTCCTGGCGCGTTACAGCTTCACCGGCCGCGGCGTCATGTACTCGCTGTTCGCCGCGGGGCTGATGTTCCCGATGACCGTGGCCATCACGCCGCTGTACATCATGATCCGAGGCCTCGGTCTCATGAACACCATCTGGGGCCTGATCCTGCCGCAGATCGCCTTCGCGCTGCCGGTGACCGTCATCATCCTCGTCCCGTTCCTCCGGGCCATCCCCAAGGACCTGGAGGAGGCCGCCGCGATCGACGGTGCGGGACGGCTCGCCTTCTTCTTCCGGATGGTCGTCCCTCTGTCGATCCCCGGTGTGGTGACCACGGGGATCCTCGCGTTCATCGCGAGCTGGAACGCCTACCTGCTGCCATTGTTCATCCTCAACAACGAGGCGTCGTACACCCTCCCGCTGGGTGTCCAGGTGTTCTCCTCCCAGTACTCGGTGGACACCGCGCGAGTGCTGGCGTTCACCTCGCTCGCGATGATCCCGGCGCTCATCTTCTTCTCGCTGTTCGAGCGCCGCATCGTCGGAGGGCTGACCGGAGCGGTCAAGGGCTAGCACGAGGACAAGCCGGGCCGCGTCCGCGAGCACCGCGGGGAGTGCGTGGCCGGTCGAGGGCGCGGGAGCGCCGAGCTTAAGGAGAACGACCCACTGTGAACAACGTCCCGTTCCTCCCCGAGGTGTCGGACCGTGTGGCCGCGCTGCACGCACGGATGACCCTGGAGGAGAAGCTCGCGCAGATCGTCGGCTACTGGGTGGACCAGGGGGACGACGTCGTCGCGCCGATGCAGGGGGAGATGGGCGGCGACGCGGGCTCGAAGGTGCTCGCCGACGTGACCAGGCACGGGATCGGGCACTACTCGCGTGTGTACGGCACGCGGCCGGTCGACCCCGCCGAGCGTGCCGCCTGGTTGTGGGAGGAGCAGCGGCGGCTCATGCGCGAGACGCGCCTCGGCATCCCGGCACTGGTGCACGAGGAGTGTCTGACCGGGGTCGCGGCGTGGCAGGCCGCCACCTTCCCGACCCCGCTGGCGTGGGGCGCCGCGTTCGACCCGGAGCTCGTGGGGGAGATGGGGCGGCTGATCGGGGAGTCGATGGTGGCCCTCGGCGCCCACCAGGCCCTCGCGCCGGTGCTCGACGTGATCCGCGACCCGCGCTGGGGGCGCGTCGAGGAGTGCATCAGCGAGGACCCCTACGTCGTCGGCACCATCGGCACCGAGTACGTCCGCGGTCTGCAGGGTTCGGGGATCCACGCGACCCTGAAGCACTTCCTCGGGTACTCCGGCTCGGCCGCGGGCCGCAACCACGCACCCGTCCACGCCGGTCCGCGCGAGCTGGCGGACGTGTTCCTGCCGCCGTTCGAGATGGCCGTCCGCGACGGCGGCGCCCGGTCGGTCATGAACTCGTACACGGAGATCGACGGCGTCCCGGTGGCGGGCACACCCGAGTACCTGACCGACATGCTGCGGGGCGGGCTCGGGTTCGACGGCGTCGTGGTGGCGGACTACTTCGCCGTCGGCTTCCTGCACGTGATGCACACCGTGGCCGGCTCGGCGGACGAGGCGGCGCACCTCGGTCTGGTGGCCGGCATCGACGTGGAGCTGCCGAACGGTGACGCCTACCTGGAGCCGCTGGCCCGACGCATAAGGTCCGGGGCCCTCGACGAGGCCTACGTGGACCGGGCGGTGCTGCGGGTGCTGCGTCAGAAGGAGGAGCTCGGGCTGCTCGAGCCGGACGCCTACCGGGGTGAGCCGAGCACGCGGATCGACCTGGACCCCCCGGAGCACCGGGCGGTGGCCCGGCGCCTGGCGGAACGGTCCGTCGTCCTGCTCGGCAACGACGGCGTGCTGCCCTTCGACCGCTGGGAGCATCCGCCCGCCCGGGTGGCCGTGATCGGCCCGAACGCGGACCGCAGCCAGTCGCTCCAGGGGTGCTACTCCTTCGCCAACCACGTCCTGGTGCACCACCCGGAGAAGCCGGCGGGCCTGGAGGTCCCCACGGTGCTCGAGGCGCTGCGCGCGGCGTTGCCGGCCGGCGGCTCCCCGGCGACGGAGGTGACGTACGCCCAGGGGTGCGCCACCGAGGGTGACGACGAGTCCGGCTTCGACGAGGCGGTCCGGGTCGCCCGGGCGGCCGACGTCGCGGTGGTCGTGGTGGGGGACTGGGCCGGGCTCTTCGGGCGCGGGACCGTCGGGGAGGGCAACGACGTCGAGTCCCTCGCGCTGCCCGGCGTGCAACGCCGGCTGGTCGAGACCGTCGTGGCCACCGGGGTACCCGTGGTCATGGTGCTCGTGACCGGACGCCCCTACGCGATCGGTTGGGCGCTGGACGGCCCCGGTCCCCGGCCGGCCGCCGTCGTGCAGGCGTTCTTCCCCGGTGAGGGTGGTGGGCTCGCGATCGCGGACGTCCTCACCGGTGCGGTCAACCCGTCCGGGCGTCTGCCGGTCTCGCTCCCGCGCTCGGCCGGTGCGCAGCCGTACGGCTACCTGCACCCGGTCCTGGGCGGTCCGTCCGACGTGACCGTGGCCGACTCCACCCCGGTGCGCCCTTTCGGCTTCGGGCTGTCGTACACGACGTTCGAGCACACCGACGTGGAGATCCCGACCGAGGTCGCGGCCGGCGGACACCTCACGGTCGCGGTCACGGTGACGAACACCGGGGACCGGGCCGGCGCCGACGTCGTCCAGCTGTACGGTCGCGACGTCCAGAGCTCGGTGACGCAGCCGTTGGTGCGTCTGCTCGCCTACGCCAGGGTCGAGCTCGCCGCGGGCCAGTCCCGGCGGGTGACGTTCGACGTACCGACGACGCGCTTCGCCTTCACGAACCGGGAGCTGGTCAAGGTCGTCGAGCCCGGTGACACCGAGATCTGGATCGGGTCGCACGCCGCGGCCTCCGAGGTCGGCACGGACGTCGGGAGCGACACCGGGGGCGCGATCACCAGCACGCGTGCCCGGGTCACGAGCGAGGTCCCCGGAACCGCGACGCCGCGTGCCAAGGTCACCATCACCGGCGACCTGTACGAGGTGACGGGGGCCGATGCCCGGATCGTCGGTGTCGAGCTGTCAGCCCCGTGACGTTCCCCAACCCCGTCCTTCCCGGGTGCCACCCGGACCCGTCGGTCTGCCGCGTCGGCGAGGACTACTACCTGGTCACGTCCACGTTCGAGTACTTCCCGGGTCTACCGGTCTTCCACAGCCGGGACCTGGTGCGGTGGACGCCGATCGGGCACGTCGTCGACCGGCACGACCAGCTCGACATGGACGGCATCGAGTCCTCGGGCGGGCTCTTCGCGCCGACGCTGCGCGAGCACGACGGCGTGTTCTGGCTGGTGTGCACGCTGGTGGACCGGCACGACGACACGCGCGGCGGCAACTTCGTGATGACCGCTCCGCACCCGTCCGGCCCGTGGTCCGACCCGGTCTGGCTCAAGGTCGACGGCATCGACCCGTCGCTCTTCTTCGACGACGACGGGCGGGTGTGGCTGCACGGTACCCGTCTCGCGCGTGACCCGGACTGGCACGACCAGACCGAGGTCTGGCTGCGTGAGCTGGACCCGCGGACCATGTCCCTCGTCGGCCCCGAGCACGTGCTGTGGAACGGCGCCCTCCTCGGCGCGGTGTGGGCGGAGGCCCCGCACCTGTACAAGGTCGACGGCACCTACTACCTGCTGGCCGCCGAGGGCGGGACCGAGTTCCACCACGCCGTCGCCGTGGCGCGGTCGGGCGTGGTGACCGGACCGTACGAGGGCAACCGCGCAAACCCGGTGCTCACCCACCGGCACCTGGGACGGTCCGTCGACGTCGTGGGTGTGGGGCACGCCGACCTGGTCGAGGCGGTCGACGGCTCCTGGTGGGCGGTGCTGCTCGGCATGCGGCCGTACGGCGGGTACCACTACAACCTCGGGCGCGAGACGTTCCTGGTCCCGGTCACCTGGGAGGACGGGTGGCCGGTGTTCGCACCGGGGGTCGGGCGGGTCACCCTGGGTGCCGACGGCGAGGGTGCCGCCGGACCGGCCGCGTCACCCCCGGGGGGCGTCGTGCCTCCGGACGACCACCGCTGGACCTCGCTACGGCGTCCGGCCACGCAGTTCGCGACGGCCCACGGTGACGGCTGGCTCCTGCGCATGAGCCCGGTGACGCTGGTCGAACCCCTCACCCCGGCTTTCCTCGGGGTGCGTCAGCAGCACCGGGACGTCGACCTGCGCGTGACCCTGCGGGTCGGCGAGCTCGGTCCGCACGAGGAGGTCGGCGTCGCCGTCCGACAGTCCGAGCGGGACCACGTCACCCTCGCGCTGGCGCCGGACGCCGACGGCGGCCTCGTGGCCCGGGCGGTGCACCGGCGGGCGGGGACGTCGACACCTCTCGGGCAGGTGGTCGTCGGACCGCCCGGGGAGGGGACCGCCACGCTGACGATCAGTGCCCGCGGCCAGGACTACGCGCTGACGGCGGCCTCCGGTGACGACGACCCGGTGGTCGTCGGTCTCGCCGACGGGCGTCACCTCGACAGCGTGGCGGCCGGAGGCTTCCTGGGGCTCTGGCTCGGCGTGTTCGCCACCAGCAACGGGAACGCCACCGACACCGTCGTGGAGGTCGTCCGGGTCGAGTACCTGCCGGGGACGTGACCCGGGTCGCCCGCACGGCTCACGACGGGTCGCGACACGTCGCGCACGGTGGCACGGTGGGTGCATGACGAGCGCCGACGAGCCGACCAGGCTGTCCGACGACGACGTGCGCCCCCGGGTGGACCCGCGTCACTGGCGGGTCGGGGGAGGTCGGGTGCACGGCACCTTCGCCACCGGGTCCTTCCTGCGCGGGGTCGAGCTGGTCCAGCGGCTGGCCGAGGTCGCGGAGGAGCTCGGTCACCACCCCGACGTCGTCCTGACCTACCCCACCGTCGGGGTGACGTCGACCACCCACGACGTCGATGCGCTGACCGAGCGGGACGTGCTCCTGACCGGCCGGATCAGCGAGGTCCTCGACGAGATGGGCGTCGAGGCGGTTTCGCAGGAGCAGTAGGCGTCCGGCAGGGCGATCAGCGGCCGGTGTGGTGTTCCGCACGTCGACCCTGCGCCCCGACCGGGTGCGCACGGTCCTAGACTCGCGCCATGAGTGCATCCGACCCGAACGTCGACATCAAGCCGCGCAGCCGTCAGGTCACCGACGGTCTCGAGGCGACCGCTGCACGGGGGATGCTCCGCGCGGTCGGCCTCGGTGACGAGGACTGGGCCAAGCCCCAGATCGGCGTCGCCAGCTCCTGGAACGAGATCACCCCGTGCAACCTGTCGCTCGACCGCCTGGCGAAGGCGGTCAAGAACGGTGTGCACGCCGGGGGCGGGTACCCCCTGGAGTTCGGCACCATCTCCGTCTCGGACGGGATCTCGATGGGGCACGAGGGGATGCACTTCTCGTTGGTCAGCCGTGACGTCATCGCCGACAGCGTCGAGACGGTGATGCAGGCCGAGCGGCTCGACTGGTCGGTGCTGCTGGCCGGCTGCGACAAGTCGCTGCCGGGCATGCTCATGGCGGCCGCCCGGCTCGACCTGGCCAGCGTGTTCCTCTAC
>CAYQFJ010000174.1:1303-6003 GCA_964416715.1 uncultured Actinotalea sp. | reverse complement strand
TACTACGTCATGGAAGACGGCGACGTGGTCGAGTTCCGCTTCAACGTGTGAATCGGGACGCTTCTACAGGCGCGAGCGCACCCGTTCCCGATCGCGCGGCTGCGTTGATTGTCGATACCATGGAGGTTAACCTCAGTTATATGAGAACTGAGGCGCCGCTCCTGGCACCGATCTTCCGGTCGGACGGTCAGGCGCGCCTGCTCTCGACTCTGTTGCTCACCGGTGACGAGCTGAGCATCACCGATCTGGCCGAACAGGCCAGCCTGGCCTACCCGACCGCTCACCGCGAAGTCGCGCGGTTGCTGGACGCCGGCATCCTGAGCGAGCGACAGGTGGGCCGGACAAGGCTGATCCGCGCCAACCACGAGAGCCCGCTGGTGCGCCCTTTGCGCGAGATCCTCGTGGTCGTGACCGGCCCGGTGGTGATCCTGGGCGAGGAGCTTGCACACATCGACCGGATCGAGTCGGCGTTCCTGTACGGCTCCTTCGCGGCCCGGATGCTCGGTGATGCCGGTCCGGCACCGCACGACATCGACGTCATGGTGCTCGGTGAGCCCGACGTCGATGCCGTGTACGAGGCGTGCAACCGGGTGGAGGCCGCGGTTCATCGACCCGTGAACCCGACGATCCTCACCCGCGAGGAGTTCGACGAGCGCTCCGCCTTCCTGGAAAACGTGCGCAGCGGCCCGGCGGTCGCCGTGATCGGCGAGCTGCCATGGCGCTGACCCCACTCACCCGCGCCCAGCAGGCGACGATCCTCGCCTTGATCGAGGCGCGACGCCTCGACGTTGTGCCTGCCGACGTCGCACGTGCCACCTCATTCCTGCGTCAGGCCGAGGAGCGACTGAACCAGCTACCGCTACTCACCAGCGTCGTCGTCAGGTACGGCATCGCCTACGACGCCTGTCACGACGTCGGTGAGGCGCTGCTGGCGGCGTACGGCTTCCGGACGACCAGCGGGCCAGGCCAGCACGAGGCGCTCGGCCGCTACCTCCGCGCGGTCTTCGACAAGCCGCCCGCCGAGAGGGCAGCACGAGAGTTCGACCGCCTACGACGCGCTCGGAACCAGGACCGCTACGAGGCCAAGCCCGTGGGCGTCGCGGCGACCGAGAAGGCCGAGCAGGTCGCCCGGACGCTCTACGAAGCGGCCGTCGCTCGGGTCGCGCCATGAGCCCAGCGGTCCGCAAACGGTCCGCAAGAGGTTCGGTGGAGGCCGATTGGAACCAACCGGACCAACGTTCTGGTAGCGGCGCTTGTGCGGGTCGGAGCGAGATTTCGTTCCGCTTCAACATAGCGGGGCGTGATCGCGCTGACGCGGGCACGCGCAACGGTGTGCGCTCGTTACGATCGAGGCCGAACCACGCGGTCCGACGAGCTCCGGAAGGGCGCCGCACATGAGACTCCTGCACGTCCTGGGCCGAGCTGCTCTCGGGGTGCCGTTCGTCGTGCTGGGACTGGACGCGCTGCGAGAACCGGGTGGCCGGGTGGACGTGGCCGAGGCCTTCGGGGTGCCGCGTCCGGAGCTCGCCGTCGCGGCCAACGGCGCCGCCATGGTCGTCGGTGGTGCCGCGCTCGCCGTGGGGGTCCTGCCGCGTGCGGCTGCGGCGGGTCTGGCCGTGTCGCTGGGCGTGACCACGGCGGCGGGTCATCCGTACTGGCGGGAGACCGACCCGGCCCGACGCGCCCAGCAGCGCATCCAGTTCCTCAAGAACGTCGGGCTCGTCGGGGGCCTGCTCGCCTACGCCTCGAGCCGAGCGTCACGCGCCGGATCCGCGACCTGACGAAAGCCTCGGGCACGGAGCCGATGAGCCCCGGTCCCATCTGTTGTGCGAGTCATTCGGATGCGGTAAGCCTTTCCCACGAGACTTGTCCGAGTCTTGATGCCAGTACCGCCAGAGGGGCACGGGATGGCGACGGACGTGGGGCAGCAGCAGGTCGAAAAGCTCAGCGTCGGCGCACTGACCGCGATGGTCGTGGGCTCGATGGTCGGCGCGGGGGTGTTCCAGCTCCCGTCCCGGTTCGCAGGTCAGACCGGCGTCTACGGCGCGCTCGTGGCCTGGTCGATCGCCGGTCTGGGCATGCTCATGCTGGCCTTCGTGTTCCAGAAGCTGGCAATCCGCAAATCCGATCTCGACAACGGTGTCTACGTCTACGCGAGGGCGGGATTCGGCCTCTATCCCGGCTTTCTCTCGGCCATTGGGTTCTGGGCGTCGGCATGCGCCGGGAACGCCTTCTACTGGGTCCTCATCATGTCGACCCTCTCGCAGCTGTTCCCGGAGCTGGCCCCGGTCCTCGGGCAGGGTGACACCTGGGCCGCGTTCGCCGTCTCGGCCGTCGCGGTGTGGGGTTTCTACGCCCTCATCCGCCGGGGTGTGAAGGAGGCGGCGGGCATCAACGCCGTGGTGACGGTGGCCAAGATCGTGCCGCTGGTCCTCTTCCTGGTGCTGCTGATCTTCTTCTTCGACGTGGACGTGTTCGTCGGCAACCTCACCGGCGGCTACGACGTGCCGGGCGGGGACTCGCTCCTGCAGCAGGTGCAGGGGACGATGCTGGTGACCGTCTTCGTGTTCCTGGGCATCGAGGGGGCGAGCGTCTTCTCCCGCTACGCCAAGCGGCGGGAGGACGTCGGCCGCGCGACGGTGCTCGGGTTCCTCTCCGTGCTCGCCCTGTTCGCCTCGATCTCGATCCTGTCCTACGGCATCCTGCCGAAGGGCGAGATCGCCGCGCTGCAGCAGCCGTCGGTCGGAGGCGTCCTCGAGGCCGCGGTCGGTCCGTGGGGCGGGGTGCTCATCCGGGTGGGTCTGATCGTCTCGGTCCTCGGGGCGTACCTCGCGTGGCAGCTGCTCGCGGCCGACGTCGTGTACGCGGCGGCCAGGGACAAGGACCTCCCGGAGCGGTTCGCGGTGCTTAACCGGCACCAGGTCCCCGCGAACGCCGTCCTGTGGACCTCGGTGCTGGTGACCGCGATCCTCTTCGCCGTCCAGTTCGTGGCCGAGGCGCTCGACTTCACGCTCGACCTGACGGCGGCCCTCGCCCTTGCGCCGTTCGCGCTGGCCAGCGGTTACGCGGTCAAGGTGGCCCTGCGCGGTGAGGGGTACGAGGGCTCCTCCCGGCGGACCCGCAACCGGGAGCTCGTGATCGCGGTCCTCTCGACCGTCTACACCCTGTTCCTCATCTGGGCGGCGGGGTACCTGTTCCTGTTCCTCGCCTGCCTGCTGCTCGCCCCCGCGACGGTCCTGTACGTCCTGGCACGTCGTGAGCAGCGGGCGACCGTGTTCACCCGCGCGGGAGCGGTGACCTTCTGCGTGGTCCTCGCGTTCGCCGTCGTCGGGCTGGTCCTGCTGGTCACCGGAGCCATCCAGATCTGAACCGCTGCAGGAAGGAACCGTCATGGCTGCTCCGTACGGGGTGTACTCCGAGGTGGGCAAGCTCAACAAGGTGCTGGTCTGCCGGCCCGGCCTCGGCCACGAGCGACTGACGCCGAGCAACAACGACGCGCTGCTGTTCGACGACGTGCTGTGGGTGGAGAGCGCCCGGCGCGACCACGAGGACTTCGTCGACGCGCTGCGTGACCGCGGGGTCGAGGTCGTCGAGCTGCACGAGCTGCTCACCGAGACGCTCGCGGTGCCCGGCGCCCGGGACTGGCTGCTGGACCGGAAGATCACGGTCGACGAGGTCGGGCTCGGGCTGGTCGCCGACACGCGCGCCTTCCTCGACACGCTGGACCACGCCACCCTCACCGAGCACCTGATCGGCGGGCTGTCCACGCGCGAGCTGCCGGCGGACTTCCGCCCCGACTACCTGGCGCTGGTGAGGTGCTCGCAGGGGATGTCCGAGTACCTGATGCCACCGTTGCCCAACACCCTCTACACGCGCGACACCACGTGCTGGATCTACGGCGGGCTGACCCTCAACCCGTTGTACTGGCCGGCCCGGCACGACGAGACGCTGCTGATGAAGGCGGTGTACCGGTTCCACCCGGACTTCACCGGGAGCACCGTGTGGTGGGGCGATCCGGAGCAGGACTGGGGCAAGTCGACGCTCGAGGGCGGGGACGTGATGCCGATCGGCAACGGCGTGGTACTGATCGGGATGAGCGAGCGCACCTCCCGGCAGGCGATCACGCAGGTCGCCGCCCGGCTGTTCGAGGTCGAGGCCGCCCAGCGGGTGATCGTGGCGGCGATGCCCCGGCTGCGCGCGGCCATGCACCTGGACACCGTGTTCACCTTCGCCGACCGCGACGTCGTCACGTACTACCCGGACATCGTCGACGGCATCCAGACCTTCTCGCTCCGTCCGGCCGACGACGGCGGTATCGAGGTGACCGACGAGACCGGCCGGTTCATCGACGTGGTGGCCGAGTCGCTCGGCCTGCCTCGGCTGCGGGCCGTCGAGCCCGGTGGCGGCTGGTACGCGGGGGAGCGCCAGCAGTGGGACAGCGGCAACAACGCGGTGGCCGTCGAACCCGGCGTGGTGTTCACCTACGACCGGAACACCCACGTCAACGACCTGCTGCGCCAGGCGGGTGTGGAGGTGTTGACGATCCGCGGTGCGGAGCTCGGCCGGGGGCGCGGCGGGGGTCACTGCATGACCTGCCCGATCTCGCGCGACCCCGTGGAGCTCTGAAACCCGGGAGGACGACGTAGGCGCGGTGGCCTACCTCGTGGCTGCCCGGATCTACACCAGGACCTGACCTGGAT
>CAYQFJ010000174.1:0-1203 GCA_964416715.1 uncultured Actinotalea sp. | reverse complement strand
GGCGCGGTGGCCTACCTCGTGGCTGCCCGGATCTACACCAGGACCTGACCTGGATCATGATCAGCGCGGCGCGCAACGTACTGTCTCGTACCGTGAGACACGGGAACGGGTGTCAATTCGGTCACAATCGACGCCGTCGGCGCCGGGCTCCTCCCGATATGACCGTATCTCCGGGTGTGCGTCGGCCGGATCCGTGGCTGAATGGCTGTCGGCATACCTGGTCGCAGAGCCGGTACGTACGAGGAGGACCCCTTGAGGATCACACGTAGATCCGCGGTGACCGCCATCATCGCATCGAGCGCCATGGTTCTGGCCGCATGCAGCGCGGCGGGTGACGGCGACGACAACGCCGGCATCAACACGGGCACATCGGTGAACATCGCGTGGAACCAGCCGTTCTACTCGTACAACCGGAACAGCACCACGGGCAACGCGACCGCGAACAACGTCGTGCTCTACCTGATGAACTCCCAGTTCAACTACTACGACGCCGACCTGAACCTGATCAAGGACGAGTCGTTCGCCGACTACGAGGTGGTCAATGACGACCCGCTGACCATCAAGTACACCTTCGCGGACACGGCCGAGTGGTCCGACGGGGTGCCCGTCGGCCCGGCCGACCTGATGCTGGAGTGGGCCGCACAGAGCGGGACCTTCAACAACGTCGAGGCGGAGCTGGACCCGGAGACCGGTGAGGTCACCAACCAGGAGGAGCTCGACGCGGGGGTCTACTTCGACGCCGCGAACCCGGCGGTGGCCCTGATCACCGAGACGCCGGAGATCGACGGCCGGTCCATCACCCTGGAGTACTCCAAGCCCTACGCGGACTGGGAGGTCGCGATCCAGGTCAACCTGCCGGCGCACGCCGTCGGGCAGCGCGCCCTGGGCATCGAGGACCCGGAGGAGGCCGCCCAGGCGGTGGTGGACGCCATCGTGGACAACGACACCGAGGCGCTCAACAAGATCTCGAACGTGTGGAGCAACGACTTCAACTACACCTCCTTCCCGGAGGACGAGAACCTCCGGCTGTCCAGCGGTGCCTACGTCATGACGGAGTTCGTCAAGGATCAGTACATGACCCTCGAGGCGAACGAGAACTACGAGGGCACCCAGCCGGCGAGCATCGAGACGGTGACCATCCGCTGGAACGGTGACCCGATGGGTCAGGTGCAGGCGCTGGAGAACGGCGAGGTCGACCTGATC
>CAYQFJ010000173.1:0-6068 GCA_964416715.1 uncultured Actinotalea sp. | reverse complement strand
CCGCGCTGGACACGACCGTGCGGCAGGCCCGGCGGGTGCTGGACCGCTCGTCGCGTCGACCGGTGGTGGTCCGGGGCCGGCGCCTGGCGCCCCGGCTGCGCCCGGTCGGGGAGGGGCTCGTCGAGCACGACGGCGAGCTGGTGCTCGCGGCGGGCACCGACCCCGCCGGTGACGCTCTGCTGCCGCTGCGCGCGGCGGCGACCTCCGCCGTGACCGGGCTCCCGCTGTCCCCGGTGACCGTCACGGGCCTGGCGCGTTCCCCGGCGGTCCCGGAGCCGTGGCCGTCGGCGGCCCGCGCCCACCTGCTCACGCTGCTGGCCAGCGGCCCGGCGCAGGTACCGGTGTGGGAGGCGCTGGACCTCGCCGGCGTCGTCACCCGGTGGATCCCGCAGTGGGCGGACGTGCGCAACCGCCCGCAGCGCTCGCCGATCCACCGCCACACGGTCGACCGGCACCTGGTCGAGACCGTCGCGCTGGCCGGCCCCGCGGCCACCGAGGCCGCGCGGGGCGACCTGCTGCTGATGGCGGCCCTTCTGCACGACATCGGCAAGGTCGCCGGTGCCGAGGACCACAGTCGCCACGGGGCGGGGCTGGCCCGGGTGGTGATGGTCCGCCTCGGCTTCTCGGAGGCCGACGCCGACGACGTCGCGCGCCTGGTGCGCCATCACCTGACCCTGGCCCGCCTGGCCACCCGCCACGACCCGGACGACCCGGCGACCGTCGCCGAGCTGCTGGAGGCCGTCGACCACCGGGCGGACCTGCTCGGCCTGCTCCGGGCGCTGACCGAGGCGGACTCCACCGCGGCCGGTCCGGCGACGTGGACACCGTGGCGTGCTCACCTGGTGGACGGTCTGACGGTGCGCGCGAGAGCCAAGCTGGCCGGTGGCCGACCCGGTGCCGGGCCCCGGTCGGGTGGAGGGTAAATACCCTGGGGGGGTATGCTGGACGGAGAGCGAAGGAGGACCAAGAATATGACTGACTACGGGATCACGGTGAGCGTGGACCGCCCCTACGCCGACACCGTCCAGGCGGTGCGTGCGGCCCTCGGCGAGCAGGGCTTCGGAGTGCTGACCGAGATCGACATCGCGGCGACGCTCAAGGAGAAGCTCGACGTGGACGTGCCACCCCAGGTGATCCTCGGCGCGTGCAACCCGCCGCTGGCGCACCGTGCGCTGCAGACCGAGGGGGACATCGGCCTGCTCCTGCCCTGCAACGTGGTCGTCCGTGCCGGTGACGACGGCCGCACCGTCGTGGCGGCACTGGACCCCGACGCGATGGTCGGTCTCACCGGCAACGAGGGCTTGCGTCCCGTGGCGGACGACGCCGGAGCACGGCTGCGGGCCGCGCTGGACGCGCTGACCGGGGAATGACCGCGGCGACGTGCTGCGATGATCGCGCCGTGCAGCCCGCCGGGTAGTCTGGAACCTCCGCCTCGTACCCGATCCCGCCTCGCGGGCGGAGGCACGGGGCGCGTGCGCTGTCCCACGCCGCCGGCCCACTGGTGAGGTTGCCTTCGTGTTCGCCACCCTGTCCGACCGCCTGTCCTCGACGTTCAAGAACCTGCGCAGCCGGGGCCGGCTCTCCGAGGCGGACATCGACGCCACGGTCCGGGAGATCCGCCGGGCCCTGCTGGACGCCGACGTCGCGGTCACCGTGGTCCGGGAGTTCACCGGGAAGGTGCGCGAGCGGGCGCTCTCGGCCGAGGTCTCCGGTGCTCTGAACCCGGCCCAGCAGGTCGTCAAGATCGTCAACGACGAGCTGGTCGCGATCCTCGGCGGCGAGCAGCGGCCGCTGGCCTTGGCGAAGAACCCACCGACGGTCGTGCTGCTCGCCGGTCTGCAGGGTGCCGGCAAGACGACGCTGGCCGGCAAGCTCGCGCTGCACCTGCGTGAGCAGGGGCACACCCCGTTGCTGGTCGCCGCGGACCTGCAGCGCCCCAACGCCGTCACCCAGCTCCAGGTGGTGGGCGAGCGGGCCGGGGTGCCCGTGTTCGCCCCGCACCCGGGTGCGGCCGAGGGCGTCGAGCTGGACGTCCCCGCGGGCGACCCGGTGGCGGTGGCCCGGGAGGGGCTGGCCACGGCGCAGGCCAGGCAGCACGACGTGCTCATCGTCGACACCGCCGGCCGCCTCGGCGTCGACGAGCAGATGATGCAGCAGGCGGCGGACATCCGCGACGCCGTCCGCCCGGACGAGATCCTCTTCGTGATCGACGCGATGATCGGTCAGGACGCGGTGAGCACCGCCCGGGCGTTCGCCGACGGGGTCGGGTTCACCGGCGTCGTGCTGTCCAAGCTCGACGGTGACGCGCGCGGTGGTGCGGCGCTCTCGGTGGCCTCGGTCACCGGCCGGCCGATCATGTTCGCCTCCACCGGTGAGAAGCTCACCGACTTCGAGGTCTTCCACCCCGACCGGATGGCCTCGCGCATCCTCGACATGGGCGACGTGCTCTCCCTGATCGAGCAGGCCGAGAAGGCGTTCGACGCCGAGCAGGCCGAGGCCATGGCCGGGAAGCTCGCCAGCGGCGAGGACTTCACGCTCGAGGACTTCCTGACCCAGATGCAGGGCCTGCGCCAGATGGGCTCGATGAAGAAGATGCTCGGGATGATGCCCGGCATGGGGCAGATGCGCGAGGCGATCGAGAACTTCGACGAGCGCGAGGTCGACCGCGTCGAGGCGATCATCCGCTCGATGACCCCGGCCGAGCGACGCAACCCCAAGATCATCAACGGCTCGCGCCGTGCCCGCATCGCGCGCGGCTCGGGCACCACGGCCACGGACATCAACCAGCTCCTGGAACGGTTCGCCGGGGCGCAGAAGATGATGCAGCAGATGGCGCGCGGCGGGGGGATGCCGACGCCGGGGATGGGAAACCTGCCGGGCATGGGTGGCAAGAAGTCCCGCGGCCGCATGGCGCCGCAGCCCAAGAAGGCCAAGGTCAAGGGCCGCTCGGGCAACCCCGCCAAGCGTGCGCAGCAGGAGCGGGAGGCCGCGATGCGCGCCGCCGGGCAGAAGCCGAAGGCCCCCTCCGGGTCGGCGTTCGGCCTCGGCGGGAAGCCCGCACCGGACGCGGACGACGCCGACCCGCAGGACCTGGAGATCCCGCCCGGCCTGGAGAAGTTCCTCGGCCGCTGAACGCCGGAGGTGACCACGATGCCCGACACCGCGCTGCACGTGCGGGGGACCGTCCTGCTCGACGACGACCGGCAGGCCGACGAGCTGTGGGTGGTCGACGGCACCGTGACGTTCACCCGTCCGGTCACCGTCGACGAGGTGCGCACCATCGAGGGCTGGGCCCTGCCCGGGCTGGTCGACGTGCACTGCCACATCGGGCTCGGCGCCGACGGCCCGGTGGACCGGGAGACCGCCGAGCAGCAGGCGCTGGCCGACCGCGACGCCGGGACGCTGCTGATCCGGGACGCCGGCTCACCGAGCGACACCCGCTGGGTGGACGACCGGCCGGACCTGCCACGCGTGCTGCGTGCAGGTCGTCACCTGGCCCGGCCGAAGCGGTACCTGCGCAACTTCGGCCGCGAGCTGGACGACGTCGGGCTGCTGGCCGAGGCGGTCGCCGAGGAGGCGCACCGCGGTGACGGCTGGGTGAAGATCGTCGCGGACTGGATCGACCGGGAGCTCGGGCCCGACGGCGACCTGCGCCCGCTGTGGCCCGACGAGGAGCTCGCACGAGCGGTCCGGGCCGCGCACGACGCCGGGGCCAGGGTGACGGTGCACACGTTCTCCACCGAGGCGCTGCCCGGGCTGCTGGCCGCCGGCGTCGACTGCATCGAGCACGGCACCGGGCTGACTCCGGAGATGATCGAGGAGGTCGCCCGGCGGGGGGTCCCGGTGGTGCCCACCCTGCTCCAGATCGACCAGTTCGAGGCGATCGCCGCCCAGGGCGAGGCCCGGTACCCGCGCTTCGCGGAGCGGATGCGCCGGCTGCACGCGCGCAGGTACGAGCACGTGCGCGAGCTGCACGACGCCGGGGTCCCACTGCTGCTGGGCACGGACGCGGGCGGCACCATCGAGCACGGCAGACTGCCCGACGAGGCGGCCGAGCTGGTCCGGGCCGGTGTGCCCGCGCCGGTGGTGGTGGCCGCGGCGAGCTGGCGGGCCCGCCGCTACCTCGGCGTCCCGTCCCTCAGCGAGGGTGCCCCCGCCGACCTCGTCGTCTACCCCACCGACCCCCGCCAGGACATCAACGCCCTGGCCCACCCCACAGCAGTCATCCTCCGCGGCACCCCCACCACCCCGTGATCATGCAACTCCGCGGCGATCATGCAATCCAGCGGTGATCATGTAATTCGACGGTGATCATGCAACTCGTCGACACCTGACGACGGCCGTTCCGAGGCTTCTCACGTGACCTGGCTCATCGCGGTGGGAGGTCCGGGTGCGCAAGACTCGGAGGATGGTCGATCCGACGTCCGCTGACCCGTCCGCCGCACCACGCCCCACCCGCTCCGAGCGACTGGACGCGCTGCCTTTCACCCGCCGGCACCGCCGTCTGCTGGTGGGCTCGGGGTTCGGCTGGGCACTGGACGCGATGGACGTCGGGCTCATCTCCTTCGTGATCGCCGCGCTCAAGGTGCAGTGGGAGCTCTCCGACGGCCAGATGTCCTGGATCGCGTCGATCGGGTTCGTGGGCATGGCGCTGGGCGCGAGCACGGGTGGACTGCTCGCCGACCGCATCGGCCGACGCCAGGTCTTCGCGCTGACGCTGCTGGTCTACGGGTTGGCCACCGGCGCCTCGGCACTTGCGTGGTCGGTCGGGTCGCTGATGGCGTTGCGGTTCGTCGTCGGCCTCGGCCTGGGCGCGGAGCTGCCGGTCGCCTCGACCCTGGTCAGCGAGTTCGCACCGGCGCGCATCCGCGGGCGTGTCGTCGTCGTGCTCGAGGCGTTCTGGGCGGTCGGCTGGGTGCTCGCCGCCCTCGTCGGGTACTTCGTCATCCCGGCGAGCGACGACGGGTGGCGCTGGGGGCTGCTGATCGGGGCGGTGCCCGCGCTCTACGCCGTCTACGTGCGACGCGGTCTGCCGGAGTCGGTGCGCTTCCTGGAGCGGGCCGGGCGGACCGAGCAGGCCGAGCAGGTGGTCCGTCGGTTCGAGCTCTCGGCGGGTGAGCGGCGAGCAGACGCCGCACCCAGGGCCGAGAACGCACCGGACCCGTCGACGACCGAGCCGGCCGCGGAGCGCCAGAGTGGGGTGCGCGGTCTGTGGTCCCCGTTCATGCGGCGCCGGACCACGGCGATCTGGGTGGTGTGGTTCTTCGTCAACTTCGCGTACTACGGGGCGTTCGTCTGGTTGCCCTCGATCCTGGTCGAGTCGGGGTTCTCGCTGGTGCGCTCCTTCGGCTTCACCCTGATCATCACGCTCGCCCAGCTGCCCGGGTACGCCGTCGCCGCGGTGCTGATCGAGACGTGGGGCCGGCGTGCAACTCTGGGAACGTTCCTGGTCGGCTCGGCGGTCTCGGCCGGGCTGTTCGGCTGGGCGGGTGGGGACACCGCCGTCCTGATCGCCGGGATGCTCCTGAGCTTCTTCAACCTCGGCGCGTGGGGTGCCTTGTACGCCGTGACGCCGGAGATCTACCCGACGGCGTTGCGCGGGACCGGGGCCGGTTGGGCGGCCGGCTTCGGCCGGATCGCGTCGATCGTCGCACCGCTGGCCGTGCCGCCGCTGCTGCTCGCGGGCGGCGCCGAGCTGACCTTCGCGATGTTCGCGGTCGCTTTCGTCCTGGCGGCGCTCGCGGCGACCGCGCTTCCCGAGCTACGAGGACGGGCACTGCCGGAGTGAGGCCGGAGCGAGGCGCCCGAGGTGGTACGCGGTACGTCGCCGGGTCTGGCAGAATGTCCCGCTGTACCCGGTGCGTTCGGACCCTCTAGCCGAGCGCGTCGTGTCCCTCGGACGCCCTGCCCCACCTACCCCACGGGCCGGTGCCTGGCGCCCACCCAGCAGAGCACAGGAGAGTCCACCACTGTGGCCACCAAGATCCGTCTGAAGCGCCTGGGCAAGATCCACGCGCCGTACTACCTCATCGTCGTCGCCGACTCACGCACCAAGCGTGACGGTCGTG
>CAYQFJ010000172.1:0-6092 GCA_964416715.1 uncultured Actinotalea sp. | reverse complement strand
GGACGCGACCGACCCGGACGCGCCGACGTTCGACGTCCGCGACCTGCCGGGAGGCGCCCGTGCCGCGCTGGAGGCGGTCCTCATGGTCGCCGACCAGCCGGTGCCGGCGGTCCAGCTCGCCAGCGTGCTGGGCCTGCCCACCGCAGAGGTCACCGAGCTGCTGACCGCGCTGGCGGACGAGTACCGCGACGGCCCCGGTGGACCACGCGGGTTCGAGCTGCGGCAGGTGGCCGACGGCTGGCGCTTCTACTCGGCACCGGCGCACGCGGACGTCGTCGGGCGCTTCGTGCTCGACGGCCAGACCGCACGGCTGACCCAGGCCGCGCTGGAGACGCTGGCCGTGATCGCCTACCGGCAGCCGGTCACCCGCGGGCAGGTCTCCGCGGTCCGCGGGGTGAACGTGGACTCGGTGGTGCGCACGCTGGCCGCCCGGGGGCTGGTCGCCGAGGTCGGGACCGAGCCCAGCGGGGCCGTGCTGTACGGCACCACCGGCTACTTCCTGGAGCGCCTCGGCATGACCAGCCTGGAGGAGCTGCCGCCACTGGCCCCGCACCTTCCCGAGCTCGACGCGATGACGGACCTCGAGGACGAGCGGTGAGCGTCGAGCGCGTGCACGACCCGGAGGGCGTCCGGCTGCAGAAGGTGCTCGCGGGGGCCGGCCTGGGGTCGCGGCGGGCGTGCGAGGAGATCATCGCGGCCGGCCGGGTCGAGGTCGACGGCGTCCGGGTCCGTGAGCAGGGGATACGGATCGACCCGACCCGCGCCGTCGTGCACGTGGACGGCATGCGGCTGCAGCTCGACACGTCGCTGGTCACCCTCGCGGTGAACAAGCCGGTCGGGGTCGTCTCGACGATGCACGACCCGCAGGGCAGGCCCACCCTCGCCGGCCTCGTCGCGGACCGCACCGAACGTCTCTTCCACGTCGGCCGGCTCGACGTCGAGAGCGAGGGGCTGCTGCTGATGACCAACGACGGAGAGCTCGCCAACCGGATGGCCCACCCGTCCGGCGGGGTGCCGAAGACCTATCTGGTGACGGTCGAGGGGAAGATGCGCCCGTCGGTCGTTTCCCGTCTGCGCTCGGGCGTCGAGCTCGAGGACGGTCCGGTGGTCCCGGACTCGGTGAAGGTCGTCGACGGCATCCCGGGGGCGACGATGGTCGAGGTGGTGCTGCACGAGGGACGCAACCGCGTGGTGCGGCGGCTGATGGACGAGGTCGGCCACCCGGTCACCCGGCTGCTGCGCACGCAGGTCGGGCCGATCCGGCTGGGCGACCTCAAGCCGGGTCGCACGCGGGTGCTCGGGCGGGTCGAGCTCGGCTCGCTGATGACGAGCCTGGGGATGTGAGGTCCCGGGAGGCTCGGGCGGCCTGTCAGGCTAGTACGCTCACGGCCGGTCGGACCATGAGCCGACGGAGACGAGGTGCACGATGACGGTTCGCGCGATCAGGGGGGCGACGCAGCTCGACCGTGACGAGCGCGCGCACCTGTTCGAGCGGACCGGCGAGCTGGTCCGTGAGGTGATGGCCGCGAACGGTGTGGGCACCGACGCCCTCATCTCGATCCTGTTCACGGTGACGCCCGACCTGCGCAGCGACTTCCCGGCGGCGGCGGCCCGCGAGATGGGCATGGGCGACGTGCCGCTGATGTGCGCGGTGGAGATCGACGTACCCGACGCGCTGCCGCGGGTGGTGCGGCTGATGGCGCACGCCGAGCTCGACGTCCCGCGCGCCCAGGTGCGGCACGTGTACCTGCACGGTGCGACGGTGCTGCGCAAGGACCTGGCCCAGTGAGCGGTGTGATCGACCCGTCCACGGGCCCGGACGCCGCGGACGGGCCGGAGGTGGCCACGGCCGGTCCGGTGCGGGTCGTGGGCACCGGGCTGCTGGGCGCCAGCGTCGGGATGGGGTTGCGCGCCCTCGGCGTCGACGTCGTGCTCGAGGACCCGTCGCGCACCGCGGTGCTGCTGGCCAGGGACGTCGGCGCCGGACGGCTTCCCGAGCCGGACGAGCCCCCCGCCCGGCTGGTGGTCGTCGCGGCGCCGCCGGACGTCACCGCGGACGTCGTCCGACGCCAGCTCGACGAGCACCCGTCCGCCATGGTGACCGACGTCGCCGGGGTGAAGTCCTCGGTGCTCCGGGCCCTGGAGACGGCCGGGACGGACCTGCGCCGGTACGTCGGCTCGCACCCGATGGCAGGCTCCGAACGTTCCGGGCCGACGGCGGCCCGTTCGGACCTGTTCGTGGGTCGCCCCTGGGTCGTGGTGGGCTCGGCGAGCTCCGGGACGGACGCACTGCGCGCGGTACAGGATCTCGCCCTCGACCTCGGTGCGACACCGCTGCGGCTTGCGGCGTCGGCGCACGACGAGGCGGTAGCACTGGTCTCCCACGTGCCGCAGATCGCCGCCTCCCTGGTCGCGGCCCGGCTGCGGGACGCCGAACCGTCCGCGCTGGAGCTCGCCGGGCAGGGACTGCGGGACGTGACCCGGGTCGCGGCGTCGGACCCGGCGATGTGGACCTCGATCCTGGCCGCCAACGCGGCCCCCGTCGCCGCGGTGCTCCGCGCGCTGCGTGGCGACCTGGACGAGCTGCTCGCCGCGCTGGACCGGGTGGCCGGCAGCGACGCGGCGTCGGCCGGCACGCTGGGCACCGTGGCGGGGACGATCGCCGCGGGCAACGAAGGGGTGGGCCGGATCCCCGGCAAGCACGGTGGGGCTCAGCGGGCGTACGACGTCGTCGTCGTGCTCGTTCCGGACGCCCCCGGTGAACTGGCCCGGCTGCTGGCCGACGTCGGGGACGCGGGGATCAACCTCGAGGAGCTGTCCATCGAGCACGCGCCGCGCCAGGCGGTCGGGCTGGCGTCGCTGTCGGTGCTGCGCGGGCTGCGGGAGCGGCTCGAGTCGGCGCTGGCCGAGCGCGGCTGGAGACTCGCCGGATGAGCGGGTCGACGAACGGCACCTCAGCCGTCCCTGCGGTGGACCACGTGCCGGCCCCGGTGGTGATCGCCGTGGACGGGCCCTCGGGCTCCGGGAAGTCGAGCGTGTGCCGCCGGGTCGCTGCACACCTGGACCTCGCCTACCTCGACACCGGCGCGATGTACCGGACCGCGGCCTGGTGGTGCCTGGAACGCGGGGTGGACCTGACGGACGCGGCGGCGGCCGCCGAGGCCGTGCGCGACCTGGTGCTGGACCTCGACCTCGACCCGCGCGACCCCCGGTTCCACGTGGCGGGGCAGGACGTGGGGGCGGCGATCCGCAGCACCGAGATCTCCAGCGTGGTCAGCGCCGTTGCGACGAACCTCGAGGTGCGCGCCGACCTCGGTGCCCGGCAGCGTCGGGTGATCGAGATGGAGCGAACCCCGCAGGGCTACAGCCACGGGCGCGGCGTGGTCGTCGAGGGCCGGGACATCACCACGGTGATCGCGCCGGACGCCGACGTGCGCGTCCTGCTCACCGCGAACGAGGAGACGCGGCTGGCCCGACGGTCCCTGGAGATCCACGGGTCGGCGGACGCGAGCAGCCTCGCGGCGACCCGGGACCAGGTCGTGCGGCGGGACGCCGACGACTCGACGGTCGTCGACTTCATGGTGGCTGCCGACGGCGTGGTCACGGTCGACTCCTCGGAGCTGGACCTGGAGCAGACGGTGGCGGCCGTTCTCGAGGTCGTCGCGCGGGTCACCGGACGCAGCCGGTGAGCACCCAGCCGGTCCCCGGACCGGCCGGGCCGCGCTGGTCGCGCCGGATCGGCCGGTTCCTGGCGCGCGTGGTGTGGCGCACGACGGTCATCGGTGCCGAGCGGGTGCCCCGCACCGGCCCGGTGCTGCTCTCCGCCAACCACACCGGCGCGATCGACGGACCGGTGGTGCACGGTGTCTCCCCGCGCGGCACCCACTTCCTGGTCAAGGAGGAGATGTTCTCCGCCCTGGGTGGCCTGGTCGGCGTGGTGCTCCGGGCGGCCGGGCAGATCCCGGTGGACCGCAGCGGTGGACGGCCCGCGCTGGTGGCGGCCCTGGGCGTGCTGCGTCGCGGCGGCGTCGTCGGGATCTTCCCGGAGGGCAACCGCGGGAGGGGTGACGCCGCTACCGCCCGGGCCGGAGTCGCCTGGCTCGCCGTGGCGACCGGGGCACCGGTGGTCCCCGTGGCCGTGCTCGGCACGCGGCGCACCGGGGAGAGCATCGGGCACGTACCCGGACCGCGCCGTCGGCTCGTGGTGGAGTTCGGCGAGCCCGTGCGTCTCGAACCGCCCGGCGAGCTGTCCGGGCGTGCCGCCGTCGGGCACGCGCACGAGGTGCTGCGTGCCGCGTTGTCCGAGCACGTGCGCACGGTCAGCGAGCGCACCGGTGTGCCGCTTCCCGATGACAGGATGGACCCATGAGTCAGCCGCCGCCCGAGGGCCCGGGCATCGCCGAGTCCGCCGACGCCGAGCCCACCGGACCCGAGCTCGTCGCCGTCGACCATGACGTCGACCAGGACCGGGACGCCGCGCGTGAGCGGGCGCTGCGCGCCGGGCTGAGCGAGTACGAGCTCGACGAGGAGGACCTCGCCCTGCTCGACGCGGACGGCTCGCAGCCCGGTGACGAAGGACCCACGGGTCCCCTGCCGGTGCTGGCCGTGGTCGGGCGACCGAACGTGGGCAAGTCGACACTGGTGAACCGGATCCTCGGCAGGCGAGAGGCCGTGGTGGAGGACACGCCGGGAGTGACCCGGGACCGGGTCAGCTACGAGGCGGAGTGGTCGGGCAAGGAGTTCACCCTGGTGGACACCGGGGGCTGGGAGGTCGACGTCGCGGGTATCCACGCGCGCGTGGCCGAGCAGGCGGAGGTCGCGATCGACCTGGCCGACGTGGTGCTGTTCGTCGTGGACGCGACGGTGGGGCCGACCTCCACCGACGAGCGGGTGGTCCGCATGCTGCGCAAGGCGAACAAGCCGGTCGTCCTGGCCGCGAACAAGGTGGACGGCGCCCGCGCGGAGGCCGACGTCGCCGAGCTGTGGAGCCTCGGGCTGGGGGAGCCGCACCCGGTCTCGGCGCTGCACGGCCGGGGGACCGGGGACCTGCTCGACGTCATCATCGGCGAGCTGCCCGAGTTCTCCGCCGTCGGTGGGGTCGTCCGGGCCGGCGGCCCGCGCCGCATCGCCCTGGTCGGGCGTCCCAACGTGGGCAAGTCGAGCCTGCTCAACACGCTCGTGGGCCACGAGAGAGTGGTCGTGGACTCCGTGGCCGGGACCACGCGGGACCCGGTGGACGAGCTGGTCGAGCTCGGCGGCAAGACGTGGTGGTTCATCGACACCGCGGGCATCCGCCGCCGCGTCCACCAGACCAGCGGGGCGGACTTCTACGCCTCCCTACGCACCCAGGCGGCGATCGAGAAGGCCGAGGTCGGCGTCGTCCTGGTGGACGCCAGCGAGAAGCTCACCGAGCAGGACACCCGGGTCATCTCGCAGGTGGTCGACGCCGGGCGGGCGCTGGTGATCGCGTACAACAAGTGGGACCTCATGGACGAGGACCGCCGCCCGTACCTCGAGCGGGAGATCGAGCAGGACCTCGTGCAGGTGCAGTGGGCGCCGCGGGTGAACCTCTCGGCGAGGACCGGGTGGCACCGGGACCGGCTGGTCCCCGCGGTCGAGCGCGCGCTGGCGTCGTGGGACACCCGGATCCCGACCGGCCGGCTCAACGCGTTCCTCGGCGAGCTGGTCGCGGCGCACCCGCACCCGCTGCGCGGCGGCAAGCAGCCCCGGATCCTGTTCGCGACGCAGGCCGACACCCGCCCGCCGCGGTTTGTCATCTTCGCCACCGGTTTCCTCGAGGCGGGGTACCGGCGGTTCATCGAACGCCGGCTGCGCGAGACCTTCGGCTTCGAGGGCACCCCGATCCAGATCTCCGTGCGGGTGCGGGAGCGGCGCCGGCGTTGAGACGGGTCGGCCGTCGCTCTGGCGGGGCGCGGGCCGGGCGAGCGGGGCCGCGGAGCCGTGCGTCCGACGAGGCCGGGCTGCGGTAGCATTCACGACGGCCCTCCGGGGCCGATCGGGATGTGGCGCAGCTTGGTAGCGCACTTGACTGGGGGTCAAGGGGTCGCAGGTTCAAATCCTGTCATCCCGAC
>CAYQFJ010000171.1:0-6098 GCA_964416715.1 uncultured Actinotalea sp. | reverse complement strand
GCGGTGCGGGCTGGAACGTGATCAAGGTGATCTGGGGCCGCGAGTGGGACGCCCTGCTCAACGCGGACAAGGACCACGCCCTGGTCAACCTGATGAACAGCGTGCCCGACGGCGACTACCAGACCTACCGCGCCGAGAGCGGTGGCTTCATCCGCGAGCACTTCTTCGGCCGGGACCCGCGCACCAAGCAGCTCGTCGCGAACATGTCCGACGACGAGATCTGGGCGCTCAAGCGTGGCGGTCACGACTACCGCAAGCTGTACGCGGCGTACTCCGCGGCGGTGGCGCACACCGGCCAGCCGACGGTCATCCTGGCGCACACCATCAAGGGCTACGGGCTGGGCACGAACTTTGCCGCCCGCAACTCCACGCACCAGATGAAGAAGCTCAGGGTCGACGACCTGCACACGCTGCGGGACTCGCTGAACATCCCGCTGACCGACGAGCAGCTCACCGACCCGTACAAGGCGCCGTACTACCACCCGGGCGAGGACTCCCCGGAGATCCAGTACATGCTCGACCGGCGTCGTGCCCTGGGCGGGTTCATCCCCGAGCGTCGCAGCCGGTTCACCCCGGTGACCCTGCCGGCGGAGAAGACCTACGAGGTCCTGGCCCAGGGGTCCGGGCAGCAGCACGTCGCCAGCACGATGGCGTTCGTCCGGCTCCTGAAGGACCTGATCCGGGACAAGGAGTTCGGTCACCGGATCGTGCCGATCATCCCGGACGAGGCCCGCACCTTCGGCCTCGACGCGATCTTCCCGAGCGCGAAGATCTTCAACACCCAGGGGCAGAACTACCTGGCGGTGGACCGCGACCTGATCCTGTCGTACAAGGAGTCCGAGGACGGGCAGATCCTGCACACCGGGATCAACGAGGCCGGCTCGGCCGCGGCGTTCCAGGCGGTGGGGACGTCCTACGCGACCCAGGGCGAGGCGCTGGTCCCGTTCTACATCTTCTACTCGATGTTCGGGTTCCAGCGCACCGGCGACCAGTTCTGGGCCGCCGGCGACCAGATGACCCGTGGGTTCATCATCGGTGCCACCGCCGGGCGCACCACGCTGACCGGTGAGGGTCTGCAGCACGCCGACGGCCACTCCCCCGTCCTCGCGGCGACGAACCGCGCGGTGGTGCACTACGACCCGGCGTACGGGTACGAGATCCGGCACATCGTCCGCGACGGGCTGCAGCGGATGTACGGCGAGGGCGACCCGCGCGACCCGAACGTCATGTACTACCTCACGGTGTACAACGAGCCGATGATCCAGCCGGTCGAGCCGGAGGACGTCGACGTCGAGGGCATCCTGCGCGGGATCCATCGCGTGCACGTGGCCGACGGCGAGGGGCCGCGGGCGCAGATCCTCTCCTCCGGGGTGGGGGTGCCGTGGGCCCTGGAGGCCGCCGAGCTGCTCGCCGAGGACTGGGGCGTGCGCGCGGACGTGTGGTCGGTGACGAGCTGGAACGAGCTGCGCCGCGACGGCCTGGCCGCCGAGGAGCACAACTTCCTGCACCCCGAGGCGGAGCCGCGCACGCCGTACGTGACCGAGAAGCTGCGGGACGCCGAGGGGCAGGTCTTCGTCGCCACCAGCGACTACGACCACATGCTCCCGGACCAGATCCGCGCCTTCGTCCCGGGTGAGTACGGCACGCTCGGGGCGGACGGATTCGGGTTCTCCGACACCCGGCAGGCGGCCCGGCGCTACTTCAAGATCGACGGCCCGTCGACGGCGGTCAAGGTGCTCCAGCTCCTGGCTCGGCGCGGCGAGGTGCCGGCCGACGCCCCGGCCCGGGCGATCGAGAAGTACCAGCTCCATGACGTGCGGGCCGGCGCGTCCGGCATGGCCGGCGGTGACTCCTGAGCCGAGGTCAGGTACCCGGGATGGTCTGCTCCGCCGCAGCGACCAGCGGGGCGAGCTCACGGCGCAGCTTGGACACCGCTGCCTGATCCGGGTGCAGGTCCAGCGCCTGCAGGTGGTGCCTGGCCTCGAGCGGACGGCCCGCCTCGAGTGCCGCGTGCACCAGCTGGTAGGCGATCTCGGGCGTGTGCTCACGCACCCGCCAGTGCCCCACCCCCAGGCCGAGCGCCTCGACCGGCAGGTCCGCCTCACGCAGCACGGCCAACCCCTCGCCCAGCGCCCGGCCCGAAGGGTCCCGGTCCGCGGCCGTGGACAGCCGACGCAGCATCCCCTCGCGGTCGTCCTGCACGGACAGCCGCGCCAGCTCGATCAGCGGGTACCACGCCCGCGGGTGGCCGGCCAGCTCCTCGCCCAGGGACCACACCGCGAGGTCCGCGGCGCGCTGTCGCTCCACCTCGTCCTGCGGGGCGGTCAGCGGGTCGCCGTCGGGACCCATCTCGGCGGCCCGTCGTCGCACGATCTCGACCAGCGCCCGGAACGACTCCGCGTCGTTGGGGTCCTCGCCGAGCCTGGCACGCAACCTGTCCTCGTGAATGGTGTCCCTCCTGCGGGCAGAGGTCGGTCGGCGGGCCCCGATCTTCGTCACCGATACCGGGCGACGCATCAGCCGGCGCAGGCGCGGGATCAAAGCCATGCCTCCGACGATAGCCTCCCCCCGCCCGTCCCAGCCTGGTGAGTCCACCGACGACGCCGACCCGTCGTCGCGAGAAGTTGTCGCCTCCCTACAAGAGCGCCCTATGCTCGCTGCCATGGCTCAGCCGGTCCGGAGCGATCAGGCACGCACCCTGCGCAGACTGCACGACGGCACGGGGCTGCTCGCCGCCGCCGCGATGCGCAAGCTCGACGAGAAGCTTCCCTGGTACCGGGCGCTGCCCGCCGAGGACCGCTCCTGGGTGGGCCTGGTCGCCCAGTCGGGCATCTCCGCGTTCATCACCTGGTACTCCGACCCGACGGTCCCCCCGCACGGCGCCGGGGAGATCTTCTCCGCCGCGCCGCCGGAGCTGACCCGCTCCATCTCGCTGCAGCACACGCTGCAGCTCGTCCGCCTGGTCGTGGAGGTCGTCGAGGAGCACAGCGAACGGCTCGCGGCGCCGGGGGCCGAGCGGGACCTGCGCGAGGCCGTGCTGCTGTACTCGCGCGAGGTGGCCTTCTCGGCCGCCGAGGTCTACGCCCGGGCCGCGGAGGTCCGTGGCGCCTGGGACGCCCGGCTCGAGGCCCTGGTCGTCGACGCCCTGGTACGCGGGGACGCCGACGACGGACTGCGCTCGCGGGTCGCGGCGCTCGGGTGGAGCGGCAACGGGCAGGTGCTGGTCATGGTGGGCACCACCTCCCAACCGCTGGACGACGTGCGCGCGGCCGACCTGCGCCGAGCCATCCGCCGGGCCGCCGACGACGCCCTGGTCGGCATCCACGGGGACCGGCTGGTCACGGTGATCGGCGGCGAGGGCGACCTGCGTGCGGTCGCCGAGTCCCTGCTGCCGCGGTTCGGCCCCGGCCCGGTGGTGATCGGCCCGACCGTGGACCGGGTGGACGAGACCGGGGAGTCCGCAGCGGCGGCGCTGGCCGGGCTCGCCGCAGCACCCGCGTGGCCGACGGCACCGCGCCCGGTGCTCGCCGACGACCTGCTGCCCGAGCGCGTGCTGGTGGGCGACGAGGTCGCCCGGCGGACCCTGGTCGAGCAGGCGTTCCGTCCGCTGCGCGACGCCGGTGGGTCGCTGCTGGACACGCTGGCGGCGCACGTGGAGAACGGCCGGTCGCTGGAGGCGGCGGCACGGGTGCTCTACGTGCACCCGAACACGGTCCGCTACCGCCTGCGCAAGGTCGCCGAGGTGACCGGATGGGACCCGCTGGACGCGCGGGAGGCGTACGTGCTGCAGACAGCCCTCGCACTCGGCCGGCTCGAGCGCGGCTAGGCCCGCTCGACGTCCGCCCGCGCCAACCCGACCTTGTAGGTTCTGCACAAGAGCCTCCGTCGAGGTTCGTGCGCGTCGGAGGCCCGGGGGCGGCTGCCGGTTCGGCACAGTGGACAGGTGCTCGCCATCGTGTGCCCTGGACAGGGCTCGCAGACCCCCGGCTTCCTGACCCCGTGGCTCGACCTCCCCGGTGTCGAGGCCCGGCTCGGGTCGCTCGGTGAGGCCGCGGGTCTCGACCTGCGGGCGCACGGGACGACGTCCGACGCGGAGACGATCAAGGACACCGCGGTCGCCCAGCCGCTGATCGTCGCCGCCTCCCTGGTCGCCCTCCGGGCGCTGCTGGACGACGACGACGCGCGCGCCTCCGACGTCGCGCACGCGACCGCCGGGCACTCGGTCGGCGAGTTCGCCGCCGCCGCCACCGCGGACGTGTTCTCCGACGAGGAGGCCGTCGGCCTGGTGGCCGAGCGCGCCCGGCTGATGGCCGAGGCCGCGGCGGTCACCCCCACCGGCATGGCCGCCGTCCTGGGTGGTGACCCGGACGAGGTGCTCGCCGCGATCGAGACGGCCGGCCTCTGGCCGGCGAACGTGAACGGCGGCGGTCAGGTCGTCGCCGCCGGTGCGCTGCCGGACCTCGAGAAGCTCGCCGCGGCTCCGCCCGCCCGGGCCAGGGTGGTCCCGCTGCAGGTGGCCGGCGCCTTCCACACCCCGTACATGCAGGACGCCGCGGACCGGTTCGCCGCCGTGGCCGACCGGTGGACCGCACGCGACCCGCGGATGACCCTGCTGTCCAACGCCGACGGTGCCTCCTACGCTCAGGTGAGCGCGCCGACCACCGCGACCCACGGCGTCGGGCGGGACGTGCTGCGCCGGCTCACCGAGCAGATCGCGGCGCCGGTGCGGTGGGACCTGTGCCAGCAGTCGCTGGCCGACGCCGGGATCACCGCCCTGGTCGAGCTCGCCCCGGCGGGTGTCCTGTCCGGACTGGCCCGGCGTACCCTCCCCGGTGTGGAGACGGTGGCGATCAAGTCGCCGGACGACCTCGACGCCGCGAGGGACCTGGTCCGCCGGCACGGTCGGACCGGCGGTGTCGGCGGTGCCACGGACTCCGCGAAGGACCCCCAGACCAACGAGCCGGAGGACGTGGCGTGATCCGACCGACCCTCGTGCAGGCCACCGGGCCGGCGCACACCCGGATCCTGGGCCTGGGCGCCGCCCGTGGCGAGAACGTGGTGACGAACGACGACATCGCCGGACCGATCGACTCCTCCGACGAGTGGATCCGGCAGCGCACCGGCATCGTCACCCGACGCCGCGGCCGGCCCGACCAGGACGTGCTCGACCTGTCCGAGACCGCCGCCCGGGAGGCGATCTCCAACGCCGGGCTGACCGGCGCGGACATCGACGTCGTCATCCTCTCCACGGTGACCTGGTTCCACCAGACCCCGGCCGGGGCAGCCGTGCTGGCCGACCGCCTGGGTGCCACGCCCGCCGCCGCCTTCGACATCTCGGCCGCCTGCGCGGGCTACGCCTACGGCATCGGGCAGGCCGACGCGCTGGTGCGGTCCGGGAACGCGCGGCACGCGCTGGTGGTCGGGGCGGAGAAGATGAGCGACTTCATCGACCCGACCGACCGCTCGATCTCGTTCCTCCTGGGCGACGGCGCGGGTGCGGTGGTGATCGGCGCGTCCGACACCCCCGGCATCGGCCCGACGGTGTGGGGCTCGGACGGCTCGAAGTCGCAAGCGGTGCGCCAGACGCACAGCTGGCAGCAGATGAAGGCCGACCCCGAGCTCGGCTGGCCGACGCTTCGACAGGACGGCCCGAGCGTGTTCAAGTGGGCCAGCTTCCAGATGGGGCCGATCGCGCAGCAGGCACTGGACGCCGCGGGCGTGACCGCGGACCAGATCCAGGCCTTCGTGCCGCACCAGGCGAACATGCGGATCATCGACCAGATCGTCAAGCAGCTGAAGCTGCCGGACACGGTCGCGATCGGCCGGGACATCGCGGACACCGGCAACACCTCGGCCGCCTCGATCCCACTGGCCACCGAGCGGCTGCTGCGCGAGGGCCAGGTCCGGTCCGGCGACCTCTCCCTGCAGATCGGCTTCGGGGGCGGGCTCGTCTACGCGGCGCAGGTCGTCGTGCTTCCGTAGCCTGTCCCGGGTGGCGTCGTCCGCCCACTATCGTCAGCACGTCGTCGGGCCCGCCCGGGTCCCGACCCCCAACCAAGGAGACACCACGATGGCGCACAGCGAGCAGGAGATCCTGG
>CAYQFJ010000170.1:0-6126 GCA_964416715.1 uncultured Actinotalea sp. | reverse complement strand
CCGTCCACCTCCCTCTCCCTTAACCCCCACCCCCTGAAGTTGATCATGTAATTCAGCGGTGATCAATCAAAACGCCGGCGGCCCCCTCCCGAATCTGATCATGCAATTCGGCGCGAGGGGGGTGGCTCGACGGCCACACCGGGGCGCCGATCGCGCGGAGCCCGGGCTACTGGAGGTGCCGGAGCGAAGCCTCAACCGTCGCACCAGCCACTCACGTCTCAGCGTCCGCGGTCAGCGGACGTGCCGCTGACCGCGGTGAGTTGCATGATCAGCGCTGAGTTGCATGATCAGCGGCGAATTGCATGATCACCGCTGAGTTGCATGATCAGCTTTGAGGGGGTTGTGGGTTAGGAGCGGTAGTGGGGGTCTACCTCGTCGGGGGAGCGGGCGAGCATGTGGGCCACCTGCTCGACCACGACGTCGCGGACCAGGTCGGCGAGGTCGGCGCTGTCGAACGCGCGGGTCTCGACGGGCCGCCGGTAGATGACGATCCTGGCCGGCATCCCGGCGTCGGCCGCAAAGTATCGGCCGAGTGGAACCCCACCGCGCTCCCAGGGGGCCGGATCCGAAGGCGGCACGTCCTCGACGGCGAACTCCGTGCCCACGAGCTGACGGGCCCAGCGCCGCTCCAGCAGCTCGACCGTGCTCAGCACCAGGTCGTCGAAGCGGTCGGCCCGGGTGCGGTAGCCGGGCAGACCGGGCGGGACGAGGATCCCGCGCATCCCCCGACCCCGGCGGTCCCGGCGTCGTACACCGCCGGGCCCGACGGGCGTCCGTCGTCCCAAGGCACCCACGGGGCCACTGTACGTCCCGGGGCGCGTCGTGGGACCGGTGCGAGGCCGTCCCGGGCAGGAGTCTCGCGCAGCTGGAGCCCCGCGCCCTGGGAGCGCAGGGCCCGCCGCCGCATCGAGACCTGGAACCGCGAGCCTCCGGAGCCGCGAGCTCCACACCCCGGATCGGCGCCACGCGGACCGCGCAGGGGAGTCGGGCGGCGTGGTGCGGGCGGCGTGTCGGAGCAGCCAGGTAGTGTCCTTGGTCGTGAGGTCTGGTCGTCAGTGTTCGCGCAGCGCCTGCGGGCGCCCCGCGGTCGCGACGCTCACCTACGTCTACTCGGACTCGACGGCGGTCCTGGGCCCGCTCGCCCAGCTCGCCGAGCCGCACTCCTACGACCTGTGCGCCGAGCACGCCGGCCGGCTGACGGCGCCACGCGGCTGGGAGATCGTCCGGCTCACGCCCGAGTTCATCCCGACCGGTCCCACCCCGGACGACCTGCTCGCCCTGGCCGACGCGGTACGGGAGGCAGGCCGTCCCCGACAGGCCGTGCCCGTGGCGGAGGCGGAGCAACCGGCCGACGAGATCGCCCGCCGCGGCCACCTGCGCGTGCTCCGCGGGGAGGGCGGCTGACGATGGCGGAGGCACCGGCCGCGGGCCCCGACCCGGAGCGTTGCTCGTCCTGCGGGGGAGCGGACCTGACACAGCTCCCGATGGTGCTCACGGACGGGACGGACGTGACGTTCGTGTCCTGCCTGAGCTGCGAGAGGCGCCAGTGGCTGGTGGAGAACGGTGACGGGACCTGGGCGAACATCCCGATCGAGTCGGTGCTCGAGCGTTCGGCCAAGCGTCGGCCCTGAGCTCGATCGTCACTAGGCTGCCCGGGTGACTTCCCCGCCCCCGCCCTCCGCACCTGGTCCGGACGCACCCGGTTCCGACACTGCAGCCCCCCGCACGCCAGGTCCCCAGACACCGGGCCCGTCCGACCTCTCGGACCTGATCAAGGCCTATGACGTGCGCGGCACCGTGCCCGACCAGCTCTCCCCAGAGGTGTCCCGGGCCATCGGCGCGGCATTCGCCGAGGTCGCCGTACCCGAAGGGGCGCAGGGAGAGGGTCGGACGGTCGTCATCGGGCGGGACATGCGCCCCTCCGGCCCGGCGCTGGTCGACGCGTTCGCGGAGGGGCTCACCGGGCTGGGGGTCGACGTCGTCCGTATCGGGCTGTGCTCCACCGACGGGCTGTACCACGCCTCCGGGGTGCTCGACGTCCCCGGGGCCATGTTCACAGCGAGCCACAACCCCGCCGGGTACAACGGGATCAAGATGTGCCACGCTGGCGCCCGGCCCGTCGGGCTGGACAGCGGGCTCGCGCGGGTCCGCGAGCTGGCGGCCCGGTACCTGGCCGAGGGCGTGCCCACGGTGGGGCCGGACCAGCGGGGGAGCGTCAGCGACCGGGACATGCTCGCCGACTACGCGCTGTTCCTGCGTGACCTCGTCCCGCTGGGCCGGATCCGCCCGCTGAAGGTCGTCGTCGACGCCGGGAACGGCATGGCTGGCCTGACCGTGCCGGCCGTGCTCGGCACCGCCGCCGGACTGCCCGCGCTGCCCCTCGACGTAGTGCCGCTGTACTTCGAGCTGGACGGGACGTTCCCCAACCACGAAGCGAACCCGCTGGAGCCGGCGAACCTGCGTGACCTGCAGGCCGCCGTCGTCGAGCACGACGCCGACCTCGGGCTCGCCTTCGACGGGGACGCCGACCGGTGCTTCGTCGTCGACGAGCGCGGTGCGCCGGTGAGCCCGTCGGCGATCACGGCGCTGGTGGGGCTGCGCGAGGTGTCCCGTGAGCTGGAGGCGGGGCGGACCCCCACGGTGATCCACAACTTGATCACCTCCCGGGCCGTACCGGACCTGCTGACCGCTGCGGGGGCCCGCACGGTGCGCACGCGGGTGGGCCACTCGTTCATCAAGGAGGAGATGGCCGAGCACGACGCGGTGTTCGGCGGGGAGCACAGCGCACACTTCTACTTCCGCGACTTCTTCTTCGCCGACACCGGCATGCTCGCCGCGATGCACGTGCTGGCGGCCCTGGGCGGGACGCGTCGGGTCGACGGCTCGGCGGCGACCATGTCCGTGCTGGCCGAGGCCTACGAGCCGTACTTCTCCAGCGGGGAGGTCAACTCGGCGGTGGGTCACGACGCTGCCGTCGCGGCCGCGCGCGAGCGGGTCGTCGACGCGTACGTGCGTCGGCAGGGTGCAGGCCCGGTGAGCGTCGACGAGCTCGACGGGCTGACCGTCTCGCACTGGGAGGACCACCCACGGTGGTGGTTCAACCTGCGCGCGTCGAACACCGAGCCGCTGCTGCGGCTCAACGTCGAGGCGGCGGACGAGGACATCATGATCAAGGTTCGCGACGACGTCCTCGCGCTGGTGCGGCAGGATGTCCCGGTGACCGCAGCCGACGGACAGGAGTGACGATGCCCGACGACGACGCGCGCCCCGGTCCCTCTGGCGGGCCCGGTCTGGCTTCCTGGGTGCGGGAGATCCTGCGCTGCCCGGCCTGTGGTTCGGTGCTGCATGACGCGACACGTCCCGACGGCGCCGCCGAGCTCGTGTGCACCGGCGAGGCGTGCGCGCTGGCCTACCCGGTGCGGGACGGCATCCCGGTGCTGCTCGTCGACGACGCGTACCCGGCGTCGGGCACGGTCTGATGGCCGGGACGGTCTGATGGCGGGCACGGTCTGATGGCGGCCGGAGGCGGAACCAGGGCGATCGTCGCAGCACTGGCCGCGAACCTCGGGATCGCGGTGACGAAGTTCATCGCGTTCCTGCTCACCGGGTCGAGCTCGATGCTCGCCGAGGCGGTGCACTCCGTCGCGGACTCCTCGAACCAGGGACTGCTGCTGGTCGGTGGACGGCGGGCGCGGCGCGCCGCCAGCCCGGCGCACCCGTTCGGCTACGGGCGCGAGCGCTACATCTACGCGTTCATCGTGTCGATCGTGCTGTTCACCCTGGGTGGCCTGTTCGCTCTGTACGAGGCGTGGCACAAGTTCTCCGACCCGCACCCCATCGAGTCGTGGCACTGGGTGCCGATCGTGGTGCTCGTGGCGGCGATCGTCATGGAGGGCTTCTCGTTCCGGACGGCCGTGGTCGAGTCCAACCACGTGCGCGGGGACCAGTCCTGGGTGTCGTTCGTGCGGAACGCCAAGGCGCCTGAGCTGCCGGTCGTGCTGCTGGAGGACCTCGGCGCGCTCATCGGCCTGGTGCTCGCCCTGTTCGGCGTCGGGCTCACACTGGCCACCGGTGACGGTCGCTGGGACGCCGCGGGGACGGCCTGCATCGGTGTCCTGCTGGTGGTCATCGCCGTCGTGCTCGCGCTGGAGACCCGGTCGCTGCTGCTGGGGGAGTCGGCGTCCAAGGAGCATGTCGCCGCGATCGAGGCGGCGCTGCTGGGCGACGGAGTGCTCTCCGTGATCCACATGCGCACCCTGCACGTCGGCCCGGAGAACCTGCTGGTCGCGGCGAAGATCGAGGTGGTTCCCACCGAGACGGCGTCCGAGGTCGCCGACGCGATCGACGAGGCCGAGGCCCGGGTGCGCGCGGCGGTGCCGATCGCCACGCTCATCTACCTCGAGCCCGACCTCCGCCACGCCGCAGGCCGCTGACCGCGGCAGTCACTCTTCACCGGCTGCCGTCCCTGGGCCGGGGCGCCCCTGCCTGCCGCGCGCCGTCGGCCGCTGTCGGCCGCGAGTGTGGAGCGTTTCGGTGAGACACGCCGGCGTGTCGCAGCGCGAGCGCTCCACACAAGCATGGAGCGCTCCACTGTCGGACCGGAACGCTCCACACGAGCTAGGAACGCTCCACCTGAGGATCGGAACGCTCCACTTGAAGGTCGGAATGCTCCACGACGGCGAACGGGCCGTGTGCCGCCGGACGCTGGGTCCGGGGCGCACGGCCCATTCGGGTTACCGGTGGCCGTGCCTCACCTCACGGTGGGCCGGCCCTCGTCGGGGGCTCAGCCCTCGGCGCCGGCCTTGATCTCGTCGAAGATGTCCGGGTTCTCCTCGAGCCACTGCTCGACGGATGCCTCGCGGTTCTCACCCTCGTTCTCGTTGAACATGATGTTCTCCAGCGAGAAGAGGTCGTCACCACTCAGGGTGAAGTTCTCCAGCCAGGCGGTGGCCTGCGGGTACTCCTCGGAGAACCCGTCGCGGCCGGTGATGACGATCTCCTCGGCGCCACCCAGAGTACCCTCGGGGTCCTCGAGGTCGCGGATCGGGAACTCGTCGTACGCCCAGTGCGGACGCCACAGGGTGACCACGATGTCGCGGTCGGCCTCGACGGCGCCGGACAGCTCGGCGAGCATCGCCGGGCTGGAGGACTCGACGAACTCCATGCCCTCCAGGCCGTAGGTCGGGATGACCTCTTCCTTGGTGACGCGGGTCAGGCCGGCGCCCGGCTCGATGCCGACGATGCGGTTGCCGAAGGCGTCAGCGTTGTCGGCCAGCTCGGTCAGCGAGGTGATCGGGGCGTCCTCGTTCACGGCGATGGTCAGCCGTGCGTCGTCGTACCACGCACCGATCTGCTCCATCGAGTCGCCGTACTCCTCGAAGTAGTCGGCGTGCGTGATCGGCAGCCACGCGTCAAAGAACAGGTCGTACTGGCCACCGGCGAGCGCGGTGTAGATGACGCCCATGTCGCCGGCGGTCTCCAGCGAGACGTCGTAGCCCTCCTGCTCGAAGAAGTTCGCCCACAGGTAGGTGACTGCGACACCCTCGGGCCAGCCCTCGGGCGGGAGCACGAGCGTGATCTCGCTCGGGTCCGAAGGCGCCTCGGAGTCCCCGGTGTCGCCGGAGTCGGTCGAGTCGCCACCGGGCTCCTCGGTGGGCTCGTCGGAGTCACCGGCGCAGGCGGCCAGCGCGAGGGTGAGGGCAAGTCCGGTTGCGACGGCTGCGGTCGCTCGACGTGTGCGGTGAATCATTGCTTCCTTTCTTGGCGGCGATGTGGCCACCGGGGTTGTCGGCCCTGTAGGGCCGAGGTCTGGGTTCAGGCGGCGGCGGTGCGCAGCGCCTTGGCGACCGGGGACCGTTCGGCCAGCCCGGCCGTGATGCGGTCGAGGTAGATCGCGAGGATCACCACGGCCAGCCCTGCCTCGAAGCCCAGCGCCACGTTGACGCGGCTCAGGGCGGAGACGACGTCGCGGCCCAGGCCGGCGGCGCCGACCATCCCCGCGATGACGACCATGGACAGGGAGAGCATGATCACCTGGTTGATGCCGGCCATGATGGTCGGCAGTGCCAGGGGGATCTGGATCTGACGGAGGATGAACTCCAGGTCGTTCTGGTTGAGCGTGAACGA
>CAYQFJ010000169.1:5883-6157 GCA_964416715.1 uncultured Actinotalea sp. | reverse complement strand
CCGTGAGCTGCCGTGGCGGCGGCCGATCGCCTCGCTCAACTACCTGCTGACGTCGCACGTGTGGCGTCAGGACCACAACGGCTTCTCGCACCAGGACCCCGGGTTCATCGACCACGTGATGAACAAGAAGGCGGAGACCGTCCGGGTCTACCTCCCGCCGGACGCCAACACGCTGCTGGCCGTCTACGACCGCTGCCTGCGCAGCCGGGACCTGGTCAACGTCGTCGTCGCGGGCAAGCAGCCCGGACCGAGCTTCCTGACCATGGACGAGGCG
>CAYQFJ010000169.1:0-5873 GCA_964416715.1 uncultured Actinotalea sp. | reverse complement strand
GATCGCGCACTGCGCGCGCGGCCTCGGGATCTGGGAGTGGGCGGGTACCGAGGCGCGTGGCGAGGACCCCGACGTCGTGCTGGCCTGCGCCGGGGACATCCCCACCCTGGAGGTGCTCGCGGCCGCCGACCTGCTGCGCCGCAACCTGCCGGACCTCAAGGTGCGGGTGGTGAACGTCGTCGACCTGATGCGGCTGCAGGACGAGCGCGAGCACCCGCACGGCCTGTCCGACCGGGACTTCGACACCCTGTTCACCACGGACACGCCGATCATCTTCGCGTACCACGGCTACCCGTGGCTGGTCCACCGGCTCACGTACCGGCGCAACGGTCACCCGCACCTGCACGTGCGCGGGTACAAGGAGGAGGGCACCACCACGACACCGTTCGACATGGTGATGCTCAACGACCTGGACCGGTACCACCTGGTGATGGACGTGATCGACCGCGTGCCGAGCCTGGGGACCAGGGCGGCAGAGCTGCGGCAGGACATGATGGACGCGCGGCTGCGGGCCCGCCAGTACACCCGCGAGCACGGGGAGGACATCCCCGAGGTCCGCGACTGGGTCTGGCCCGACGCCGGTGACACGGCCGAGGCGCAGGGTGGACCCCAGCAGGCTGCGAGCGCCGCGGCCTCGACCGGTGGCGACAACGAGTAGACGGGACCCAGGTGGCTCGCAGCATCTACATCACGTCCGCCGAGGGGGACACCGGCAAGTCGACGGTGGCGCTCGGCGTGGTGGACCTGTTGACCCGCAGCGTCACCCGGGTCGGGGTGTTCCGGCCGGTCGCCCGGTCCACCGTCGAGCGGGACTACGTGCTGGACCTGCTGCTCGCGCACGACGGCGTGGACCTGCGCTACGAGGAGTGCGTCGGGGTCACCTACGGCGAGGTGCACGCCGACCCGGAGGCGGCGCTGTCCAGGATCGTGTCCAGGTACCACGAGGTCGAGCGGCAGTGCGACGTGGTGGTGGTCGTGGGGACCGACTACACCGACGTCGCCGGGCCCACCGAGCTGTCCTACAACGCGCGGGTCGCGGCGAACCTGGGGGCGCCGGTGCTGCTGGTGGTCCGCGGTGCGGGCCGTCAGCCGGACGAGGTGCGTCAGGTGGTCGACGTGTGCCTGGCGGAGCTGCGGACCAACCACGCCCAGGTGATCGGCGTGGTCGCGAACCGCTGCGCCCCGGAGCATCTGGACGCCACGCGTGCGGCACTCGACGGCGACCTGCCTGCCTGGGCGCTGCCCGAGGACCGGCTGCTGGCCGCTCCCACCGTCGGCGCGGTGATGGAGGCCGTCGACGGTCGGCTGCTGTCGGGGGACGAGGAGCTGCTCTCCCGTGAGGCGCTGGACCTGCTGGTCGGCGCGATGTCGGTGGAGCACCTGCTGGACAAGCTCACCGACGGCGCCGTGGTGATCGCCCCGGGCGACCGGTCCGACGTCCTGCTGGGGCTGCTCACCGCGCACACCGCCGAGGGGTTCCCCTCCCTGGCCGGAATCATCCTCAACGGCGGCTTCCTGCCCTCCCCACCGATCGCGCGCCTGGTCGAAGGGCTGGGTCAGCGACTTCCGATCATCCACAACGCGACCGGCACGTTCGAGACCACCAGCGCCGCGGCGGCGGTGCGCGGGCGTCTGACCGCTGACTCCCAGCGCAAGATCGACACCGCCCTCGCACTGTTCGAGAAGCACGTCGACGCCCCGGCGCTGCTGGCCGGGCTGGACGTGTCCCGCCCGTCGGTGGTCACCCCGTTGATGTTCGAGTACACGCTGCTGGACCGGGCCCGGGCGGACCGCAAGCACATCGTGCTGCCCGAGGGCGCCGACGACCGGATCCTGCGGGCGGCGAGCACCCTGCTCCAGCGGGAGGTCGCCCGGCTGACCATCCTCGGCGAGGAGGCGAGCGTCCGGGCCAGGGCGACCGAGCTGGGCCTGGACATCTCGGCGGCCGACGTCGTCGCCCCGGCGGGAAGCGAGCTGGTGGAGACCTTCGCCCGGGAGTACGCCGAGCTGCGCGCGCACAAGGGGATGACGGTCGACCGCGCCCGGGAGCTCGTGGTCTCGCCGTCCTACTTCGGCACGATGATGGTGCACCACGGTCTCGCGGACGGCATGGTCTCCGGCGCGATGCACACCACCGCAAACACGATCCGGCCGGCCTTCGAGATCATCAAGACCGTGCCGGACGTCGGGATCGTGTCCAGCGTGTTCCTGATGTGCCTGGAGGACCGGGTGCTGGTCTACGGCGACGCCGCGGTGAACCCGGACCCGACGGCCGAGGAGCTCGCCGACATCGCGATCTCCTCGGCGGCCACGGCCGCGCAGTTCGGCGTCGAGCCGCGGATCGCGATGCTCTCCTACTCCACGGGCGAGTCCGGCACCGGGCCCGACGTCGAGAAGGTGCGGGCCGCGACCGCGCTAGTCCGCGAGCGCCGTCCCGACCTCTCGGTCGAGGGCCCGATCCAGTACGACGCCGCGGTGGACGCCTCGGTGGCGCGCACCAAGATGCCGCAGTCGACGGTGGCGGGGCGGGCGACCGTGCTCGTGTTCCCGGACCTGAACACCGGCAACAACACGTACAAGGCGGTGCAGCGCTCGGCGGGCGCGGTCGCCATCGGGCCGGTGCTGCAGGGCCTGCGCAAGCCGGTGAACGACCTGTCCCGAGGTGCCCTGGTGCAGGACATCGTCAACACGGTGGCGATCACCGCCATCCAGGCGCAGGCGCTCGACGACGCCGGACCAGCCACCCCCTCCGCCGACGCACGGACCGAGAACACCACCGACAGCGAAAGCATCTCCGCATGAGCAGCGCCCCCGAGCAGACCGAGCCCACCGAGAAGTCTGCCGGGACCGTCCTGGTGATCAACTCCGGGTCCTCGTCGGTCAAGTACCGCCTGGTCGACCCGGCCGCAGGGACCGCCATCGCCTCCGGGCTGGTCGAGCGCATCGGCGAGGACGACGGGATCATCACCCACACCCACGCCGGCGACACCACCCGCCGCGAGGGCCCGGTCGCCGACCACGGGGCGGCGCTACGACGCGTGCTCGAGCTGTTCGCCGAGGTCGGGCCGGACCTGAGCAACAACGGCGTGCTCGCCGTGGGCCACCGGGTGGTGCACGGGGGCTCGGCCTTCGCCGAGCCGGTCGTGATCGACGACCGGGTGGCCGCGACCATCGAGGAGCTCTCCCCGCTGGCCCCGCTGCACAACCCGCCGAACCTGCGCGGCATCCAGGTGGGGCGCCAGCTGCTGCCGCACGTGCCGCACGTGGCGATCTTCGACACCGCGTTCTTCCAGACCCTGCCCGACGCCGCAGCCACCTACGCGCTGGACCGCGACGTCGCGCGGGAGTACGGGGTGCGTCGGTACGGATTCCACGGCACCTCGCACCAGTACGTCAGCCAGAGGGCCGCCGCAGTGCTCGACCGACCGCTGGACGAGCTGAACCAGATCGTGCTGCACCTGGGCAACGGCGCCTCGGCGTCCGCCGTGCGCGGCGGGGTCGCGGTGGAGACCTCGATGGGCCTGACCCCGCTGGAAGGTCTGGTGATGGGGACCAGGACCGGGGACATCGACGCGGGGATCCTGCTGCACCTGAACCGGGTCGCCGGGCTGTCCGTCGACGAGCTCGAAAACCTGCTCAACCGGCGCTCCGGGATCAAGGGCCTCTCCGGCCAGAACGACTTCCGCGAGCTGCACCGGATGATGGACGCCGGCGACGACGAC
Organism: uncultured Actinotalea sp.; assembly: GCA_964416715.1. Lineage (GTDB taxonomy): Bacteria > Actinomycetota > Actinomycetes > Actinomycetales > Cellulomonadaceae > Actinotalea. Next base: position 2,151 of record CAYQFJ010000169.1, on the reverse strand, counting down.
GCCCGGCTGGCGTTCGGCGTGTACGTGCACCGGCTGCGCAAGTACATCGGCGCCTACCTCGCGGTGCTCGGCCGGGTGGACGTGCTGGCGTTCACCGCCGGCGTCGGCGAGAACGACGCCGCGGTCCGCGCCGCGGCGTGCGCCGACCTCGAGGGGCTGGGGATCAGCGTCGACCCGGACCGTAACGCGGCACCCTCGCGCGAGGCCCGGGTGATCTCTCCCGACGGCTCACCCACCACCGTCATGGTCATCCCCACCGACGAAGAGCTCGCCATCGCCCGCCAGGTGGTCGCCACGATCGATCGGATCTGACACGGTCTGACACGGCAAAGTCTGAACTCCCTGCGTCATCTGTCTCAACTCACCTCTGGATCAGCGCCGGAAAAGATACTTGAGTGATTTTTCAAGTCCGGTCATGCACTTGTCGCTGAGAGCATGCGATGAGTCGTCGGTGGTCTCGCTCCCAGTCCCATAGAGCACTGCGACGAAGGACCTCTGATCGCTACTCCTATCGAGTGAATCCAGTGCCAGCAATAAGAGGATTTGTCCTATTTTCATCGCATACTTTGCCTCACGCTAAGCAACGCCACAGCAACGTGGAGACCTACCAGCGACGTAGGCTGGAAGCGGGTTATTGGCACTGAGGGTTGCAGGTAAATCCCTGATTGCGCCAGTCCCGAAACTCTCGCTTTCGCGAGAGGGAGAATGTTCTGGGATCGGATACGGAGGAGCAATGAAGCACTCTCGTCGTCAGCGGTCGGAGTCTAGTTCTGTCAACCATCGGACAGGACAGTTGTGGGCGGTGCCCACAACTGTCGGGCGAGCGCCCGCTTTGCGCACCGCCGTCGGCCGAGCCGTGGGTCTCACTGCAGCCACCGCAGTCTTGGCGGTGTCCGCTGTATCGGCTCAAGCCGCTCTTCCTGTGTCCCACTCCGAGGCCAGGTTCCTGAGCGGGACCGCATTGGGTGCCGATCTCGATGTCCTGCTAAGTCTGGACACAGCTTCCGCGACCAACAACGGGGGGAGTGACGTACTCGAGACCAGCGCTTTGGATGCATCGGTGCTGAGCGGGCTGGCAGATATCGAGATCGCCACCGGTATCAATCTCTTCGGCGAGAATTCGATCCTGTCCCTCGGCTTCGCGAACCAGTACGCGTTCGCCGGCGCTGATGGATCCTCACGCGCGGTCTCAGGCGCAGTATCGGACTCGGGCGTGGTCGCCGTGGGCGGTAGTACCGACTACCCGGCTGACGCGTCACTGGACCTCACTCCACTGGTACCTGGGGCTCTCCGGCCGGTGCTCGAAGAACTCACCATCGAGACCGGCGCCATCACAGGCAGTATCGAGCGCAACGCAGGCGGAACGGTGGAACGGTCCTACGAGATCGCAGGGCTGGATCTCGGCGCGACCAGCCCGCTCCTCGGCGCAGTCCTGTCGGACATCCGTGACGCCATCGGGTCAGTACAACCGTTGCTCAATAACCTCGAGGCAGTGCTCGACCTGGGGCCGCTCGCCAGCGTGAACGACGTCCCGGTCCTAACCGATATCGTTGACGCGGTCACCATCGTCAACGCGGCAGACGGGTCGATCGAGGCCAACTTGCAGACCGGCACGATCAACGTGGATGTAGCTGATCTTCTCACTTTCCTGGGCCAAGACATCAACAACCTCCCAGCCGACGACGAACTCATCACCTACGTCGTCGGAGCGCTGACCAGTGAACTACTTCCCAGCCTGGTCACAACGCTCGAGTCACTGTCCTCCCAGCTCACGTCCTCGATCGAAGCCATCACCGTTACCGCCGCAGGAGTCACTCTTCCCATCGGCAACTATGCAGCAATCGTGGGCTTGGCCGATATTCTCAATGCAGTGACGGCCCCGATCGCTGGAGCGGTGGCCGACCTGGGTGCCACCGTGATCACACCGATCGCACAGGCGTTGGAGGATCTGATCTCCCTGCGCGTCAACGTCCGGGAAGACACGCCCACGACCAGCACCGAACGGGCCCTCTCCCTCGGGATACTCCCGGGACTAGGCGACCTCGCTCGGGTGAATCTCGGCTCAGCGACGGTCGGGCCGAACAACGGTCCTCTGTCCGTCCCGACCACCGCGTCCCTGAGCCCGGACCACGGGCCCCTGGCCGGCGGGAC
>CAYQFJ010000168.1:0-6294 GCA_964416715.1 uncultured Actinotalea sp. | reverse complement strand
CCGGGAGCGAGCCGTCCCGCAGCCACCGCTCGCGTAGCTCGTCCACCAGGTCCCATAGGCGGCGTGGGCCGCCTTGGTGGACGTGGACGGGTCCGCCGTTCACAGAGCTGGTCGCTCTGGCCCAGGATCCGTCCGGGTGGACCAGCACGGCCGTGCGGGTGCCGTTGTTCTCCCGGTACTCGTACTCGATCCCAGGGGCCGTTACGCCGAGCATCGACCACAGCTCCCACGCCTCCGGGATCACGACCATGGGGTAGCGGCTGACCCGCAGGTCGCCCTCGGCGAAGTAGGCCTCCGTGATCGCCGCCCGGTGCTTGGGGTGGTCCGGGTGGTCCGGGCCGGGCGGTCGTGCGGCCATGAATCCGGCGCGGTCCCAGACGATGCGGCCCTCGGCCCCGCCGTCGGGGGCGGCGTCGGCGACCAGGACCAGCCCGGTCCCTGCGATCGTGGTGACCAGCCGGCCGTTCGGCCGCAGTGCGTCCAGCCATGAGGCGGGGATGGGGCGGACGGATACCGTCGCCACGATCCGGTCGTAGGTGCCCGGTAGTGGACCGGTCGCGTCCACGACCGCCGTCTTCGGGCGGAGCAGGGCTTGGTCGAGCCGGTCGGCCGCTGCGGCGACCAGGTAGTCGTCCACGTCCACCGTGGTGACGTGTTTGTCGCCCAGGCAGGCGGCCAGCAGTGCGGCGCCGTAGCCGGAGCCGGTGCCGACGTCCAGGACGTCCACCCGGCCCGCCAGGTGGGCGTGCTCGTACATCTGGACCAGCAGGCTCGGCTGGGTGGCCGAGGAGGTCGGGGCACCGGTGACGATGCGGCCGGTGCCGGTGTTGTCGGCGTGGTGGGGGCCGACCCTGGTGACCAGGGTGCGGTCGCTGTAGGCGGCCGCCGCCCACGCGGCCCGGTCCGCCGCGCCGGAGATCGCGGTCCAGTGTGCTGTTCCGTAGGGGCCTGTGGCCGGGTCGCCGCGCCGCCACCACCGCGGCACGAAGATGTGCCGCGGCACACGCACGATCGCCTCCCACCATGGTGAGGGCGGTGAGGTGATCTGGTTGGCGAGCCGTTGTGCGTGCCTGTCCCAGTGCATGCCGCTCACAGCGCCGGGTTGCAGTCGTTGCTGTCTGCTGGGGCGCACCGTCCGGTGCCGTGGATGGAGGAGACCAGGTCGGCCCATTCGGGCCGGTCGAGCAGTTCGGCGAGCGGGGCTTCGCGGACGTTGCCGATCGAGTGGTGGCGGCCGAGCACGCAGGGCATCAGTCGTCCGGTGGTGTCGATCGCGGCGCGGCCGCGGCCGCACCGGCCGCACAGGTCCTTGCTGGTGGCGGGGCCGCCGCGGGCGGCGCGGCCGACCGGCCGGGCATGGTCGCGGGTGATGTCGGTGATACCGAGTTCGGCGAGCATCCGCTCGGCGCCGTCGATGTCCTGGTCATCGAGGACCTTCACGATGCCGACCTTCAGCTCGATTCCGAGACGGCGGGCAGCGTAGATGTTCGACCACGTGAGGTCGAAACTCCCGGGCTGGCCGGTGATGGTGTCGTGCTGGGCAGGGTCGGCGCTGTACCACGAGGTCGAGACCTGGACGCGGGGCTTGGTGAACAGTCGCCACAGCTGCTCGGGCACGCTCACCAAGTTGGTGAACACGGCGACGTTGAGGTCCAGGAACAACGCCTGGAAAGCCAGGTCCGAGAACGATGGGTGCTCGGTGGGCTCGCCGCCGATGAACTGCACAGTCCGGATGGTCGGGTGCTCGGCGGCCTCCTTGATGACGGCCGTCCAGTCGGCGGTGGTCATGGTCCCGTTCCCGGCGGTGGGGCCGGAGTTGCTGTAGCAGTGGCTGCACCGCAGCGTGCAGTCGCGGGTGATCTCCAGCTCCAGAAAGGTGACCGGTTCGGTGGCGGGCCGGTTCTGCGTTGCGGTGGTCACGGGTTCCTTCCTTGCGGTGTCCAGTTGGGTGGTCATGCGCCTGACGGCAGGCGCCGGGGCCGGCGGCGGGAAAGGGTCACGGCTCGGCCGGGTCGCCGTCGGCGAGGACGAGTTCGGCGCAGACGGGCAGGTGGTCCGACAGGGCCGGGGCGTCGTGGACCACCTGGTAGCCGGTGATCGTTTCCGGCGGCAGGGTCGTGTAGATCCGGTCGCACCGGTGGGCGAGCTTGCCGGTCCCGTGGCCGACGGTGGGGGTGCGGTCGCTCATGAAGGCGCCGACGTCGATGAAGCCGGCGGCGGCCAGTTCCTCGGCGGGAGCGGTGTCGAGCTTTCGGGCGGCCTTCACCGGGTCGATGCCGGTGGTGTCGGGGTCGTCGTCGAGGGCGACGGAGTTGAAGTCGGCCGCGTAGATCAGGTCGAGGCCGCGGTACACCCCGACCAGCTCGGCCTCGGCGCGGCGGATCGTGGGGCTGGACGGTGACAGGTGCCCGACCATGAAGTGAATACGGCGGCGCCAGGGTGCGGCGTACAGCTGCACGTCGACGTGGGCGTGGGTGAACGGCGGCCCGGTCAGGTGGTGCTTGCGGGTGACCTGCAACCAGGTGCTCTCGCGGACCAGGACGGCGATGCCGTAGTGGTAGAAGCTGGACGGCGCGACGGTGTACCAGGTCATCCCGAGCGCCTCGGCGACCTGCTGTGCCCGGCGCTGCCAGTCGGCGCCCCAGGCGGTTTCCTGCAGTCCGAGCAGGTCAAGCCGCAGGGCGGCGAGCATGCCGAGCTGCTTGTTCAGGCGGGCGTCGCTGGCCAGGGCGCCTTCGCCGTCCAGGCCGCCGTCGTGCAGGTTGTAGGTGCCGACGCGGAGGGTGAGCTGCTCGGTCACGGGATGGTCCTCCGTCCTGAGGGGGTCGGCCCGGTGAAAGCCCCGGGCAGGCCGGCGATGAGGGGCAGGGGGTGTCTCGCCCGGCCGGGAAGCGCCCCCGGCGGGGTCTCAGGGTCCGGGGGCCTGTGTGGGGTGCCCGGCCGGGCGAGGTCAACAGGGGGCGGACGGCGGCGCAGCCCACCCCCGGGGGCGAGGGTTAGTCGTGTTCGGGTTTGATGCCGACGCCGGCGTAGGCGTCGACCGGTTCGCCGATCATGAGCGGGTGCGTGGGCCGCCACAGGTGCAGCGGGACCAGTCCGGGGTCGACCAGTCGCAGCCCGCGCAGCAGTTCCTCGATCTGCCCGATCGTGCGGACCGTCATCGGCGCCGGGGCCTGCTGGTTCCACAGCGCCACGGCCCGGTCGACCCTCGCGCCGTTGACGTGGTTGGTGGTGGCGTACAGCGCGATATAGGAGCCGGGCGCGAGCCGTTCCCGCAGGGCGTCCACGATCGCCACGGCCTCGGCCTGGTCCGGGATGAACTCCAAGATGCCCATCAGCATCAGCCCCACCGGCCGGTCGAAGTCCAAGAACCCCTCGGCCTGGGTGAGGATGCGGTCGGGGTCGCGCAGGTCGGCGTCGATGTAGTGGCACTCGCCCTGCGGCGTGGAGGTGAGCAGCGCGCGGGCGTGAGCCAGGACCAGCGGGTCGTTGTCGACGTACAAGATGCGCGCGGCGGGGTTGACGCGCTGCGCGACCTCGTGGGTGTTGTCGGCGGTCGGCAGCCCGGTGCCGATGTCGAGGAACTGGTCGATGCCGGCCTGGCCGGCCAGGAACTGCACGGCGCGGATGAGGTAGGCGCGGGACTGCCGTGCGAGCATCACGACCTCGGGCATCAGCGCCTTGGTCCGGTCGCCGACCTCGCGGTCGACGTCGTAATTGTCCTTGCCGCCGTGGAAGTAGTCCCAGACGCGCGCGACGTGCGGGACCGTGGTGTCGATCTTGGGACTGCCGGACTCGGGCATGGAAAGGGGCCTTGTCTAACTCGTGGGGGTCGCAGAAACCAATAGCCGGGGGTTGTGGGAGTCAGGGGCGCTGTGACCCCTTGGTCTGGGTGACGAGCTGCTCGGCGACGTACCGGGCCGGGTCGCTCACGCCGTCGGGGATCGAGAAGGTCGCGGCACCGCCCTGAAAGGTGCGGGCACGCCACAGGCCGTTGCCCATGTCGAGAATGGTGGAGACAGACCGGTCCTCTCGGTCATCGAGAAACCACAGGCCGCCGAACTCGACAAGGCGGTAGCCGCCGACCTCTACCGGTGTCGCCAGACTCATCTCAGCCGACCAGCACGATGGAACCGGAGGTCTCGTCCAGCCATGCCTCAACGGCGGTACGCAGCTCCACGTAATGCGGAGCGCCGCCGGCAGCCAGCGCAACCTTACGGATCAGCCCGCGCGCACCGGACTCGCCGGTGCGGAGAGCCTGGCTGACGTTGTCGAACGCTGAGTCCTCGCTGTCGGTGACGCCGCCGACGGAGGTTGAAGTGCGGACGACGTCCCAGGTGTAGAGGACGACTTCGGGGCCCTGTCTGATCACGATCGCTCACCTCGGCGTCGTGCTCGTGGGCGCTGTGCATACCGGGCCGTCCGCTGGGCCGCCCCGGCTGAGGGGCTCGGGGGAGTTGGGTGTCGGTGCCGTGACCGAACCGCGCTAGCGGCGATACGACGGGGGAGCCTGGCCGGTTGAGGTGTTAAAGGTGCGCAGGTCCCGCTGAGATCAGGATCTGTGTGTGTCACGGGCCACAGAATCGCTGTGCTGGCAAGCCCGGAGGGACAGGATCCTGTCCCCTACTAAACGAGCATTCCTAGCCGATCCGCCAAATCTCGGGCGTCCTGTTGAAGATCCGCTGGCCCTTCAGTGAGTTCTAGCGTGATCCGCTTGGCGAACCCGTTGTAGCGGATCGTCTCTGGCGCTGTCGCGTACGCGCGGTTCAGCGTGCCCAGTGCCGCCTTCTTGTCCCCGGCCAAGTGCCACGCCCGGGCCAGCTCGATCAGGTGCCTCCCCCTACGAGGCTGAGATGGGATAGCGGCGTGGGCTGCCTTCGTTGCCTGCTTGCGAGCCTCACCGCTCTGCCTGGCTTCGACGGCGATGGTGACGGCGTGAGGACCCATGATGACTCGGGAGAAGGACGTCATCGGTTCGTAGTACGAGGACGGGAGCTGGCGCGAAATCTTCTCGGCTTGCTCCCACCAACGCCATGCGTCGCCGCGCTGCCCGCTTCGCGCTGCGGTGTACGCGGCTTCGTGGTGCAGCGCGCCCCACATTGCGCGCAGGTCGGTTGACCCGTTCGGCACGTGCGGTTCGATCAACTCGAGGCCCTGGCGGTTGATGGCCTCGGCAGCGTCGAAGTCGCCGGCGTCCCGGTGTGCTTGCGTGGCGAGCCAGACGGCTCCGGCGAAGGCGTGCGGGTCCTCGCTCTCTTCGGCGGCCATGATCGACCCTTCGACTACCCGCCACAGCAGGTCTGTGGACGGCTGGTACGCGACGTAGAACTGGGTGAGGTTGTAGACACCGGCCAGGAGTGCGAGGGCGCGGCGACGTTCAGCGCCTTCGTAAACGCGGACGGCGTGCTTGGCGTCGCGAATCAGCTCAGGCAGCAGCGAACCGAGAACGGTGCGGTGATCAGGAGCTGCGTGCCGGGCCCGCCACGCGGCTGCCAGCCTCGCTTCAAGGTGCTGCAGCGGAGGTGGTGGGTCGGTGGTGGCCACGGCGATCATGTTGATCGCGTTGCGGACGTCAGGAAGGGCGGGGTGTCCGGGGCCGCGGAACATGGTTGCGGGCAACGGACGGCCGCCGGTCAACTTGGAAACGTCACGGATCTTCAGTGCGTCGGCCAGCGCGAGGAGCGCAGGAAGCTTGGTGTGCTGTATCTCGCCGCGTTCGACCGCCTTGACCCAGCGGGGGCTTCTGCCCACCAGGCCGGCGAGCACTTCGCGAGACATGCCGCGCTTGCGCCGGTAGTACTGGATCCGCTGACCGACGGAGAGCTCGGGCGCGGGATCGGGGGTACTCTCGTGCATAGGCCCTGCACCTTCCTGAGACGTCGCACTCCCAGGTTAAGGCGCAGGGCCTCATTGCGTCATAGCGGGCTGAATGCCGCGGGAGGCGACGCGATCGGGCTGGCGTGTGAGCGGATGTAGAGGCGTCACCGAGGGAAACGGGTTCGGGTGTCATCTTCAGGGTCAAGCGCGTGGAGCGGAACGTGAGGTGATGACCGGACACCTCGGTGAATTCGAGGAGAGGGGGTTGGTGACCTGAAGGTCACAAGCCTTCCACCGAACGCTGACGACAGCCCGCGCAACCTGAGGAAGGTGGCAAGCTCGGCGAGTGGCGTATCCATCCCCCAGTACAGCGACGGCGGAGGCCTCCCCGTCCTTCTTCAGCTTCGCCTTGCCGCCGGACGGGCTCTGGCCGTTCTTCGAACCGGCGGCCTTGGCCCCCGCCTTCGCGCCGGCCTT
>CAYQFJ010000167.1:0-6309 GCA_964416715.1 uncultured Actinotalea sp. | reverse complement strand
CACGACGGCCACGAGGAGGTCGAGGGCACGGCCGGCCACGCGCCGGAGAACATCACCGTGGTCAACAACCCGGACGAGGCCGACACCGTCCAGGTGCGCGACCCCGAGCGGGTCGTCTGGCTGTCCCAGACCACTCTGTCGGTCGACGAGACGATGGAGACGGTCCGCCGTCTGCGCAAGAGGTTCCCCGCGCTCCAGGACCCACCGAGCGACGACATCTGCTACGCGACCCAGAACCGTCAGGTCGCGGTCAAGAAGTTCGCCCCGGAGTGCGAGCTGGTGATCGTGGTGGGGTCGGCGAACTCGTCGAACTCGGTGCGCCTCGTCGAGGTCGCTCTGGACGCCGGCGCGACGGCGGCCCACCGGATCGACATGGCGACGGAGATCGACCCGGCGTGGTTCGAGGGCGTGACGACCGTCGGCGTCACCTCGGGCGCGTCGGTGCCGGAGATCCTGGTGCGCGACGTCCTCGCCCGGCTGGCCGAGGAGGGCTACGCCGACGTGGAGGAGGTCCGGACCGCGACCGAGGACCTCATGTTCTCCCTGCCCCGCGAGCTACGCGCCGACCTCAAGGCCGCCGGCGACCCCATGGCCGCCACCGAGCGCGGCGACCGCCGCCCGCTCCTCATCGAGCACGTCCGCTGAAGCCCCGCCGCACGCGGTGGTCCCGCAGCTTGCCGTGATCGCGGGCTCGTCGGCACTGCGGCCGTCCGAGGGGCTGCGATCCACCCGCGTCCTGCGACTTGCGCCTAGCGTGAGGTGATGACCACCCGGGAACCTCGCCGTCGTGTCCACCAGCTCCGCCTCGTCGTCCGCGTGGACGACTTCGAGGAGGCGCTCGCGTTCTACCGTGACGCCCTCGGTCTGCCCCTCGAGGAGTCGTTCGAGGGAGAGGGCGAGGCGCGCGTCGCGATCCTCGATGCCGGCCGGGCGACCCTCGAGCTCGCCAACCGCGCGCAGGTCGAGATGATCGACCGTGTCGAGACCGACGGCGCGACCAGCCCGCGGCTGAGGGTCGGCTTCGAGGTCACGGACGCCGACGCTACGACGGAGACGCTCGTCGAGGCGGGCGCCGAGCTCGTCGCGAGCCCTCGCGAGACACCGTGGCGCTCGCTCAACTCCCGGCTGGAGGCTCCTGGTGACCTCCAGCTCACCGTCTTCCAGGAGCTGGACCTAGCCGATCGTGGGTGAGGGCGAGAGGAGCACGTGGTGACCCGGCGTCGCCTGCAGAACTGGTCCGAGCTCAGGCCGCTGCTGCGGACCAAGCCACTGCGGTGGAACCCGACCGAGCGTCGGCTGGCCGATGCGCACTCCATCGCCGATCTGCGCCGGGCGGCCCGACGTCGTACGCCGCGGTCAGTCTTCGACTACACCGACGGTGCGGCCGAGGCCGAGATCAGCCTGCGCCGGGCGCGGAGCCTGTTCCGGGGGATCGAGCTGCGTCCGTCGATCCTGCACGACGTCTCCCGGGTCGACACCACCACGACGATGCTCGGTAGACCGGCCGCCCTGCCGTTCTCGTTCGCGCCGACCGGGTTCACCCGGATGATGCACCACGAGGGGGAGCGGGCCGTGGTCCGGGTCGCCGAGCGGTACGGCATTCCGTACGCGCTCTCGACGATGGGGACCACCTCGATCGAGGACGTCGCTGCCGCCGCGCCGACCGCCCGGAAGTGGTTCCAGCTGTACGTGTGGCGTGACCGCGCCGCCGGGACGGAGCTGATGGCCCGCGCGAAGGCCGCGGGCTACGAGGCGCTTCAGCTGACCGTCGACGTGCCGGTGGCCGGCGCCCGGCTCCGTGACGTGCGCAACGGGTTCTCGATCCCGCCGGCGCTGAGCCTGCGGACCATCGCCGATGCCGCGATGTACCCCGTGTGGTGGGCGAACCTGCTGACGACCGAGCCGCTGACCTTTGCGTCCTTGAACCAGTGGGACGGCACGGTCGGCGAGCTGCTGGACGCGCTGTTCGACCCGACGATGACGCTCGACGACCTCGAGTGGTTGCGGTCGACCTGGGACGGGCCGCTGGTGATCAAGGGCATCCAGACCGTCGAGGACGCGATCCGGGTGACCGACGCCGGGGCGGACGCGATCGTGCTGTCCAACCATGGCGGGCGCCAGCTCGACCGTGCGCCGATCCCGCTGCGCCTGCTGCCCGATGTCGTGCAGGCCGTCGGTGGGCGCACCGAGATCTGGCTGGACACCGGCATCACCTCCGGGGCTGACGTCGTCGCCGCGATCGCGCTCGGCGCCGACGCGACGATGATCGGCCGGGCGTACCTGTACGGCCTGATGGCCGGCGGCGAGCGCGGCGTGGAGAGGTCCGTGGAGATCCTCAGTGCGGAGGTCCGGCGCACCATGCAGCTCCTGGGCGTGCGACGCGTCGCCGAGCTCGGACCCCAGCACGTGCGGCTGCCATGACCAGCCACGTGCCCTCAACGGCGCCGGTCAGCCCGAGGCGATGTCCTCGGCGTTCTGGGTGGCGGTCTCGGGCCGGTGGGGCAGCTCCGTCTGGAGCGCCACGAACCGGTTCGTGTCCGAGGCCACGAGCTCAGGTGCCTGGACGGCTCGCGCGGCTCGCTCGACCTGGGCCGGTGCGTCCAGCTCGGCGTCGATCGCCTGCAGCTCGGCGAGCCGACGGACGCTCACCAGCACACGGGACTCCAGCGAGCTCACCGAGTCGTTGAAGGCACGGACGGCACCGTCGAGCTGACGCCCGAGCTTGCCGAAGTGGCCACCGAGGGTGCCGATCCGGCCGTGCAGCTCCCGCCCCAGGTTCAGCACCTGCTGGGCGTTGGCCGCCAGCGCCTCCTGACGCCACGTGTAGGCGACCGTACGTAGCAGGGCGAGCAGCGTCATCGGCGTCGCGAGGATGACGCTGCGCTCCATCGCGTACTCGAACAGCCCGGGGTCCGCGTCCAGGGCCGCCTGCAGGAAGGGCTCCGCGGGCACGAACATCACGACGAACTCGGGAGTCGGCGAGAACTGCTCCCAGTACGCCTTGGCGGCGAGGTCGTCGACGTGCTTGCGCACGTGCTTGACGTGCGCGGACATCCGTTCAGTCCGTACCGCCTCGTCGGTCGCCTGCACGGCCTCGAGATAGCCGAGGAACGCGACCTTGGCGTCGAGGACCACCTGCTTGCCGCCGGACAGGTGCACCACCATGTCCGGCCGCTGGACGCCGTCGTCGGTCCGGGCACTCGCCTGCTCGACGAAGTCGACGTGGTCGAGCATCCCGGCGCTCTCGACCACCCGACGTAGCTGGAGCTCGCCCCAGCGGCCCCGCACCTGTGAGGAGCGCAGCGCCGTGACGAGCTGGCTCGTCTCGGACCGGAGCGCCTCGGAGGTCTCGCGCATCGTGCGCACCTGCTCGGTCAAGGTCGCGTGCGTCGTCGCGCGCGACTTCTCCGCAGTCGTCATCTCGGCCTGGATATTGGCGAGGGTCTGGGCGATCGGGTCGACCAGCGCCTTGATGGACTCCTCGCGTTCGGTCAGGTCCCGCACCTGACCCTGGTGACTGGCGGCGAGCCGCTGGTCGGCCAGGGTGAGGAACCGTTCGTTGTTCGTCGCCAGGGCGTCCGCGGCGAGCACGCGGAACTGCTCGGTGAGCCGCTCCTGGTCGGCCTGCGAGGAGGTCAGCCGCTGGGCGGCCGCGGCGCGCTCGGCCTCCAGGTGTGCCCGGGCCTCGGCCACCTGGACGTCCGCGCGCCTGCGTTGCTCGGCCGTGCGCGTCGAGGCCAGTGCCCAACCCAGCGCGAGCCCGGCGAGCACGGCGACGGCGGCCACGACGAGCACGATGACGACGGTTCCTGTCTCCATGGGGAGCACCGTCCCACGAGGCACTGACACGCTGCTCCGCCCGGCCCGCCGCAGCGGCCGGACCCGACGTGTCGGCGTCGGCCCGTAGGCTCGCACCGATGAACCAGACGGATCGGGCGGGCTCACCCTCCACACCCATCGCACCCCCCGCGCTCGCGGTGCGCGGCCTCGTGAAGCGCTTCGGCGACAAGGTGGCGGTCGGGGGTATCGACCTGACGGTCCCCGCCGGCTCCTTCTACGGGCTGGTCGGCCCCAACGGCGCCGGCAAGACGACCACGCTGTCGATGGCCACCGGCCTGCTGCGACCGGACGCCGGGCAGGCGCACGTCCTCGGCCGGGATCTGTGGGCGGACCCGATCGGCGTGAAGGCGACCCTCGGCGTCCTGCCCGACGGCGTGCGGCTGTTCGACCGGCTGACCGGGCGGCAGCTCATCACCTACGCGGGCCTGCTCCAGGGCCTCGACCGCGACACGGTCGCCGGGCGGGCGGACGAGCTCCTCGGCGCCTTCGACCTCGCCGGTGACGCGGGCACGCTCGTGGTCGACTACTCGGCCGGGATGACGAAGAAGGTCGCCCTCGCGTGCGCCCTGGTGCACGCCCCGCGGCTGCTCGTGCTCGACGAACCCTTCGAGTCGGTCGACCCCGTCTCGGCGGCGAACATCCGCGAGATCCTCGCGTCCTTCGTGGCCTCTGGCGGCACGGTGATCGTGTCCTCGCACGTCATGGACCTCGTACAACGCATGTGCGACCACGTCGCGGTGATCGCGGCCGGACGGGTGCTGGCGGAGGGAACGGTCGACGACGTGCGCGGTGGGCGCACGCTCGAGGAGGTGTTCGTCGAGCTGGTCGGCGGTCGGTCGACGGGGGAAGGTCTCGCGTGGTTGCGCACCTCGTCCGACTGAAGCTGTCTCTGCTCGCCAACGGCCTTCGGCGCAGCCCCTGGCAGGCGCTGGGGCTGATCGTGGCCCTGGTGTACGCGGGCGGCGCCGTCCTGCTCGTTCTGGTGGGACTCGGCTTCCTCAGCGTCGCGGACGCCCGGCTCCGGGCCGACGTCATCGTGCTCGGCGGTGCGCTTCTCGTGCTGGGCTGGTGGGTCGTGCCGCTGGTGGCGTTCGGCTCGGACGCCACCCTCGACCCGCGGCGCTTCGTGACTTTCCCGATCCCGCGGCGTCAGCTCGTCGTCGGGCTCACGCTGGCCGGCCTCGTGGGTGTACCGGGGGTGATGACGGCGCTGGTCGCCCTCGGGACGGCCGCTGCGTGGTGGCGCACACCGGTCGCCGCCGTCGTCGGCCTCGTCGGTGCCACCCTCGGCCTGCTGACCTGCGTCGTCGGCTCCCGGGCCGTCACGACCGGACTGGCCTCCCTGGTGGGCGGTCGCCGGTTCCGTGAGGTGATGGCGGTGGTCCTGCTGCTCCCGCTGTTCTTCCTCGGCCCGATCCTCAACGGACTTCTCAGTGGCGTCGGCGCGCTGGAGGACGTGCTGCCGACGGTCGGTCGGGTGGTGGGGTGGACGCCGTTCGGTGCGGCGTGGGCGCTGGCCGATGACGCCGCACGGGGTGACTGGTTGCTGCTGCTCCTGCGGCTCGTGCTGGCGGCCGTCGTCGTCGGGCTGCTCGCCCTGTTGTGGGACCGGGGACTGCGGCGTGTGCTCACGGCGCCCGCCGCCCGCGGTGCCGCACGGAACCGCACCTCGGGCCTTGGGGCCTTCGGTCGGCTGCCGGTCGGCGGCACCGGTGCTGCCGGAGCGGTGGCCGCGCGCTCGCTGACCTACTGGGTGCGCGACCCGCGGTACGCGGCCGCCGTCGTCCTGGTCCCGTTGCTCCCATTCCTCATGTGGTTCATCGACGGGCTGCACGGCGGCTGGATGCTCGCCGTCGGCCCGCTGGCCGGTTTCCTGATGGCCTGGACGGTGTCCGCCGACGTCTCGTACGACGGAACGGCGTTCTGGACGCACCTCGCCGCACCCGTGCGGGGGCGTGACGACCGGGTGGGGCGGGTCGTCGCCGCACTGATGATCGGGATGCCGACGACGCTGGTGATGGCCGTGATCTCGCTGGCGGTCAGCGGTCGTTGGCAGGCGGCCGTCCCGGTGCTGGCGTTGAGCGTCGCGACGCTCGGCACCACGCTGGGGGTGGCCGTCGCGCTCTCGGTGCGCGTGGTGGTCCCGGTGGCCAAGCCGGGGGACAGCCCCTTCTCGTCACCGCAGGGCGGCAACATCGCATCGATGACGGTTCAGATCGTCGGTTGGCTGCTGGTCGCCGCGTTGATGCTGCCGGCGGTCGGGTTGACGGTCGCGGCGGTGGTGACGGGGGCGGTGGTGCTCGGCGTGCTCGCGCCGGTGGTCGGCCTGGGGCTCGCGGTGGTCTACCTGCTCGTCGGAATCCGTATCGGCGCGAGGATCTACGACCAGCGGGCGCCCGACCTGCTGCAGCAGCTGGTGGCGATGCCGTGACGGACGTCCGGGCCTGACCGCCGGGCTGCCCCCGTAGA
>CAYQFJ010000166.1:0-6350 GCA_964416715.1 uncultured Actinotalea sp. | reverse complement strand
GCTCGCGGCGAGGCGCGGGCAGCACGAGCTGCGCGCGAAGGACTTCACGGACGCTCTGGAGAAGGTGCAGCTCGGTGCCGAGCGCGCCATCGTCATGCCTCACGAGGAGCGCCTGCGTACGGCGTACCACGAGGCGGGCCACGCGCTGCTCGGCATGCTCCAGCCCGGCGCGGACCCGGTCCGGAAGGTGTCGATCATCCCGCGGGGAAGGGCGCTGGGTGTCACGCTCTCGACGCCGGACACCGACCGGTACGGGTACGACGTCGAGTACCTGCGTGGCCGGATCATCGGGGCCCTGGGCGGTATGGCGGCCGAGCAGGAGGTCTTCGGCGTCATCACCACCGGGGCGGAGTCGGACCTGCAGGTGGCCACGGCGATCGGGCGGCAGATGGTCGGCCGCTGGGGGATGTCCGAACGCGTGGGCCCGGTCCAGGTGTACCCGAGGGAGGGGGACCCGCGCCAAGCCGGCGCGTCCGAGCACCTCCTGGCGGCCGTGGACGAGGAGGTGCGCAGGGTGATCGAGGCGTGCTACGCCGATGCCCGCCGCGTGCTGGGGGAGAACCGCGACAGGCTCGAGGCCATCGTCTCCGCGCTGATGGAGCACGAGACGCTGGACGAACCGGAGGTCTACGCGGCGGCGGGGATCGAGCGTGGGCCGGGCGACCAGCACCTGGTCGGAGCGACGGGTGGCACGCACACGCCGGGCGATGCGATGCGGGACGGCGATGCCGTGGGGGAGAGCGGGGCCGCCTCGACCACGAGGTGACCTCGTGGTGCAGGGGAAGACACGACGTCCGCCTCTTGCCGTATCCAACGTATAGCGCGCCGGGGGCCTTGCCGCAAGGCCCCCGGCGCGGTTCAGAATCGTCGACCATGACCGCACGCAAGCGCACCCGCAGCCCCCTCTTCGACCTCCCGGAACGACTGGCCGGCAAGGCCGATCCCGCCCTGATCGACGCGGACGAGCAGCACTTCGCCCGCGTCGCCGCGCGCGTCGAGCACCAGGTCGCCGAGCTGCAGACCCGGCTCGACGCGGAGCGGCGCGCTCCGGGCGGGCACGGGACGGCCGCGCTCGAGCGGGACCAGGAGATCCACCGGTTGACGGCTCGACTCCGCCTGCTGCGCAGGTTCGGCGCGGACCTGTGCCTGGGCCGGGTCGTCCCGGCCGACGGCGGTGATCCCGTGTACGTCGGACGGGCGGGGCTCACGGACCATGACGGCACGCGACTGCTGGTGGACTGGCGCTCGGGGGCGGCGGAGCCCTTCTTCGCGGCCACCCACGCCGATCCGAAGGGGTTGCTGAGCCGACGCCGCTACCGCTGGACCGCCGGCCGGGTCACCGACTACTGGGACGAGGTGTTCACTCCGGACGGCCGAGCGGGACATCCCGCCCTGGACGATCAGTCCGCGTTCATCGCGAGCCTCGGGGCCGGCCGGACCGGCCGGATGCGCGACGTGCTGGGAACGATCCAGGCGGACCAGGACGCCATCGTCCGGGCGGGGTCGACCGGCGCGCTGGTGGTCGACGGCGGGCCGGGGACCGGCAAGACCGTGGTCGCCCTGCACCGCACGGCCGACCTGCTGTACGCCGATCCACGGCTGGGTCACCGGCGCGGGGGAGTGCTGTTCGTAGGCCCGCACCGGCCCTACCTGGCGTACGTCGGCGACGTGCTGCCCAGCCTCGGCGAGGAGGGGGTGCGCAGCTGCCTGTTGCGGGATCTCGTCCCCGAAGGCCGGGACGCCTCCGTCGAGGCCGACCCGCAGATCGCCCGGTTGAAGGCGTCCGCGGACATGGTCCGGGCGATCGGGCCCGCCGTCGCGTTCTACCAGAACCCGCCGACCGAGGGCATGCCCGTCGAGACCCCGTGGGCGGATCTCTGGCTGAGTCCTGAGGACTGGGCGGAAGCCTTCGCGGCACCCGACCCCGGGACGCCGCACAACGAGGCGCGCGACGAGATCTGGGCCGCCCTCCTGGAGATCCTGCTCGACCAGCACGGCGACGAGGAGGTCCCGACCGAGCACCTGCGCCGGGCGCTGACCGGGAACCGCGAGCTGCGCCGGGCGGTGGACCGTGCTTGGCCCGTCCTGGAGCCCACCGACCTCGTCGGCGACCTGTGGACGGTGCCGGCCTACCTGCGGCTGTGCGCTCCGTGGCTGACCACCGACCAGGTGCTGGCGCTGCAGCGTGACGTGCCGGACGCCTGGACCGAGTCCGATCTGCCTCTGCTCGACGCCGCACGCCGCACGCTCGGGGACCCGCGGGCGTCGGAACGCCGACGACGTCGCGAGGCGGAGACGGCGGCCGAGCGGGCGCGGATGGACGACGTCGTCGGCGACCTCATCGCCAGTGACGACTCGGAGATGCTCGTCATGTCGATGCTGCGCGGGCAGGACCTGCGCGACGCGTTGGTCGATCCGTCGGACGACTCCGGTCAGGAGTCGGACGACCTCGCCGGCCCGTTCGCGCACGTCGTCGTGGACGAGGCGCAGGAGCTCACGGACGCGCAGTGGCAGATGCTGCTCGACCGCTGCCCGTCGCGCAGCTTCACGATCGTGGGGGACCGGGCGCAGGCCAGGCACGGGTTCACCGAGTCCTGGCGGGAGCGCCTGGAACGCGTCGGGCTCGGCGAGGTGGAGGTCGCGTCGCTGACCATCAACTACCGGACCCCGCGGGAGATCATGGCTGTCGCGGAACCGGTGATCCGCGCCGCGGTCCCGGACGCCAACGTGCCGACGTCGGTCCGGACGACCGGAGAGCCCGTCGTGCGCGCGACGCCCGAGGACCTCGAGGCGATCCTGGAGGACTGGCTGGGCGAGCACACCGAGGGGACGGCCTGCGTCGTCGGCGGTGGCTACGTGCCGACGTCGTCCAGGGTGAGCTCGCTGAGACCGGAGGAGGTCAAGGGGCTGGAGTTCGACCTCGTGGTGCTCGTGGAGCCGGAGTCGTTCGGGGAGGGAACCTCGGGCGCCGTCGACCGGTATGTCGCCATGACGCGGGCTACAAGCCGGCTCGCCCTCCTCGCGAGCCGGTGACGACCGGCCCCATACTGTCTCGATGACGAAGTTCGTCTTCGACACCGCGACGACGATCAACGGACTGATCGCGGACGGCAGCGGCTCGCTGGGCTGGCTGTTCGCCGTCCCGGGCGGGACCGAACCCGACAGCGAGCTCCTTCCCGCCGACGCGACGGTGCTGGTCGAGGGCTCGAGCACGTACGAATGGCTGCTGGCCGAGTCCGACCTGCTCGCGCACCCGGAGAAGTGGCGGGAGTTCCACGGTGACCGCCCGACCTTCGTCTTCACCAGCCGTGACCTGCCGGTACCCGACGGCGCGGACGTGCGCTTCGTCCGTGGGCCCGTCGCCGAGGCCCTGCCGGCAATCCGTGCGGCCGCCGGGGACGGTGACGTGTGGCTGGTCAGCGGCGGGGACCTGGTCGGCCAGTTCTACGACGCCGGTGCGCTCGACGAGGTCGCGCTGTCCGTGGCACCGGTGGCGCTCGACGGCGGCGCGCCGTTGCTGCCGCGGCGCATCGAGTCGGACCGCATGCGGCTGGTATCGGCGTCGGCGCACGGCCAGTTCGCCCGGCTCGTCTACCAGATCACGCCCCCACGTCCGTGATGCCGCGCGGCTCGCACCGAGGTGCAGGGGAGTGCCTGTCCCGGCGCCGCGTTGCATGACGTTGGAAGCGGTGCATGACGTTGGGACGAAATGACATAACGTCCATTATCGGCTAACGGGTGACGTGCAGGTCATCAGCCAAGCCTCCAGTCGTGCGTGCGTTCAGGCGTCAGTTGTAATGGAACCGCGCTTGCAGCACGACGAGGACTTCACCGTCGACCAGGTACACCAACCGGTGCTCGTCGGTGATGCGTCGGGACCAGCAGCCGGCGAGCACGTGCTTGAGCGGCTCGGGCTTTCCGATCCCGTCGATGGGATCACGCAGCGCGTCCTCGATCAGGCGGTTGATCCGCTCGAGGACCTGCCGGTCGGCTCGGAGCCAGTACGTGTAGTCGTCCCAGCCGTGCTCCGTGAAGACGAGCCTCACTCGGCGAGCTCGTGCTCGTGCCGGTCACCGGTGCTCGCCTGCTGAAGACTCTCGAGCAGTCTCCTGGCGTTGGCGGGCACTCGGAGCAGGTAGGCCGTCTCCTCCAGTGCGGAGAACTCTGCGGCCGACACCAGGACGGCGTTGCCTCGACGTGAGGTGATCTCCACGGTGACGCGGTCGTTGTTCACCTGCTCGATCAGCGGGAAGAGCTGCTTGCGCGCCTCGCTCGCACTGATGGACATGGTCACCTCCCGAGAGTGGTACGGAGACACGGTACCAGTCTCGTCGTCGGGCCGCTTCGGTCGGGCACCGGGTCCCCGGTCCGCCTACGGTGGGTTCATGCACCTGGAAAACCTCGTGTTCGACGCCGTCGACCCGCGACGGATGGGACGGTTCTGGGAGGCAGTCGTCGGCGGGGACCGGCTCAGTGACGACCCGGACGGGTACGAGACGCGGCTCGCCATCGACGGCGGCCCGGTCATCGACCTGTGCTTCCAACGCGTCCCCGAGCCGCCGTCGGAACCGTTGCGCTTCCACCTCGACCTGTTGGGCGGTGCCAGACAGGACGCGGAGGTCGAGCGGCTCGTCGGGCTGGGCGCACGCCACCTCGACATCGGGCAGGGCAACGTCCCCTGGGTGGTGCTCGCGGACCCGGAGGGCAACCCGTGCTGCGTCATGGAGGACCGGGCGGCGTACGTCGACACCGGTCCGATCGCCGCTCTCCCCCTCGACTCGGCCGATCCGGACCGGGACGCGGAGTTCTGGTCCTGGTTGACCGGGTGGACCGATGCGCCGGGCATCGCGCCGCGGACCCTACGTCACCCGTCGCGCCGTGGACCTTTGCTGGAGCTGTGCCCGGAGCCGGCGCCCAAGGGCGCGGGCAAGAACCGCCTGCACCTCGACATCCGGCTCGACCCCGGTGACGACCCCGACGAGGTGGCGCGAGGGATCTCCGCCCGTGGTGGCCGGGAGCTCCACCACGACTGGGGGGACCTCCCCTGGCGGATCTACACGGACCCCTCGGGCAACGAGGTGTGCGTCCTGCCCGCTCAGCAGTGACGCCTGAATCCCCTGGCTACGCAGCGCGGGCTCCATCACTCCGCGGGCTGGACTCCGTCCATCGGTGTGATGAGGGCCAGACCTCTCTCGGTGCCGTCCACCGCGAAGTCGGTGTCGCTCAGGTAGAGCCGTACCGGTTCGTCGGTGTCCAGCGGGTCGCCGTCTGGATAGAGGGACGTGGTGCAGGTGTGCGGGGTCGACGCCACGTCGAGGTGGTCGCCGGCCCGGACCTCACCCTTGACGACCTCGATCACCTCGACGTCCCACACGGCTGCACGTGTCCCGAACATCGACCGCTCGCCGCTCGGCCCGTGCACCTGGCCGACGACGACGACCTCGGACGCCGCCGTCCTGGACTCGTCGTCCGGGAAGCTCGCCCAGTCGACGCAGGACGTCGGGCCGCCCAGCGGCCCGGTGCATGCCGTCACGAGCAGGACCAGCACCGACGCCACGCCGAGCCCCGCGCGCGAAGCCACGATCGACCGTGAGCCGGGCGAATCGGTGACCATGGACCTCCTGTCCGCGTGCCGGCTCGAAGCTCTCGGTGGCTCAGGCGCCGACGTACTCCGCGAGGTGCTCCCCGGTCAGCGTGGACCGCGCGGCCACGAGGTCGGCCGGCGTGCCTTCGAAGACGACACGACCGCCGTCGTGCCCGGCTCCGGGACCCAGGTCGATGATCCAGTCCGCGTGGGCCATGACCGCCTGATGGTGCTCGATCACGATCACCGACTTGCCGGAGTCCACCAGCCGGTCGAGCAGACCGAGCAGCTGTTCGACATCGGCCAGGTGCAGTCCGCTGGTCGGCTCGTCGAGGATGTAGGTGCCGCCCTTCTCCCCCAGGTGCGTCGCCAGCCTGAGCCGTTGACGCTCGCCGCCGGACAGCGTCGTCAGAGGTTGACCCAGCGTGAGGTAGCCGAGGCCGACGTCGGCCATCCGGGCCAGGATCGTGTATGCCGCCGGAGTGCGCGCCTCGCCGTCGGCGAAGTGCTCCACGGCCTCGTCGACGGACATGGCCAGCACCTCGCTGATGTCCTTGCCGCCGAGGGTGTACTCCAGCACCTCGGCGCTGAACCGCTTGCCCTCGCACTCCTCGCAGGTGGTCGTGACGGTCTCCATGAAGCCGAGCTCGGTGAAGATCACGCCGGCACCGTTGCAGACCGGGCACGCCCCCGCCGAGTTGGCGCTGAACAGCGCCGGCTTGACGCCGTTGGCCTTGGCGAACGCCTTGCGGATCGGGTCGAGCAG
>CAYQFJ010000165.1:0-6365 GCA_964416715.1 uncultured Actinotalea sp. | reverse complement strand
GTTCCGGCGCGCGTGTTCAGCGGCAACCGGCCGACGACCTCGATCCTCGCCCCCGCCCTGACCCCGTCCGTGCTGGGTCAGCTCATCGCGCTGTACGAGCACATCACCTTCGTGCAGGGGGTGGTGTGGGGGATCGACTCCTTCGACCAGTGGGGGGTCGAGCTGGGCAAGGAGCTGGCGCTGCAGGTCGCGCCCGCGGTGGCCGGTGACGCCGGTGCACTCTCCGGTCAGGACGCCTCGACGCGCGGCCTGATCGAGTACTACCTGGCACGACGCCGGTAGTCGCCCGGGCTCGGCGGCGTCAGTCCTCCAGGCGCTCGTGCGGCGGGCCGATCCGGTTGGTCGGGTCCAGGTCCTGCGAGAGTACGGCGACGATCTCCGCGAGCTGGGCGACCTGGTCCTCGGACAGCAGGTCGAACACGTGCTGCCGGACCGTCTCGACGTGCCCGGGGGCGGCGGCGACGACGGTGGCCCAGCCGGCCTCGGTGAGCCGGGCGAGCGTCGCACGGCGGTCGGTCGGGTCCGGTGAGCGTTCGACCAGACCGCGCCGCTCCAGCCGGTTGACCACGTGTGAGAGCCGGGGCAGCGTCGCGTCGGTCGCGGTGGCCAGTGCGGACATCCGCAGGGTCCGCTCGGGTGCCTCGGAGAGCATCGCGAGTAGCAGGTACTCGTAGTGCGACAGGTTCGAGTCGCGTCGCAGCTGGGCGTCCAGGGCGCTCGGCAGCAGGGCGATGACGGTCTGCAGGCCGAGCCACGCGCGCATCTCCTCGGCGGTGAGCCAACGGGGGCTCGCGGCGTCGCGCGACGGCGCGTCGCCCGCCGGTGGTTCGACCGCAAGATCGGTCGCGGGTGCGTGGGTCATGGCCTCAGTGTACCGTAAAACTTGACGCAACAACCATTGCCTTCATGAACCATGAACAAGGAGAGCACCATGAGCACCGTCACGATCCTCGGGGCCGGGAACATCGCCCAGGCCGTCGCCCGCATCGCCGCCGAAGATCGCCTGGACCGACGGCTTCCGCCTGAGCACCTCGGCCTGACCCGGCTCGGCCCGACCACCTCCGGCCGACCGCCTGGATAGCGTGGGGGCATGGACGAGGGCGCCGCCACGCGGATCGACCGGTGGGCATGGGCCGCGCGGCTGTTCCGCACCCGGGCGCTGGCCGCCGCGGCCTGCCGCTCCGGGCACGTGCGGATCAACGGCGCGCGGGCCAAACCGGCGTCGGCCGTCCGGGTCGGGGACGAGGTGCGGGTCCGCGGAGGCGGGCAGGAGCGGATCGTCGTGGTGTCCCGCGTGATCGAGCGCCGGGTCGGCGCGGCACTCGTCCCCGAGGTGCTGGAGGACCGCACCCCGCCGCCCCCGCCCAAGGCCGAGATGCCGGCCGTGCCGCAGCGTGACCGGGGCGCGGGCCGTCCGACCAAGCGGGAGCGCCGCGAGATCGACCGGTTGCGCGGCCGCTGAGCCGTTGCCGGACCCGGCGCGTGCTCAGGGGCGCGGGATGTTGCGCAGGTTCGCCCGCGCCAGGTCGACCATGCGCCCGACGCCGCCACCCAGGACGGTCTTGCCCGCCGCCAGGGCGAACCCCTTGACCTGCTCGGCGGTGACCGTCGGCGGGATCGACAGCGCGTTGGCGTCGGTGACGAGCTCGATGAGCACCGGACCCGGCCGGGCGAGACCGTCCCCCAGTGCGGCGGTGACTTGTCCGGGGTCCTCGACGCGCAGCGCGTCGATCCCCATGGCCGTGGCGATGGCGGCGAAGTCGGTCGGCTCGTGGTCCGTCTCGAACTCGACGTTTCCGTCGACCAGCATCTCGAGCTTGACCATGCCGAGCGAGGCGTTGTTGAACAGCACGATCTTGATCGGCAGCCGGTGCAGCCGCACGGTGAGCAGCTCTCCGAGCAGCATCGCCAGACCGCCGTCCCCGGACAGCGACACCACCTGTCGACCGGGTGCGGCGAGCTGGGCGCCGATCGCCTGGGGGAGCGCGTTGGCCATGCTGCCGTGCCGGAACGAGCCGAGGACCCGGCGTCGGCCGTTCGGGGTCAGGTACCGGGCGGCCCACACGTTGTTCATGCCGGTGTCGACGGTGAACACGGCGTCGTCGTCGGCCAGCTCGTCGAGCCGTGCCGCGACGTACTCCGGATGGATGGGGCGCATCGACGCGACGTCGGTCGTGTAGGCGGAGACCACCTCCTCCAGCGCCTCGTCGTGCGCCTGGAGCATGCGATCGAGGAACGCCCGGTCGGTCTTGGGCGTCAGGAGCGGCAGCACGGCGCGGATCGTCTCGGCCACGTCGCCGGCCACGGCCACCTCCAGCGGTGTGCGCCGGCCCAGCCTGGCCGGGTCGGCGTCGACCTGTGCGGTGTTGCGCTGCGGCAGGAACTCCTTGTAGGGGAAGTCGGTGCCCAGCAGCACCAGCAGGTCCGCCTCGGTGCTCGCCCGATGAGCCGCGCCGTAGCCGAGCAGACCACTCATCCCGACGTCGTAGGGGTTGTCGTACTGGATCCACTCCTTGCCGCCGAGCGCGTGCCCCACCGGGGCGAGCACGGTCTCGGCGAGCCGCATGACCTCGGCGCGTGCGCCGCGGCAGCCGGCGCCGCAGAACAGCGTCACCGTCTCGGCCCGGTTCAGCGCGTCGGCCAGTGCGCGGACCTGCTCGGCCGGTGGCAGCACGAGCGACGGTGCGGGAGCGACGGCGGTCGGCGTCGTCGCACCGGCCGACTCGGCCCCGGCGACGTCACCGGGCAGCACCATCACCGAGACGCCGCTCCTGCCCAGGGCGGTCTGGATCGCGATCCGCAGCGCCCTGGGCATCTGCTCGGGTGAGCCCACGAGCTCGCACCAGTGGCTCGCCTCGGTGAAGACGCGTTCGGGGTGCGTCTCCTGGAAGAAGTCGCTGCCCAGCTCGGCGGTCTCGATCTGCGAG
The DNA here is from genome assembly GCA_964416715.1 of uncultured Actinotalea sp. Taxonomy (GTDB): domain Bacteria; phylum Actinomycetota; class Actinomycetes; order Actinomycetales; family Cellulomonadaceae; genus Actinotalea. Next base: position 3,438 of record CAYQFJ010000165.1, on the reverse strand, counting down.
GCGATCGCCAGCACCGGTGCCCCGGTCCGCTGCGCGTCGTACAGCCCCTGGAGCAGGTGGGTGTTCCCCGGTCCACAGCTCCCCGCGCACACCGCCAGACGACCGGTGACCTGCGCCTCGGCCGACGCCGCGAACGCGCCACCCTCCTCGTTGTGCACGTGCACCCACTCGATGCCGTCGGTGCGGCGCACCGCGTCCACCACGGGGTTGAGGCTGTCGCCCACGATGCCGTAGATGCGTTCGACACCCAGGTCACGGAGCGTCGTGACGAGCTGTTCGGCCACGGTCGGAGCTGCCATCCGACCACGCTAGGTGGGTTCAGCCCACGTCGCGACGGCGGAACACCAGTGCCCCGACGATGATCACCACCGCGGTGAGCACCGCCAGGTAGGTCCCGCCCTGCTCCATGGTGATCGTGTGCTCGACCCCCGTGCAGCTCGTGCCCGTGCGGTCCGTCGTGCACGTGTTGACCCAGTAGGTCGCCCCGTCGTTCACCCATGCGGTGAGGTTGATCGACATGCTCCACGGCCTCAGGCCCTGGAGCATGTTGACCAGGATTCCCTCGACCGCGATCGCGTAGCCCGCGACCACGCCCAGCACGGCGGCGAAGCTTCGCAGCAGGAACCCGAGGGCCGCACCCGCGGCGGCGGCCAGCACGGCGGCCGCCACCAGCCGGGCGCAGTTCCAGGCGACGTCGGTCCAGACCTGGCTCGTCACGTCGTCGGCCAGGCCGCGGCTGTCGAAGATCCACCAGGTCCCGGCGATGGTGACGAGCACGACCAGGACTGCCAGGGGGATCACGCCGAGCGCGGGTGCGAGGACCTTGCTCCCGTAGACCCGGAGGCGGCGGGGCTCGAAGGTCAGCCAGTTCCCGATCGCACCCGTGCTGTGCTCGGCGGCGGTCGCGGTCGCACCGATCATCAGCGGCAGCAGCACCATGAGCGTCGACAGCATCAGCAGGATGCCCGGGAGGTAGTCGCCGAAGGCGGGCGGTTGCGGTATGTACCACTCGCGCTGCGGTGCCATCTGGTCGCAGCCGAAGTCGACGTCCTCCCCGGTCACCTCGCGCTCGGCGGCCTCCGCCTCGCGGCACGACGCCTCCTGCTCGTCGCCGTGCTCCTCCCAGTCCGCCAGGGCCTGCTCGTAGTAGGCCTCCGCGGCGTCGATCTCCGACTGGCTCAAGGGCTGCACCGTCGTGGCGCCGATCACCAGGGTGAACCCGGCGATGGCCACCCCCGCGACCATCACGAGCATCACGAGGGTGCGGGCGAACAGCCGCCGCAGCTCGACCTTGGTCAGCCGGATCATCGGACGCCCCCCTCGTCCTCGGTCGTCGCGGAAGGCGATGCGGGGCGCGACGGCGGAGCGCCCAGCGTCGTGTCCCCGGTCAGCTCGAGGAACACCTCCTCGAGCCCGACGCGCTGAGGGACCAGCTCGCTGACGAAGAGCTCGTGACGGGCCAGCAGGTAGGTGATGCGAGCCGGGTCCTGTTCTCCGTCCACCACCAGCCCCGCCCCGTCCGCACGGGCGCTGACCCCCGCCTCGGTGAGGATCCGCAGCGCGACCTCGGGGCTGGCCACCCGGACCCGCACGCTGGACGACCGTTCGCCGATCACGTCGGCCACGGTCCCGGAGGCGAGCAGGCGACCCCGGCCGATGATCGAGACCGTGTCCGCCACCTGCTCGACCTCCGCGAGGATGTGGCTGCTCACCAGGACGGTGCGGCCCTCGGCGCCGAGCCGGCGCATGGTCTGGCGCACCTCGTGGATGCCGGCAGGGTCGAGCCCGTTCGTCGGTTCGTCGAAGATCAGCAGGTCCGGCTGCTTGAGCAGGGTCGCCGCGATGGCCAACCGCTGCTTCATGCCCAGCGAGTAGGACCGGTAACGGTCCTTGCCCCGCTCGAGCAGCCCGGTGGCCTCGAGCACGTCGTCGACGCGCTCGTCCGGCACGGCGATCGCCTCGGCGAGCAGGCTCAGGTTGAACCGTCCGGAGAACGACGGGAAGAACTTCGGCGACTCGACGATCGCGCCGACCCGGCTCACGACCGTGGGTAGCTCACGGGGGACCGGCCGGTCGAACACGGTCATCGTGCCGGAGTCCGCGCGGACCAGCCCGAGCAGCATCCGGATGGTCGTCGTCTTGCCCGAGCCGTTGGGCCCGAGGAACCCGTGCACCCCACCGACGGGCACGTGCAGGTCCAGGTCGTCGACGGCCACCTGGCGCCCGTGCCGTGTCCGGTAGGTCTTGCGCAGGGACCGGGTGGAGACGGCGAGCTCCGCCGCTGGGGTGATCACCCGGCAGAGGCTAGCGGAGGGTTACGCCGTAAGTACCCGCGACGCGCTCAGTCCGCGCGGTCACCGGCCAGCATCTGGCGCAGCACGTAGTGCAGGATCCCGCCGTGCCGGAAGTACGTGGCCTCCGCCGGGGTGTCGATCCTGACCACCGCGGTGAAGCTGCGCGAGCTGCCGTCGTCCGAGGTGACCTCGACCGTGACCTCGTTCGGGAGGTCGTCGTCGGAGCCCTCGAGCCCGGTGATTGAGTACGTCTCGGTGCCGGTCAGCCCGAGCGAGTCGGCCGTCTCGCCCTCGGCGAACTGCAGCGGCAGCACCCCCATGCCGATCAGGTTGGAGCGGTGGATGCGCTCGTAGGACGTCGCGAGCACCGCCTTCACCCCGAGCAGCATGGTGCCCTTCGCCGCCCAGTCCCGCGAGGACCCGGAGCCGTAGTCCGAGCCGGCGATGACCAGCAGCGGAGTGCCCTGCTCGCGGTAGCCCATGGCGGCGTCGAAGATCGACTCGGTCTCGCCGTCGGGCATCCGCCTGGTGAAGCCGCCCTCGACGTCGGGCACCAGGCGGTTGCGCAGCCGCACGTTGGCGAACGTCCCGCGGATCATCACCTCGTCGTTGCCGCGCCGTGAGCCGTAGGAGTTGAAGTCACGGGCGCCGACTCCGTGCTCGCGCAGGTAGACGCCGGCGGGCGAGTCGGACTTGATCGCACCGGCGGGGGAGATGTGGTCGGTGGTCACCGAGTCGCCGAGGTACGCGAGCACCCGGGCCCCGACGACGTCGTGCAGCGGCTCGGGCTCGACGGTCATGCCGTCGAAGTACGGGGGGTGGCGCACGTACGTCGAGTCGTCCTGCCAGTCGAAGGTGTCCGAGTCGGAGATGTCCATCGACTGCCAGTTCTCGTCGCCGGCGAGGACGTCGGCGTACCCGTCGGTGAACATCTTCGCCTCGACGCTCCCGTCCACGGCCGCCTTGATCTCCGCGGCCGACGGCCAGATGTCCCGCAGGAACACGTCGTTTCCGTCCGGGTCCTGGCCGAGCGGCTCGGTGAGCACATCCACGTGCATCGACCCGGCCAGGGCGTAGACGATCACCAGCGGCGGCGATGCCAGGAAGTTCATCCGGGTCTCGGCGTGGATGCGTCCCTCGAAGT
>CAYQFJ010000164.1:0-6392 GCA_964416715.1 uncultured Actinotalea sp. | reverse complement strand
CTGCACGACGCGTTCGTCATCGTCGACGAGGCGCAGTCCCTGGAGCGCAACGTGCTGCTCACCGTGCTGTCCCGGATCGGCCAGAGCTCACGGGTGGTCCTCACCCACGACGTCGCCCAGCGCGACAACCTCCGGGTCGGGCGGCACGACGGCGTCGCGGCGGTGATCGAGGCGCTCAAGGGCCACCCGCTGTTCGCGCACGTGACGCTCACCCGGTCCGAGCGCTCGCCGGTGGCGGCGCTGGTCACCGAGCTGCTCGAGGGGCTCGGCTGAGCCGGTCGCTCAGGCCGGCGGACGGGTCATGGACAGCACGTCGAGGGCCTCGTCGAGCTGTGCCTCGGTGATCTCGCCGCGCTCGACGAAGCCGAGCGCCACCACGGCCTCGCGCACGGTGATCCCCTCGGCGACCGAGTGCTTGGCCACCTTGGCGGCCGACTCGTAGCCGATCACCCGGTTCAGCGGGGTGACGACGGAGGGCGAGGACTCGGCCAGCGCGCGGGACCGCTCGACGTTCGCGGTGATCCCGTCGACGGTCCGGTCGGCGAGCAGCCGACTCGCGTTGCTCAGCAGCCGGATCGACTCCAGCACTCCCTGGGCCATCACCGGGATCTGCACGTTCAGCTCGAACGAGCCGCTGGCCCCCGCCCAGGCGACCGTGGCGTCGTTGCCGACCACCCGGGACGCGACCATCAGCACCGCCTCGGGAACCACCGGGTTGACCTTGCCCGGCATGATCGACGAGCCGGGCTGCAGGTCCGGCAGCGCGATCTCGGCCAGACCGGTGTTCGGCCCCGAGCCCATCCAGCGCACGTCGTTGCAGATCTTGGTCAGCGACACGGCGATGGTCCGCAGCGCGCCGGACAGCTCGACCAGCCCGTCGCGGGCGCCCTGCGCCTCGAAGTGGTCGCGAGCCTCGGTCAGCGGCAGCCCGGTGTCCTCCCGCAGCAGCTCGATCACCCGCTGCGGGAACCCGGCCGGCGTGTTGATCCCGGTGCCGACGGCGGTTCCGCCCATGGGGACCTCGGCGGCGCGCGGCAGGGCGGCCTGGACCCGCTCGATGCCGTACCGGATGGCGGCCGCGTACCCGCCGAACTCCTGGCCGAGCGTGACCGGCGTGGCGTCCATCAGGTGGGTGCGACCGGACTTCACGACCGTGGCGAACTCGGTCGCCTTGGCCTCCAGCGAGGCCGCCAGGTGCTCCAGCGCAGGGATCAGGTCGTGCAGGGTGGCGGCGGTCGCGGCCACGTGGACGGAGGTGGGGAACACGTCGTTGGACGACTGCGAGGCGTTGACGTGGTCGTTCGGGTGCACCTCGCGGCCCAGCCGGCGCGTGGCCAGCGTCGCGATGACCTCGTTCGCGTTCATGTTCGACGAGGTCCCGGACCCGGTCTGGTACACGTCGACCGGGAAGTGCTCGTCGTGGGCGCCGGTGGCGACCTCCTGCGCCGCGGCGACGATCGCCGCGGCCAGGTCCTCGGGCAGCACGCCGAGGGCGGCGTTCGCCCCGGCGGCGGCCTTCTTCACCCGGGCGAGCGCCTCGATGTGCGAGCGCTCCAGGCGGGTGCCGGAGATCGGGAAGTTCTCCACCGCCCGCTGCGTCTGCGCCCGGTAGAGCGCGTCGGCCGGGACGAGGACCTCACCCATGGTGTCGTGCTCCACCCGGAACCCGTCCGGTGGCGTGCTCCCGCCGGAAGAGGCGTGCGCGGGCTGTGGCTGGGGGGTCGCGGAGGTCGTCGCGACGTCGTCGTCGGTCATGGGTGCATCATCCCATGACCTGCCGCCCGGCTTCACCCCGTGCGGCGGGCGTTCGTAGCGTGGGTGCCCTCAGGCGACCCGGTCCGGGTCCGGGGTGATCTGGCCCGCGTGCTCGATGAGGTGCACCTGGCCGTCGGTGAGGCTGTACTGCAGCCCGACGACGGCGCACCGGCCCTCGGCCACCGCCTCGGCCAGCCCCGCGGAGTAGCTCATGAGCATCCGCACGGTGTGCCGGACGTGCTCGCGGCCGAGCTCCTCGGGGGTGAGGGCGAGCGGGTGCGCACCGTCGGCGTCGGCGGCGTGGTCAGGGATGTGCACGATGCTGGGGATCACCCGGTCGATGACGGCGCGCACGAAGCCGCGCGGCATGTCACCGGTGCGCAGCGCCTCGGCCGCCCCGGCGACCGCCCCGCACCCGACGTGTCCGAGCACGATGACCAGCGGCGTGCTCAGAAGCTCGACCCCGTACTCGATCGACCCGAGCACCGTCGTGTCCACCACGTGCCCGGCGGTCCGGATGACGAACAGGTCACCGAGCCCGCGATCGAAGATCAGCTCGGACGCGACCCGTGAGTCCGAGCAGCCGAAGATGACGGCGAACGGGTGCTGCTCGTTGCGGAGCTGGTTGCGGTCGTCGATCCCCTGGGACGGGTGGATCATCCGCCCCTCCACGAACCTCTGGTTCCCGGCGAGGAGCTCCGACCATGCCTGGGCTGGGGTCAGGGGATGGGGCATGTGCGAATCTTGGCACCGCGACGGCGCCCCGTGCGCGGTGTGTCCACATCGTGCCGGTCAGCCGATACCCATCAGGCCGATGATCAGTGCCATCACCACGAAGGTGACCAGCTCGTGCATCACGTTGAGCAGCGTGAGCCCGGCCGGGCGCACCTCGAAGGCGTCGTGCGTGATCATCCGGGCGGCGGTGAACCCGCCCCACAGGAACAGCGCCGTCACCAGTGCGCTGACCAGGTACGACCCGCCGTAGAACTCCTGGGCGATGGTCGTGGCGCCGGCCAGCACCCAGGCGCTGACGAAGCTGACCACGACGGTGATCAGGATCGGCCAGATGCCGCGCTCGGTGGCCGCTGCACGGTCGACCTTGGCGATCCGCATCCAGTACGTGCCGAATACCTTGGGCGTGTACCAGATCGAGCCGGTGATCATCGTCGACAGCGTCGCGAGCAGGACCGCCCAGATGTTGATCTCGGGAACCATGACTCTCCTTCGAGCGGGACGCCCACGGACGTCCTCGTCCGCGAGTGGTTCACGTGCGCTGGGAGTCTAGGGCCGCCGTCGGGGCCGTGCCCAGGGTCGAGGCCGGGCTCGACGCAGGTGTGTCGGTCGCGCCCGGCTCCGCTCAGCGGAGCTCGGCCGCGGTGGGCGGGTCCGCGCCGGGGCGGCTCACGGTGATCGCGGCGATCCGGGCACAGCGCTCGACGACCGCGCGGACGGTGGCCTCGTCGATCCGGCCGAGGGCGGCCCGCTTCTCGGCCCCCAGGAGGTCGGACGACCACAGTCCGTCGATCAGGCCTCCCATGAAGGAGTCACCCGCCCCCACGGTGTCCGCCACGGCCACCCGGGGAGCGTCGACATCGACCCGGACTCCGTGCGCGGTGACGGCGGTCGCGCCGTCACCTCCACGGGTGACGACGACGAGCGCGGGACCGGAGGCGGCCCAGGTGCGGGCGACGTCGACCGGGTCGGCCCCGGGGAGCAGCCACGCGATGTCCTCGTCGCTCACCTTCACCACGTCGGCCAGTGCGACGAGCTCGTCGACCACCACCCCGGTGATCGCAGCCGGCGGCATGAGCGAGGGCCGCAGGTTGGGGTCGTAGGTGATCGTCGCCGACTGGCGGTGCGCGGCAAGGATGTTCGCGACGTCGGGCGCACCGGGCTCGAGCACGCCGGCGATGGAGCCGGTGTGCACGACCAGCGGGGCGGGGGCCGGTGAGACCCAGTGCGCCGGCACCTCCCAGGACAGGTCGAAGGAGTACGTGGCCGCGCCGTCGGGATCGAGGTACGCCTCGGCCACCGACGTCCGCCGTGCGGAGTCGCTTCCCGGGACGACCGTCACGGCCGACGCCTCCAGGTGGTCGGTGATCATCCGCCCGTGCGCGTCCTTGCCGAACCAGGTGAGCAGGTCGACCCCCCGGCCAAGGCGGCCGAGCCCGATCGCGACGTTGGCCGGGCTGCCACCCGGGTGCTCGTCGACGCTGCCGTCCGCGCGGTGCACGACGTCGATCAGTGCTTCACCGATGATCAGCGCGCGACGCTCGGCGGCGTCCGAGGCGATCGTCCCGGTCTCCTGGGCTCCGGGGTCGAAGGTCGGCTCGGTGACGTCGCCCTCGGCGCGCACGGGTGGGTCGAGGGTCCCGGCGACGGATGCCCCGGACTCGACCGGTGGCTCCGGGGCGTCGCGGTCCACGGGGCCCGGCGTCTCGCCGTCGGCCCTCACGCGTCCTCCTCGTCGTCGGTCCCGTCCCCGGCCGGGCCCTCGGTCGGGCCTCCGGGCGTGCCTCCGACGTCGCCGCCGGCGGCCTGCTGTGCGGCGTCGAGGCGTGCCTTGGCGCCGTCGAGCCAGGCCTGGCACCGCGCAGCGAGCGCCTCACCCCGCTCCCACAGCGCGAGGGACCCCTCGAGCGTCTCGTCGCCGGTCTCCAGTCGGGTGACGACGGCGACGAGCTCCTCGCGCGCCTGCTCGTAGGTCAGGTCCTCGACCGCGGTCGGGTTCGCGCCCCGCCCGGCGCGGTCGGGTGCATCGGGATCGGTGGTGGCCACGGGTCCAAGTTAACCGTGTCCGGCCGACACGGTCCGGGGTCGCCCCGGGGACGGTGCGTGCCGCCGTCGCGGCGGTCAGTCGGAGTCGTCCGCGTTCGGCTCGCCGACCTGCGCCTCGAGCTCGCCGCGGGCCACGCGGATCCGCAGTCCGGTTCCTGGCCCGACGTCGTCCGGGGAGCGCACCACGACGCCGTCGGGCCTGCGGTGCACGACGGCGTAGCCGCGGTCCAGCGTGGCGGCCGGCGACAGAGCCCGCACCTGCGCCTCGAGCCGCGCGACCTCCGCGTGCGCCGCGGACAGCACGGCGGTCATCGCCGTCCGGCCGGCGACCCGGAGCCGGTGGACGTCGGCGGCGGGAGCCTCGATCAGCGTGTGCGGCCGTGCCAGCACCGGGCGGGAGCGGATCGCGACCAGCGCGTCCGCCTCGCGCCGGACCCGCTGGGTGATCGCCGCGCGGATGCGACCGCGGGCCTGCGCCAGTCGGGCACGCTCCTCGGCGACGTCGGGCACGATCCGCTTGGCCGCCGCCGTCGGTGTCGAGGCGCGGAAATCCGCGACCAGGTCCAGCAGCGGCGTGTCCTTCTCGTGCCCGATGGCGCTGACCAGCGGCGTGCGGCAGGCCGCGGCCGCGCGCAGCAGCGCCTCGTTGCTGAACGGCAGCAGGTCCTCGAACGAGCCGCCGCCCCGGGCGACGACGATGACCTCGACCGACGGGTCGGCGTCGAGCTCGGCGATCGCGGCGGTCACGGACGGCACCGCCTGTGCTCCCTGGACCGTGACCCGCCTGATCTCGAACGCGACCTCGGGCCAGCGGGCGCGCGCGTTGGTGACGACGTCGTGCTCGGCGTCGCCCTGCTGGGCGCAGACCAGCCCGACCACCGCGGGCAGCAGCGGCAGCGGGCGCTTGCGGTCGGCGTCGAACAGGCCCTCCGCCGCCAGCACTCCCTTGAGGTGCTCGATCCGTGCCAGGAGCTGCCCCACGCCGACCACCCGCACCTCCCGGCCGGTGAGCGTGAGCGAGCCCCGCTTCAGGTGGAACGACGGCTTCGCGTGGACGACCAGGTGGGCGCCGTCCTGCACCACCTGCTCCCCGCCGATGGCCTGCACCGCGGCGTGCGGGAGCGTGACCGAGACGGACATGTCGACGACCGTGTCCCGCAGGGTGAGGAACCAGAGCTGGTTCCACCGCTTGACGTTGAGCACCTGTCCCTCGACCCAGACCGGGGACATCCGCGCGACGTACTCGGCGATCTTCGGCGACAGGTGCCGGACCGGCCAGGGCTCGTCCGCCGTCGTCGCGAGCGCGGTGGCGGGCAGCACCGTGGAAGCGGGGGTGGTGCCCGACCGGGTGGACTCGCTCACACCGACCAGCCTGCCACGGGTGGCCGACCTCACTCGGCGTCCCGCGGCTCGTTACGTAGACTGGGGCCGTGACCCCCTCCTCGACCTCCCCCTCCGCCCCTGCCCCCAGCGCTGCCCCGACGACGACGAAGCGGGTGCTGCTCGCCGCTCCCCGGGGGTACTGCGCCGGCGTGGACCGGGCGGTCATCGCGGTGGAGAAGGCCCTGGAGCACTACGGTGCGCCGGTGTACGTCCGCAAGGAGATCGTGCACAACAAGTACGTCGTGGAGACGTTGTCCGGCCGCGGGGCGATCTTCGTCAACGAGACCGACGAGGTGCCTGAGGGCGCGCGCGTGGTGTTCTCCGCGCACGGGGTCTCGCCGGCGGTCAAGGCGGCCGCGGCGGCGCGTTCGCTGCAGACCATCGACGCCACCTGCCCGCTGGTGACGAAGGTCCACAAGGAGGCCGTCCGGTTCACCCGGGACGACTACGAGATCCTGCTCATCGGCCACGACGGC
>CAYQFJ010000163.1:0-6397 GCA_964416715.1 uncultured Actinotalea sp. | reverse complement strand
AGTGCACCACGCGTCCACCGTGCTCGCCGGCCCCGGGGCCGATGTCCACGATCCAGTCCGCGCTGCGGATCGTGTCCTCGTCGTGCTCGACGACGATGAGCGTGTTCCCGAGGTCACGCAACCGGGTGAGGGTGTCGACCAGTCGCCGGTTGTCCCGCTGGTGCAACCCGATGCTCGGCTCGTCCAGCACGTAGAGCACACCGACCAGCCCGGAGCCGATCTGCGTGGCCAGGCGGATGCGCTGGGCCTCACCCCCGGACAGCGTGCCCGCGGGCCGGTCCAGCGCCAGGTAGTCCAGCCCGACGTCGAGCAGGAACCCGAGTCGCGTCTGGATCTCCTTGAGCACCTGGGTGGCGATCGCGCGCTCCCGCTCACCGAGCTCCAGGTCCGCCAGGAAGTCACGCGCCTCGCGCAGCGGCAGGCGGCACACCTCGGCGATCGAGCGCCCCCCGACGCGTACCGCCAGCACCTCGGGCTTCAGCCGCGCCCCGGAGCACACCGGGCACGGCACCTCGCGCATGTAGGCCTCGTACTTGTCCTTGGACCACTCGGACTCGGTCTCCGCGTGACGGCGCTGGAGGAACGTGACGACACCCTCGAAGCCGGTGCTGTACTGCCGCTCCCGCCCCCAGCGGTTGCGGTAGCGCACGTGGACCTTGTGGTTCTCGCCGTGCAGCACGGCCTGTCGTGCCCGTTCGGGCAGCGCCCGCCACGGTACGTCCATCGAGAAGCCCAGGTCGTCGGCCAGGGCGCTCAGCACGCGCTGGAAGTACTCCGAGGAGGTGTGCGCCCACGGTGCCACCGCACCCTCGGCGAGCGTCGCCTCCTCGTCCGGTACCACCAGCTCCGGGTCGACCTCGAGGCGGAACCCGATGCCGGTGCACTCCGGGCAGGCGCCGTACGGGGCGTTGAAGGAGAACGTGCGCGGCTCGATCTCCTCGAGCGCGAGCTGGTGGTCGTTCGGGCAGGCCCGGTGCTCGGAGAACCGGCGCTCGCGCCCCGGGTCGTCGGCGTCCGCGTCGACGAGCTCGACCACGAGCAGACCCCCGGCCAACGACAGCGCGGTCTCGACGGAGTCGGTCAGGCGCCGCTGCACGCCATCGCGTGCGACCAGCCGGTCGACCACCACGTCGATCGTGTGCTTGAGCTTCTTCTCCAGCGCGGGAGGGTCCGTCAGTGCGACGACGTCACCGTCGACCCGGGCGCGGGCGAACCCCTTCGACTGCAGCTCCTTGAAGAGGTCCGCGTACTCCCCCTTGCGCCCGCGCACCACCGGCGCGAGCACCTGGTACCGGGTTCCCTCCGGCAGCTCGAGGAGCCGGTCGACGATCTGCTGCGGCGTCTGACGGCTCACCCGCTCACCGCAGACCGGGCAGTACTGGGTGCCGGCCCGCGCGAACAGCAGACGGAGGTAGTCGTAGACCTCCGTGATGGTGCCGACCGTCGACCGCGGGTTGCGGTTGGTGGACTTCTGGTCGATCGAGACCGCCGGCGACAGGCCCTCGATGAAGTCGACGTCCGGCTTGTCCATCTGCCCCAGGAACTGACGCGCGTACGCGGACAACGACTCGACGTACCGGCGCTGGCCCTCGGCGAAGATCGTGTCGAACGCCAACGACGACTTCCCGGACCCGGACAGCCCGGTGAAGACGATCAGGCTGTCTCTCGGGAGGTCGAGGTCGACGTTGCGGAGGTTGTGCTCACGGGCGCCCCGGACGAGCAGTCGGTCGTTCACCCGGCAAGTGTAGGTCGACCTGGCGACACGTACAAGTGTTCGAACGGGTTCCGTCCGCCACCCGTACGGAACGGGCGCCGGACCTGCGACCCGGGGCACACTGGGGTGATGACCTCCGCCTCCCCTGCGCCCGCCACGACAACGTCGCACGACCCGGAGGTGAGCGGCCCAAGACGGTTCGGGGACCTTCCACCGAGCACGCCGATCGAGGACTACGCGGTGCTCGGCGACGGACGGACGGCGGCGCTGGTCTCCCTGCGGGGATCGGTGGACTGGCTGTGCCTGCCGCACTTCGACTCACCCGCGTGCTTCGCGGCCCTGCTCGGGACCACCGAGAACGGCCGGTGGCTGCTCACGGTGCGCCACGCCACCTCGGTGACCCGGCGCTACCTGGACGACTCCTTCGTCCTGGAGACCACCTACGAGACCCCGACCGGTACCGCCGTCATGACCGAGGCGATGCCGGTGGGCGACGGTCGGGCCGACATCGTGCGGCGTCTGGAGGTGCGGTCCGGGACGGTCGAGGTGGAGCACGAGTGGGTGGTCCGGTTCGGCTACGGGGCGATCCAACCCTGGGTCCGGCACGTGACCGATCCCGACGGCGCGGACTCCATCCGCGCGATCGCCGGACCCGATGCGCTCCTGCTGCGCGGCACGCGGCTGCCCCGACCGGTCAACCACCGCCACCACGACCTCTTCGAGCTCTCCGCCGGTGAGGAGCTCGAGCTCGCGATGACGTGGACGCCGTCCTGGGAGCCCGTACCGCCCCGGCTCCCCATGGACGAGCGCCTGGAGGCCACCCGGATCCGGTGGAAGCACTGGGCCTCGGCGACCCACTACGAGGGCCCGTACCGCGAGGCCGTCGTCCGCTCGCTGCTGGTGCTGCGGATGCTCAGTGACGTGCGGACCGGCGGGATCGTCGCCGCGCCCACCACCTCGCTGCCGGAGGACTTCGGCGGTGAGAGGAACTGGGACTACCGCTTCTGCTGGCTCCGGGACGCGGCCATGACCCTGGAGGCCCTGCTCGAGCACGGCTATCGGGTCGAGGCCACCGACTGGCGGGACTGGCTGCTGCGCGCGGTCGCCGGTGACCCGCACGACCTGCAGATCATGTACCGGACCGACGGGGGCCGGGACCTTCCCGAACGAGAGCTCGACCACCTGCCGGGGTACGCGGGGTCGCGGCCGGTGCGGATCGGCAACGCGGCGGTGGGACAGGTCCAGCTCGACGTCCTCGGCGAGGTCATGTGCGCGCTGCACATGGCGCGCCAGGCGGGACTCGAGGAGACCCCCGACAGCTGGTCGCTGCAGCGGCTCCTGGTCGAGGACCTGGTGCGGACCTGGCAGCACGCGGACCGCGGGATCTGGGAGATGCGCGGCGAACCCCGGCACTACACCCACTCCAAGGTGATGGCCTGGGCCGCGGTGGACCGGGCCGTGCAGGCCGCCGAGCAGTTCGATCTGGAGTGCCCGATCGACCGCTGGCGCGAGGTGCGCGAGCAGATCCACGCCGACGTCCTGGAGAACGGGTACGACCACGGGCGCGGCACCTTCGTCCAGTACTACGGCGGGTCCAACACCGACGCCTCGCTGCTGCAGATCGTCCAGGTCGGCTTCCTCCCCCCTGACGACCCCAGGTTCCTGGGCACCCTCGCCGCCATCCGCGAGGACCTCGAGGTCAGCCACGGGCTCGTGCACCGTTACTTCGTCGAGCACACGGACGACGGCCTGGCCGGCGGTGAGTACCCGTTCCTCGCCTGCAGCTTCTGGCTGGCCGACGCACTGGCCCGGACCGGGGACCCGGAGGGGTCGCGAAAGGTCCTGGACCGGCTGATCGGGCTGTGCAACGACGTCGGTCTGCTCTCCGAGGAGTACGACCCCGCAGGTGAGCGCATGGCGGGCAACTTCCCCCAGGCACTGTCCCACCTCGCCCTGGTGCGCGCGGTGCACAGCCACGACCTCGCCGAGCGCGGTGTGGTCCGAGGGTCCGGCCACCCCCGGCGGCGCCGACGGTGAGCGGCTACTCGGGCCGGGTCGCCCCCGGCGGCCCCGCCCAGCGGCGTGACCTGCCGGGGCTGACCGTACGCAAGCTCTCCGTCGGCCCGATGGACAACAACGCCTACCTGCTGACCTGCACGGTGACCGGTGAGCAGCTGCTGGTCGACGCCGCCGCGGAGGCGGAGCGCCTGCTCGCACTGGTCGCCGAGGACACGGCGGCGACCGGGTTGGGCACGGTCGTCACCACGCACCGGCACCGGGACCACCACGGGGCGCTGGCCGAGGTGGTCGCGGCGACCGGTGCGCAGGTCGCGGCCGGCTCGGCGGATGCGGACCACCTGCCGGTGCACGTGGACCGGCGGCTCGGGCACGGCGACGTGGTCACAGTCGGACGCGCCGGGCTCGAGGTCATCGCGCTGCGCGGGCACACCGCCGGGTCGATCGCGCTGGCCTACCGCGAGGACGAGCCCGCCGCGACCCCCGGGGCCCCCGCCACCGGGCCCGGGAGCGTCCACCTGTTCACCGGGGACAGCCTCTTTCCCGGAGGCCCGGGCAAGACCTCGGACCCCGAGGCGTTCCGTTCGCTGATGACCGACCTCGAGGAGCGTGTCTTCGGCGTGCTCGACGACCGCACCTGGGTCTATCCCGGCCACGGCGACGACACCACGCTGGCCGCCGAGCGCCCGCACCTGCCGCAGTGGTGGGCGCGGGGCTGGTGACGGGCGCCGTCGTCGGCGGTGGGCCCGCCGATCGGGCCGGCGACCGGTCCGCTAGCGACCCTGCGGGTCGTCGCCGGCCGGGTCTTCCGCCTGCTCGACGACGTGCGCCACGGTCTGGTCGACCGCGCCCTCGGCCTCCACGGGCGTGGTGGCGTGCCGCTCGTCCCAGCGCACCTTGAGCAGGCTCGCGACGGCGGTCAGGACGAGCGTTCCGACGATGACCCCGAGCGACAGCCAGATCGGCAGCTCAGGTGCCCAGGCCACCGGCTCACCGCCGTTGATGAACGCCAGCTCGTTGGCGTGCAGCGCCTCGAGGATGAGCTTGACCCCGATGAAGCACAGCAGCACCGCGAGCCCGACGCTGAGGTACACCAGGCGCTCCAGCAACCCACCGAGCAGGAAGTAGAGCTGGCGCAGCCCCATCAGCGCGAACACGTTGGCCATCAGGACCAGGTACGCGGACTGGGTCAGACCGAAGATCGCCGGGATGGAGTCCACCGCGAACAGCAGGTCGGTCGCACCCAGGGCGACCAGGACGACCATCATCGGGGTGATCAGCCGCTTGCCGTTCTCGACGACCGTGAGCTTGGTCCCGCGGTAGTCGTGCGTGGACGGCAGGTACTTCTGGACCAGGCGGAGCAGCAACGGCGGCTCGAAGCCCTCGTCGTCGGCGGCCCCGTCCCGAGCCACCTTGACCGCGGTCCAGATCAGGAAGATGCCGAACACGTAGAACACCCAGCTGAAGTGGGCGATCGCCGCGGCACCGATCACGATGAAGATCGCCCGGAGCACCAGCGCGAGGATGATCCCGATCATCAACGCCTTCTGCTGGTACTGCCGAGGTACCCCGAAGGTGCCCATGATGAGCAGGAAGATGAACAGGTTGTCCACCGAGAGCGAGTACTCGGTGAGCCACCCGGCGAAGAACTCCCCCGCGTGCGTGCCACCGGCCGTCGCCCAGAGCGTCAGGCCGAACGCGACCGCGAGCCCGACGTACAGGCCGAGGAACCTGAGGCACTCGGCGGTCGAGGGGATGTGCGGTCGGCGGCCGATCACGGCGACGTCGACGGTGATGATCCCCACCGCCGCGACCAGGGAGATCGTCCACACGAGCGGTGGCACGACCAGGGGGAGGGTCTCCATCGGTAGCTTCACTTCTCCATGACTCGGAGCACCGGGAGGTCACGCGCCCGTGGGCGACGCCTCCGGTACGTAGGGACGTGTACCGGAGGTCTCCTCCACCCGGTCGTGGACCGGGCCGGCAGAACCGGGGTGGATCACCCGTGATGACGGCTCAGCTGCAAGTGGGAGTACTCCCCTCCGTGAGCGAGCATAGATGACCCACGCCGGGCGACGTGCCAACCGTCCAGTCCTTCGGGGCCATGAGCACGGGCCCGACCGGGTCAGGCGGTGGCCGCCTGCATCTGGCGGAGCTCCCGCTTCAGCCCGGAGATCTCGTCGCGCAGCCGGGCGGCCAGCTCGAACTGCAGCTCCGCCGCGGCGGCGTGCATCTGGTCGCTCAGCTCCTGGATGAGCTCGGCCAGCTCCCCCGCCGGTACCTCCGCCAGCCTGGTCCGCTCCCGGTCGGCGTCGCCACGGCCCGGGACCGGGGCCTTCGTCCGCCCCGCGTTGCGGTATCCGCCGGCCAGCAGCTCTGCGGTGTCCAGGTCCTCCCGCACGAGCATGTCCGTGACGTCGCTGATCTTCTTGCGCAGCGGCGTCGGGTCGATGCCGTGCTCCTCGTTGTATGCCACCTGCTTCTGCCGACGGCGGTTCGTCTCGTCGATCGCCGTCGCCATCCCGGGCGTGATCGTGTCCGCGTACATGTGCACCTGGACGGACACGTTGCGCGCGGCGCGGCCGATCGTCTGGATCAGCGACGTCCCCGAGCGCAGGAACCCCTCCTTGTCCGCGTCCAGGATGCACACCAGCGAGACCTCCGGCA
>CAYQFJ010000162.1:0-6430 GCA_964416715.1 uncultured Actinotalea sp. | reverse complement strand
GGCGAGCGCTGGTGCGTGATGACGGGTCGGAGCAGGTGGACTGTCTGGCGTGTCACGCGCGCTGGCTGGAGTCGGACTACCGGCGGCTTACGCTGGTGCTGGCGGACGATCTCCGACAGGAGCGCAGGTCATGACTTCGGCGTACACGGCGGGCTTCACTCACTACGACGAACGACGCGATCCGGTCGATCATGTTCTCGACAAGGTGCTACCCGCCGATCCCGAACTATGCCACGCCGTGATCTACAACAACCGGACCCACGAGCCGGTCTTCCTTGAATCGTGGGGCTATGCGACAGCTCTGTGCGGACGGCGGGTGAAGGTCGTCCTTCCCGTCGACTTCGATCCTGGTGACCCTGACGCGTGTCAACGCTGTGCAGGCGCGGCGCTACGCGGCGACATGCCGCCCAGTTCGTACGACGACGCGCTCTGGGACCTGCCCCACCCTGAACTTTTCGACGACGAAGCGGATGAAGAGCAGGGTGCCTGAGAAGTCGCTGCTCACCACGACGGAGGCCGCGCTCCTCGCCGGCCGCAAGCCAGGCACGGTCCGCTCCTGGGCCGCACGCGGGCACCTGACCGCGAAGGGCGCCGACGCCGCGGGCCGCCCGTTGTACGCGGCCGAGGACGTGTGGGACGTCGAACGCGATACCCGCCACCGGGACCGCACCGGCAGGTCCCGACGCACCGCCTGAACCGGTGGTGCTTGCGTTCCGGGAGTGGTTAATGCAACACTCCGCGTGACGGACGACGTATGCCCACCAGGCGGCAGCGGCGTCCGTTCGTCAGTCCTAGCCCTGCTTCTCCTCGACCTGGGCACTAGTCCACTGCCCGGGGGCGTAGACCGCGATGCTGTCGTAGCCGGAGCCGTTCCAGCGACGGACGTGCAGGTGCCCTCCGGCGTCGACGGTCAAGTCCATGCCACGTGGGTGCGAGTCGGTCTCGAAGTCTGATCGTGCGACGGTGATCGCCATCTTCTGACGTGTCCTTTCAATCGTGGGCCCGCACACACCGCGAGCCGATGATCTCCAAGGTAGTGCTTGGGTACGACAGTCGAGGGGGCGTGATGACGTGCCCCACCAGCGCCTGCCCCGCCTGCCGCGCAGACCTCGCCGCGATCGCTGAACGCGTTGCCGAAGCCCGCGAGACCATCATGGGCGCGCTCGCCACGATCGCCGCCGGGTACGTCGACGCCGACCTGGTCCTCGACGGCAAGCTCCACCGGCACGAAGACCAGGAGCAGCCGGCGTGACCCTCGACCTGTGGGAAGCCGCCGCACGCCAGTTCGAGCCGGCCACCCGCCGCTGGGCCACCCCCGGCGACCTCGCGAAACACCTCGACGCCCGCACCATCCAGACCCCCGCCCTGGACCTCATCGACGCCGAGCTCGTCCGGCTCGCCGACACCCCCGACGGCCGGCTCATCATCAGCATGCCCCCCCAAGAGGGCAAGTCCCAGCGAGCCTCCCGACGCTTCCCCCTCTGGGTCCTCACCCAGAACCCCGACACCCGCATCGCGATCACGAGCTACGAGCTGGGCGTGGCACGCCGGTGGGGCCGCGCGATCCGCGACGACATCACCACCCACGCGACCGACCTCGGGCTGCGCGTGCGCGACGACCTGTCCGCCCAGCACGAGTGGCAGCTCGACGGCCACGACGGCGGCGTGTACGCGGCCGGTATCGGCGGCGCTCTCACCGGCCGGCCCGTGGACCTGCTGGTCATCGACGACCCGATCAAGGACCGCGAGCAGGCCGACTCGAAGGTGTACCGCGACCGGGTCTGGGACTGGTGGACCGACGTCGCCTCCACCCGCCTCGCCCCCGGCGCGCCGGTCGTGCTCATCCTCACCAGGTGGCACCACGACGACCTCGCGGCGCGGCTGCTGAAGGCCGAGGACGGGCACCTGTGGCGGGTCCTGAACATCCCCGCGCAGGCCGACCACGACCCGGGCAAGGGTGGCACGGACCCGCTCGGCCGCGAGCCTGGCGAGTTCATGGCGTCGGCGCGCCGGCGCACGAGCGAGCAGTGGCAGGCGATCCGGGTCCGGTCCGGTGCCCGCACGTGGGCAGCCCTGTTCCAGGGCAAGCCGACCCCGGACGAGGGCGGCCTGTTCCCCCGCGACGGCTGGTCCTTCTACGACATCGCGCCGTGGCTCGAGCGTGACGACGGGTCCCGGGTCGTGCCCGGCCTGGCGAACGTCGGCGGCGATGTCATCCAGTCCTGGGACATGACGTTCAAGGACACCGCCGGCACCGACTACGTCGTCGGGCAGGTGTGGCTGCGCCGCGGCGTCGACTGCTGGCTGCTGGACCAGGTTCGTGCCCGCATGAACTTCCCGGCGACCTGCACCGCAGTCAAAGCGCTGACCGCGCGGTGGCCGCAGGCGGTGCTGAAGCTCGTCGAGGACAAGGCGAACGGCCCGGCCGTCATCGCGCAGCTGTCCCGCACCGTGCCGGGGTTCATCGCTGAGGAGCCGCACGGGTCGAAGCTGGCGCGGGCGTCCGCGGTGTCCCCGCTGGTGGAGGCCCGGAACGTGCACCTGCCGGACCCGTCGATCGCGCCGTGGGTCGGTGACCTGGTCGAGGAGGCCGCGGAGTTCCCGAACGGCACCCACGACGACCAGGTCGACGCGATGAGCCAGGCCCTCACCCGGCTCGTGCTCGACCCGATCGTGGCCGGGCAGACCCTCGACGCCGGCGACCTGCTCGAGCCCGACGTGGCGCACGCCTACGGGTACCTGTCCGCCCTCGGCTGACACGACCGATCGACCGACGACGGAGGTGCGGCGCATGGGCGTGCTCGACCTGTTCCGCCGCACCAACGTCACCGAGCAGCGGCTGTCCACCGAGCTCGCCGCGACCCGCGACATGCTCGACGTCACCCAAGAGTCCCTCGCCGACGCCGAGCTGGCGCTGGAGGACCGCGGCTGGCGGCGCCTGACCGACGGCGCCGTCCAGCAGTTCACGAGGGACGGGCTCGGCCGCGCCGCCGAGGTCGCGCAGGCGATGGCGGTCACGAACACGCTCATCAAGCGCGGCCTGGAGCTGCGCATCGCCTACATCTGGGGGTCCGGGGTCCAGGTCTCCGCTGTCGCGGCAGTCGGGGACGGGCAGGACGTCAACCAGGTGGTGCAGGGGTTCATCGACGACGTCGGGAACCAGCGGGCCGTGTTCGGTGAGCAGGCGCGGGAGGAGAACGAGCGGGCGCTCGGCACCGACGGGAACGTGTTCGTCGCCTGCTTCACCCGGCCCCTGACCGGCAGCGTGCAGGCGCGGACGATCGCGTTCGCGGAGATCGTCGACGTCATCTGCAACCCGGACGACCGGGACGACCCGTGGTTCTACCGCAGGCGGTGGACCGCCACCGAGATCGACCAGACGTCGTCGGCGCTGCGCACCGTCGAGCACGACGAGTTCTACCCGGCGCTCGGCTACCGGCCACGCGTGAAGCCGAAGTTCCTCGACGGCAAGCCGGTCAACTGGGACACCCCGATCCTGCACATCAGCGCGAACCGGCTGGACGGGTGGAAGTTCGGGGTCGGGGACGTGCTCACCGCGGTGCCGTGGGCGGAGGCGTACCGCAGCTTCCTCGCGGACTGGGCGCAGCTGGTGAAGGCCCTCAGCCAGTTCGCGTGGCAGCTGACCGCGAAGGGCTCCAAGGCGTCGAAGGCGGCCGCCGTGCTCAAGGCGCGCAGCGAGCAGCTGCAGGCCGCCGTGCAGACCGGGACCGGGTCGACGGCGGGGGCGACGATCCCGGACGCGTACAGCCTGGAGGCGGTCCCGAAGTCGGGGGCGACGATCGACTCCCAGTCGGGGAAGCCGCTCTCCGCCATGGTGGCCGCGGGGTTGGGTCTGCCGGTGACGATGCTGCTCGGCGACCCGGGCGTGACCGGGGCGCGGGCGACCGCGGAGACCCTGGACCAGCCGATGCGGCTGACGATGCAGGCCCGCCGCTCCCGCTGGACTGAGGCGCTGCAGGCGCTGTGCGCGCATGTGATCCGCGAGTCCGTCCGCGCCCCGCAGGGCGCGCTGAAGGGGACCATCTCCCGGGACGAGCATGGCCGTGAGGTCGTCACCCTGGCTGGGGACGTGGACCAGACGGTGCAGGTGGCGTGGCCGGACCTGGACGACACCGACATCCCAGCGATGGTCACCGCCGTCGTCGAGGCCTACGGGACCGGCACCCTGCCGCCGCTCACCACGGCGCGGCTGCTCATGCAGCTGCTCGACGTGCCGGACATCGACGACCTGCTGGACGAGATGACCGACGCGGACGGCAACTGGGTCGACCCCGTCGACGCCGCCGCCGCGCGGTCACAGCAGGCGGCGGTCGCGGCTGGCGACGAACCGGCCGCGTGAGCGTCATGCAGGTCCGGGTCGTCCCGCAGACGTGGACCGTTAAGCGCCCGCGCTGGTGCGACCGGTGCCAGACCTCCGCCGGGTACCTGCTGGAGAAGATCCGCATCGACTGGTCGGGGCTGACGACCCTGTCGTCCGTGCCGCGGTGCAAGCGGTGCGACGACCACGAAGAGGGCTGAGCGGTGGCTGTGTCGCGGGAGGCGCTCCTGTTGGTGGACGGGCTGCGGATCGCGATCAACGCACCCGTCGACGCCACAGCGCGGGCCCTGATCGACGCGTGGGCTCGCGCGTGGACCGAGGTCGCGCTCGAGTGGGAAGACGCCATCCGTGACCTCGTCGACGCCTCCAAGGACGGCAAGTGGCCGTCCCGCATGCAGGTCGCCCGCGCTCAGCGGGCCCCCGCCGTCCTCGCACACACCCGGGAAATGCTCGATGACCTCGCCAAGCAGCTGCCGGTGCGGGTGGTGCAGGACGTGCCGCACCTGACCGGGATCGCCGCGAAGTGGCAGGCCCGGCTCATGGCCAGCCAGCTGCCGCCGCAGGCCGGCGGCACGACCGAGCTGGTGGCCCGGTTCCAGCGGGTCGACGCGGGACAGCTGGACGAGATCGTGGCCCGCACCACGCAGCGGGTCACCTCCCTGGCCCGGCCGTTGTCGGCGCAGGCGGAGGCGGCCATGCGCAGCGCCTTGATTCGCGGTGTCGCGGTCGGTGACAGCCCCCGCAAGGCCGCGGCGGACATGCTCGCGCGTGTGCAGGGGGCGTTCGAGGGGGGCCGGAACCGGGCCCTCGTGATCGCCCGCACCGAGCAGCTCGACGCGTACCGGCGCGCCGCGGCCGCGAACGACGCCGCGAACGCTGACGTGCTCGCCGGCTGGCAGTGGGTCGCCGACCTCGGGAAGCGGACGTGCCCGTCGTGCTTCGCGCAGCACGGCAGCATGCACCCGCTCGACGAGCCGGGCCCGAACGACCACCAGCAGGGCCGGTGCGTGCGGGTGCCGGTGACGAAGCCGTGGCGGGAGCTGGGCCTGGACGTCGTCGAGCCGGCCAGCGTGCTGACGGATGGTCGGGCGGTGTTCGACGCGATGCCGGAGGCGGACCAGGTCGCGGTGATGGGCCGTGACCGGCTGGACCTGCTCAGGTCGGGTCAGATCAGCTGGGACCACCTGACGACGCGGCGGCGCACGCCGGGCTGGCGTGACTCGTGGGCGCCGACCCCGATCGCGGCACTGCGGCGGAAGGCCGCCTGAGCCCAGCGGATCTGGAATCTAGTTTCTAGTTAGACCCTGCCGGTGAGCTCGTCGGGGCCCACCACGAGCACCGCGCCGCACCGGGTGCACACCTGGTCCTGGTGCGCCCCGTCCGCCGCGAACGTCACGCCGCGTATCTCCCAGACGTGTTCGGGGCAGCCGTCGCCGCCCTCGTCCCTGTCGTCGAGACCCACGACACCCACCGTAGACCGGGAGGTCACCATGCGGCAGACCGTCACCGAGTCTTGCCCGGTCGTCATCACCGAGGCGCTCGACGCCAAGACCGGCATCTTCGAGCTGCAGATCATCTCCCCCGGCATCGGCTCGTCCGGCGCATACCCGGCTGACGTCCTCGAAGCCGCCGGCCGAGACGGCGTCTTCGCCAAGGGCACGCACCTCTACCTCGACCATCCGACGGAGTCGGAGCGGGTCGAGCGCCCAGAGCGGTCGGTGCGAGACCTCGCCGGCGCGCTCACCGAGAACGCCCGCTGGAACGGTGAGGCGCTCGTCGCCAAGGCCCGCGTCTACTCCACGTACCGGCCGCTGCTCCAGGAGGCCGCGCAGGACATCGGCATGTCCATCCGAGCCGCGGCCACCATCGTCGAGGGCGAGTACGAGGGCCAGACGATGCCGGTGATCCAGCAGATCCACGAGGCACTCTCAGTCGACTTCGTGACGCACGCCGGACGCGGAGGCGCCGTGCTCGCCGTGCTCGAGTCCGCCCGGGCACGTGAGGCCGGGCGGCTCGACTCCGACCGGCAGGAGCAGTTCCGCCAGGCCGTCCGCGACGCCCACGGCAGCGACAGCGGCGACGTGTGGGTCC
>CAYQFJ010000161.1:0-6444 GCA_964416715.1 uncultured Actinotalea sp. | reverse complement strand
CAGGCGTACAGCGTCACCTCGCCCGAGTACGCGTCGACGGTCGCCTTGACCGAGTTGCGGATGTAGTTGATCTCCTCCGGTGCGAGCGCCGCGATCGGGCCCTGACCGGTGAGCGAGTCGGTGGTCGCCTCGTCCAGCGCGCGCGATGCCGAGTACGGGTAGGCGTCCGTGGTCGTGTAGCCGTCCACGATCCAGACCACGCGCTCGTCCACCACCGCGGGGTAGACCCGGGTGTCGAGGGTCAGGTACGGCGCGACCTTCCCGACGCGCTCGCGCGGGTCGCGGTCGAAGAGGATCTGCGACTCGGAGGTGACCCGGTCGGAGAAGAGGATCTGCTCCGAGCCGAACTTCAGTGCGAACAGCAGCTTGTTCCACATGCTGCCGATGCTGGGCCCGCCGTCACCGGTGTACGTCGTGTTCACCTGACCGCTGGGCGCCTCGTCGTCGGGGTAGTCGAGCTCCCACGGCTCGGTGCCGGCCGGCGCCCCGACGATCGAGTACACGTCGGTGTCCTGGCCGAAGTAGATCCGTGGCTCGTACTCGCCGAGCGAGCCGACCGAGGGGATCCCCCCCTCGTAGAAGGCCGGCCGACCGTCCTGCGCGGTCGTGTTCCCGTAGGCGGCGACGACGCCGAACCCGTGCGTGAAGACGGTGTGGTCGTTGATCCAGCTCCGCTGCTCCTGGCCCAGGCCGGCGAGGTTCAGCTCGCGGACCCCGATCACCGTGTCCCGGCTCTCGCCGTCGATCTCGTAGCGGTCCACCGCCAGGGTGTCCGGGAAGTCGTAGTACTGCTTGTTCTGCTGGAGCTGGCGGAAGGACGGGCTGACGATCGTCGGGTCCAGCAGCCGGATGCTCGCCGTCGTCTCGGTGTCCTCCCGCAGCGCACCGGCGGTGCCGACCAGGGTCGCTTCGTACGGGTTCACCTCGACGTCGTCGATGTCGAACGCTTCCCTGGTCGAGTCGATGTTCCGCTGGATGAACTCCGCCTCGAGGGCCTGCTCGTTGGGGTTGACCTGGAACCGCTGGACGATCGCCGGGTAGATGCCGCCGACGACGATCGCGGAGACGATCATCAGCCCGACGCCGATGGCGGGCAGTCGCCAGTTGCCGCGGAAGGCTGCGATCACGAACAGGACCGCGACGAGGGCCGCGACGCCGGTCAGGATCGCCTTGGCCGGCAGCACCGCGTTGACGTCGGCGTACGCGGCGCCGTGGATCAGGTCCCCCTCCTTGGTGAGCAGGGAGTACCGGTCGAGCCAGTAGTTCAGGCCGATGAGCACCATGATCAGCGCCGCGTTGATCCCCAGGTGCATCCGCGCTGCCGGGGTGGTGAACGGACCGGACCCGCCGCTGCCGCCCACCCGCAGGCCGCCGTACAGGTACTGCGTGGCGGCCCCGGCGATGCCGGCGATCACCACGACGGCCATCAGGAAGGACACGATGAACCGCATCGTGGGCAGGGTGAAGACGAAGAAGGACAGGTCGAGCCCGTAGACCGGGTCCGTGCTCCCGAACTCACCGCCGTTGAGGAACAGCAGCACGTCCGACCACTGGCCGGCCGCGGCGATCCCGGCGAAGAAGCCGAGCACGGCGGGCCCGGCGATCATCACGAGCCTGCGCAGCGGCTCGATCATCTCCCGGTACTGGTCGAGCGACGCCTGCTCCGGCGTGGACGGGGCGTAGATCGGCCGGGTCCGGTACCCGATCGACAGCGCCGCGAACACCGCGGCGGCCATCACCAGGAACCCGAGGACGAACAGCACTCCGCGGGTCACCCACTCGACGCGCAGCACATCGACGAAGCCGAGGTGGTCGAACCAGAGCACCTCGGTCCACACCTGGGCGGTGATCATCAGCGCGATGCCCAGTGCCACCAGGATCACGATCGTCGGTCCGATGGCGCTCCGCCGTCGTCCGGGTCGCGGGGCGGGGCGGGGGGCCGGTGCGAAGGTCACGGTGTGGCTACCTCGTATCGGGCGTCGTCGGGCAGTGTCCCGGCGGCGAGCAGCGCCGCCGGTGGTCAGGGGTCGTGTGGTGAACGCTCCCGGACGCTTCCAGGTTCCCACATCACCGGCCAGCTCCCGGCCCGGTGACCGCGGACCGAACGGACCTGCGAGCATGGACACCATGAGGTCGACCGACGCACCCGGACCGCAGCCCGCCGACGACCCGACCTCCGCGACCGGCTCCCCACCGGCCGCCGACCCCGCCCTGCCGGCGCTCACCGCGGCCGTCCACGAGATCGAGCGGCACGCCGCCCGGGCCGGCTGGGACGGTCCGGTGCGGGTCTTCGCGCTGGTCCGTACCGCCGAGGCGCTGCGCACCCAGCCGGACCTGGCCGGCCAGCTCTCGCCCGACGTCGTCGCCCGGGCCGAGCAGGACCCGCACCACCTGACCTCGGTCGAGCAGGAGGGCCTGCCCGCCGCGGAGGACCTCGAGGGCCTGCTCGCCGGGCTGTCCTGGCCGCAGACCGTCGACGGCGCCGCGGTGGTGGTCGAGCGCGTCGTGCTCCCGCCGACGGCCGAGGAGGCGATGCCCGACGGCGCGCAGGAGGCCCTCGACTACCTCATGTCCCACCCGGACCGGCAGGATGTGCGGCTCGCCGTCGGCGTGCTGCGCTCCGGCACGTCCTGGTGCGCGGTCCGGTCGCGCGCGGCCGACGACGACGGCTCGGTGGGCGGGGGTGCGGACCTGGTGCCCGGGCTGGTCGAGGCCGTCGCGGCGACGCTGCGCTGACCGGCCCCGCCCGAACCCGCGCCCGGAACCGCCGCGTCGGCGTCACTCGAGGACGCGTCTCAACGACAGCTCGGCAGCGTGTCGCCGTCTCCCGCGCCGATCGTCCGTACCGCGGCCCAGGCGTCGGTGATCGTGCTCACCGCCACCACCCGCAACCCGTCGGGGACGTGGCCGACGACCTCGTCGCAGTTCGACTCCGGGGCGAGGAACCAGGCGGCACCGGCGTCGGCCGCACCGACGAGCTTCTGCCGGATCGCGCCGATCGGTCCGACCTCGCCGGTCAGCTCCATCGTCCCGGTCCCGGCGATCACCTGACCGTTCGCCTCGTCCGCCTCGGTGAGCTTGTCCATGATCCCGAGCGCGAACATCGTCCCGGCGCTGGCCCCACCGATCTCGTCGATCCGGATGGTCACGTCGATCGGCAGGTCGAACTCCGGGTCGATGAGCACGCCGAGCACCGCACCGCCCTGCCCGTCGTCGGTCGTCGGGATGGCCAGGTCGAGCGGCGCACCGTCCCGTTGCACCCCGACGGCGACCGTGGTGCCCGGCTCGATCGTGGACATGCGACGGGTGAGCTCGCCGAAGCTGGTCACCTCACGGCCGTCGATCGAGACGACGACGTCGCCCGCCTCGGCCACGCCGGCGGCACCGGTGCCCTCGACCACGCCCGAGACGGTGAGCGTCGTCGGCACGTCGATGCCGAGTTCCTCGAGGGCGACCACGGTGGCGAGCTCCTGCGAGGTGACCATCTCCTCCAGGTTCTGCTCCGCGGTCTCGCTGCGGCTGCGCGACGGCGGGAAGTGCTGCTCGACCGGGCCGACGGCTCGCGTGCCGTCGAACCAGGACTGCACCACCCGCACGAGCGTCACCGGGAAGCCCGGACCGCCGGCGATCGCCGCCGTGGTCAGAAGGAGCTCGCCGCTGGAGTCGTACACCGGGGCCCCGTCGATCTCGATCAGTGGCTCGCCGTCGACCTCCCCGAGCGTGTCCCGGGTCGGCCCGGGCAGGCTGATCGCGTACGGCAGCGGGAGCACCCCGACCGTCGCCACCAGCAGTGCCGTCAGCACCGTGGCGATCGACAGCGTGATGGCGCGCGGCGTCAGCGGCGCGGGCTCGGTGGGTCGTTCCTCGACGATCGGCACCGGCACATCATCCTCTGATCGCTGCGCCGAGAGCGAACCGGGCCGCCCGGACCGGCCCGCGATGCCGTGCGCGGGACCGCGTGTGGTTACCGTGGGACGACCATCCGGTCGACGTCGCAGGAGCCCCCGATGAGCATGCCGCCGGAGCACGATCCCGACCGGCCCGCACTCCCCCCGCAGTGGGAGGCCCTGCTTCGGCAGGTGCTGGGCCCCGACGCGGACGCCGTGCTGCGCGAGCTGAACGAGCACGGCGGGCTGGAGGCGCTCGGTCTGACCGGGCCCGACGGCGAGCCGCTCGACCTGGCCCAGCTCGCCGAGGCGGCGGGTCTGCCCGAGGATCCCGCTGCGCTGAGTCAGATCATGGAACAGGTGCAGCGGATGCTGGCCGGCTCCGGCGACGGACCGGTGAACTGGGACCTCGCCCACGACCTGGCCCGTCGGGTGGCCGTCGCCGCGGGCGACCCGTCGGTCGACCAGACCCAGCGGCGGGAGGTCACCGCGGCGTTCTCGGTCGCCGAGCTGTGGCTGGACGCCGCGACCGACCTGCCCCCGACCGGTGCCCCCGCACGGGTGTGGAGCCGCTCGGAGTGGGTCGAGCACACCCTGGGCACCTGGCGCACCCTGTCCGAACCGGTCGCAGAGTCGGTGGCCACCGCGCTCGCCGAGACCCTCGAGGCGCAGGCACCCGGACTGTTCGACGACATCGACGAGGCCGACCCGGCCGATCCCCTCGCCGCGCTCGCCGCGCAGGGCGGGCTCGGGACCGGCGAGCCCGGTGCCGGTGGCCCGACGATGCTGCGCCGGCTCGGCGGGGCGGTCTTCGGGATGCAGGTCGGCCAGGCGGCCGGCACGTTGTCCCGCGAGGTCTTCGGGGGTACCGACATCGGGCTGCCGCTGGCCGACGGCCCGGGCTCGGCCCTGGTCCCGCGCAACGTCGCCGAGTTCGCCGAGGGGCTGGACGTCCCCGCGGACGAGGTGCGGATCTTCCTGGCGCTGCGCGAGGCGGCGCACACCCGGTTGTTCACGCACGTCACCTGGCTGCGCGGGCACCTGCTGGAAGCGGTGCGCTCGTACGCGCGGGGGATCAGCATCGACACCGATGCCCTGGAGGACGCGGTGCGGTCGATCGACCCGACCGACCCACGAGCCCTGCAGGAAGCGCTGTCCGGCGGTGTGTTCGCGCTGGCCACGACGTCCTCGCAGAAGTCGGCGCTGCTGCGGCTGGAGACGGCTCTCGCGCTGGTCGAGGGCTGGGTGGACGAGGTCACCGCCGCGGCCGCCGCACCGCACCTGCCGCACACCGCGCAGCTGCGCGAGATGATGCGCCGACGCCGCGCGGCCGGCGGCCCCGCGGAGGACACCTTCGCCACGCTCGTCGGGCTGGAGCTGCGACCGCGTCGCTCCCGGGAGGCCGCGGCGCTGTGGGCGCGGCTCACGGCCGACGGCGGCACCTCCGCCCGGGACTCGGTCTGGGACCATCCGGACCTGCTGCCCACCGCGGAGGACCTGGACGACCCGGCTGCGTTCGTCGCCCGCCGGGGCGGCTCCTCCGCCGAGGAGGAGTCCGACGTCGACCGCGCGCTCGCCGAGATCTTCGGCGAGCAGTCGCAGGAGAGCGACCCCCTCGGCGGCGAGGGAGGCGACGCCAAGGACGAGGAAGACACCCCTCAGGAGCGCGACGACCGGGACGACGCCTGACCGTCGGGCTGCTCGTCGACACCACCCTCGTCGACGCCGGGATCCACGTCACCTTCGTCGACGCCGGGATCCACGTCGCCCTCGTCTGCGCCGGGATCCACGTCGCCCTCCCGCGCGTGGCCACCGCTCGCCGCGAACGCGAACCCCTCGAGGAAACCCCGCGCGCGCTCCGTGCGGGGGTAGCCGGCCAGCAGCGCCCAGAACGCCGGACCGTGTCCGCTGTGCAACAGGTGGGCGAGCTCGTGCAGCAGCACGTAGTCGAGCACCCAACCCGGCATGCCGCGCACCCGGTCAGAGATGCGGATCGTCCCGTCGCTCGGGGTGCACGATCCCCAGCGGCGTTCCTGGTTCGACACCCAGGCCACGCTCGTCGGAACGGCCTGGCCGCCGAGGTACCGCTCGGACAACCGGGCGGCACGCTGGGCCAGCGCCTCGTCGGAGGGGCGCCGGCGTCGTTCCTGTGCCTCGAGCTTGGTCACCATCCGGGACACCCACTCGCGTTCCTGGACCCGGGTGAATCGCGCCGGGATCGCCACGACGGTACGCCCGCCCTCACGGAAGGCCGTCACGGTACGCACCCGCCGCGCGCTCCGGCGCACCTCGATGTCGCCCAGGCTGATCTCAGTGGTGCCGATCTCGGGCGGACCGGGGCGGTCGACAGCAGGTTTCGTGGACACCAGAGCACCGTAACGCCCGCCCCCGACACGGTCCCCGGACGGGAGCCCGGGACGAGCCCGGCCCTTGCCCAACCGTCGAGGTCCCGTGGGAACCGTTCGCGGCACGCCGTGGCCGGTGCGGACAGGCACGCACGCGCGCACTACGCTGTCCGTGCACGGTGACGCACGGCCGAACCCTCGGCGGCGCTCCC
>CAYQFJ010000160.1:651-6489 GCA_964416715.1 uncultured Actinotalea sp. | reverse complement strand
CAGCTCGACCGGTTCGAGGAGCTGTTGGCGGACCTGCTGGAGATCAGCCGGTTCGACGCGGGTGCTGCCACGCTCGACGCCGAGAGCCGGGACGTGCGCGACGTCGTCACCGTCGCGGTCGAGCAGGCGGCACCGCTCGCCGAGCGTCGCGGGGTGTGGCTCACCGTCGACATGCCGGGCCGGCCCGTGGTGGCCGACGTCGACCCGCGGCGCGTCGAGCGGATCCTGCGCAACCTGCTGGTCAACGCCATCGAGCACGCCGAGGGAGGGCCGGTCGAGGTACGCGTGGGACTCGACCTGCGCGCGGTGGCGGTGACGGTGCGTGACCACGGCGTCGGGATGACGCCCGAGGAGGCCGCGCACGTCTTCGACCGGTTCTGGCGGGCCGACCCGGCGCGCGCCCGGACCACCGGCGGCACAGGCCTGGGCCTGGCGATCTCGGTGGAGGACGCGCACCTGCACGGCGGTTGGCTGGAGGCGTGGGGCAACCAGGGCGCCGGCGCGTGCTTCCGCCTGACGTTGCCGCGCCGGGCCGGCATCGTGCTGGAGACCTCTCCGCTACCCCTGGTGCCCGAACCGGCCGCGGACCAGGGCGAGTCGGCCGCCGCGGCGCCCGCGCACGCCGCCGGATCGGACCTGGACCCCGCCGCCGTGCCCGACCTCGACCGCCTGGACGCGCGATGAGCGGCCTGGCCGGTAGCCGACCGACCGGCGTCGGGCGCCGAGGGACGAGGACACGCGCCGTCCGGGTGATCCTCGCGGCGTCGGCGGCGCTCGCCGTGGTGGCCGGTTGCGCACAGATCCCGACCTCCGGCCCCATCCGCCAGGGTGACGCGGTGGTCTTTGAGCCGGGATCCGCCTTCCCGCTCCCGGCCGACCCGGTCCCGGGGGCGGACCCGGTTCGGATCGTCGAGGGGTTCCTCAGCGCCGGTCAGGCCGGCCTGTCGGACGACTTCGCGACCGCCCGCAAGTTCCTCACCATCGGCGCGTCGGTGCAGTGGGACCCGCGCGCCCGGGTGCTGGTCTACCCCGCGGGCGCCCCCGAGGTGAGCCGCAACCCGGACGGTTCGATGCTGGTCGCCGTCCCGCTCGAGGCACGGGTGAACGAGGACGGGGTCTACACCGAGGCAGCACCCGACTCGCGTGAGGAGCTCGTGTTCGAGCTCGTCCAGGACGCCGAGCAGCAGTGGCGGATCTCGGCGCTGGAGGACGGGGTGGTGATGTCCGCCGCGAACTTCGACAACCAGTACCGTCCGGTCCCGCTGTACTTCGCCACGGCCGACCTGCAGCAGCTCGTCCCGGACCAGCGCTGGTTCCCGACGACGAAGGGCGTCACCTCGGCGGTCAGCGAGCTGCTGGCCGGCCCGGTCCCGTGGCTGCGCGACGCGGTGCGCACGGGGGCGCCCGAGGGGGCGCGGCTGAGCACCGCCGCGGTCACGGTGACGTCCGACCACGTGGCGGAGATCGACCTGTCACGCGAGGCGAACGTCGGCGGTCCGGGCGCTGCGAGGGGCAACCGGGCCCTGCTCCAGGCCCAGCTCGAGGCGACGCTGTCCCGGCTGAGCCGGACCCTGGTCACCGACGTCCGGGTGACCGTCGGCGGCCTGCCCTGGGAGCCCGACGGGACGCTCACCCTCGAGCGCGACACCGCGCCGTCGACCGGGCCGTACGTGATCTCCGGTAACCGGCTCGGCGTCGTCGACGGCGGCGTGGTCCAGCCGCTGGCGGACGCCGCGCCGCTGGACGGGCTCGACGCCAACAGCCCGGCGATCGGCCTGGACGGCGCGCTGCGCGTGGTCCTGGACGGGAGCCGACGTCTGATGGTGCTGCCGACCGACGGGGGCGAGCCGGAAGAGCTGATGGTCGGTCAGGGCCTGATCCCCCCGTCGATCGACCGGTTCGGCTGGATCTGGACCGGTGACGAACAGGTTCCCGGCGAGGTGCTTGTGGTGCGTGACGGCGTCGACCCGGCGGCTCTGGAGGCCGACTGGCTGGCGGAGCGCACGGTCCGCGGGCTGCGGGTGGCACGGGACGGCAGCCGGGTGGCGATCATCTCCACCGCCACCGACGTGCCCGGGGTGAGCATCGACGTCGCCGCGGTGGTGCGGGACGCCGACGGGGTCCCCCAGCGGCTTGGCGAGCCCGTGCGGATCGGGGTCTCGCTGACCGAGGCGACCGACCTGGCGTGGGTGGACGAGCTCAACGTGGCGGTCCTCGGGCTCAGCGGCGACCTGAGCGTGCCGACCATGCACGTGGCCCAGGTCGGCGGCCCCACCACGAGCAAGCCGATCGTGGTGGGCGCCGAGAGCATCGCCGCCGGCAAGGGAGAGCGCGCCCTGTACCTGGTCGACGCCGAAGGCGTCCTCCACTCCCAGCAAGCGGGCTCCTGGGTCACCGTCGCCCAAGACATCACCGCCGTAACCTTCCCCGGCTAACCCCAAGCTGATCATGCAACTCCCCGCTGATCATGTAACTCCGCGGTGATCATGTAATTCGCCGGTGATCATGCAACTCCGCGTGCGAGCTCCGGGCCCGCGCGGAGGGGTGTGGACGACTCCTCGTCGGCCTGGGCATGGGCCAGCATCGAGGGGTGCGGACGCAGGTGGGAGAGGACCGGCGCGGCGCGCAGGGACGGCGCAGCGCGCACGGTGCGCACGTCGCACATCGTGCCCGGACCGCGCGAGGTGAGCGGGCACGGAGGCTGGTGACGGCCGTCGTCGTCGGCGTGCGCGACGTGGCGCGGCTGGTCATCCCGGTCGAGTGCCCCGGTTGCGGGCGGCCGGACGAGCGGTGGTGCGCGGGCTGCGTCGCGACCCTGGACGGACCGGTGCGCCGCTGTGAGGAGCGGGTACCGAGACTGGACCGGCTGGACGGACGAGATCCGATGCCGGTCTGGGCCGCGGCCGACTACGTGGGCCCGGTGCGCGGCCTGGTCCTGGCGTGGAAGGACCGCGGCCGGGCGGACCTGACGCGCGCCATGGTGGGCGCGGCGCGACGCGTCGGTACGGCGTCGGCGTCCTCGCTGGCGGCGGCCTTGAGCGGCGGACCGATCCGGATCGTGCCGGTGCCCTCGACCGCGGCCTCCCGACGACGACGCGGGGCGGACCTGGTCCGGTTGCTCGCCGAGGCGGCTGCGGAGGGTCTGCGCGAGCACGGCGTGGCGGCCGAGGTGGCGCCGGTGCTGGCCCGCCGGCCCGGTGGCCGGGACCAGGTCGGGCTCGGGGTGCGCGCCCGCGGGCTCAACACCGTCGGATCGGTGCGTCTGCGCAGGTCACGGGCAGCCGGGACGGTGCGAGGGCTGCACGTCCTGGTCGACGACGTGGTCACCACGGGGAGCACTTTGGTCGCCTGCGAGGGTGCCTTGTCCGGTTCGGGTGGACTCGTCCTGGGTGCCCTCGTCCTGGCGGCCACACCACCGCCGTCGGACCCGGATGTCACCCTTTCCGAAGAGGTCACGAAGAGGTAACGTCATGTCATGGAGCCGTACCCGCGGGACGCACGAGGCGATCGGAAGGATCGCCGGAGCGAGCGGGTCACGGCTCTTGTCTTCGGTACCGCGCCGAGGTCGAGGGGGTGGTGCTCGTCGTCCGCCCCATGAGGGGTGTGTCCAGCAGTTCGCCGGGCGGCACCGCCGCCCCGCCCCAGGAGGTAACCATGGAGATCGTCGTCGCCGGCCGTCATGTCGAGGTGACCGAGAGGTTCCGCCGCCACGTGGAGGACAAGCTCGCCAAGATCAGTCAGCTGGCCCCCCGGGCCCGACTGGTCGACGTCGAGCTGACCCACGAGAAGAACCCCCGTCAGTCCGGGGTGTCCGAGCGGGTGGAGATCACCGTCCGGGGGAAGGGGCCCGTGGTCCGCGCGGAGGCGTGCGCCGACGACGCGTACGCGGCGCTCGACGTCGCGACGACGAAGCTCATGGAGCGGCTGCGGCGGGCCAGGGACCGGCACAAGGACTTCCGCAAGACGCCGCCGCCGTTGGCCCCGGTCGACGTGCGTGCCCCGGAGCCGACCCCCGAGCCGCCGGCCCCGGTCGACCCCGAAGCGCCCGTCGAGTCGATGTGGGGCGACTCGCCGGTGGTGATCCGCGAGAAGCTGCACCACGCGCAGCCGATGACGCTGGACGACGCGCTCTACGAGATGGAGATGGTCGGTCACGACTTCTACCTCTTCATCGACGCCGAGACGGCGCTGCCCTCGGTGGCGTACCGACGTCGTGGCTGGAGCTACGGCGTCATCCGCCTCGACGCACCCGTCGCCGCCCAGGCCGCGGCGGTCTGACCCACCGCGAGAAACCCCGAGAGTGGAGCGTTCGCGCGCGCTGGTGGAGCGTTCGCGTCCGGCAGTGGAGCGTTCGCCCTGGGTGTGGAGCGTTCGGGTGCGACACGCCGGGCGTGTTCGACCCGAACGCTCCACACTCGCGGGGTGCTCGGACGTGAGGCGCGCGTCGAGTGTCAGAGGTGTGCGGAACAGTCGGTGTGTGGCTCGCGATGCGCGTCATGACCGGGGTGGTCGGTGATCGAGCTGTCGCTGTCCCAGGCTCGGCGGATCGCGCTGCGCGCCCAGGGGCTGGACCGGCGTCGGGCGTCCGCCGCCGCCCCGCCCACGATGCGGCACCTGAAGCAGGTGATCGACCGGCTCGGGCTGCTGCAGATCGACTCGGTCAACGTCCTGGCGCGTGCCCACCTGATGCCCGCGTTCTCGCGGCTCGGGCCGTACGACGTCGCGCTGCTGGATCGCGCGGCCGGCCGTGCCCCGCGGCGACTGGTCGAGTGCTGGGCGCACGAGGCGTCGTTCGTCCCGCCGGAGACGTACCGGCTGCAGGGCTGGCGCCAGCGGGGATGCCAGCGCTTCGCGTGGGGGGCGATCCGTGAGGTCCCGGAGCGGTACGGTGCGGTGGTCGACGAGGTCCGCGGCCTGGTGGCCGAGCACGGTCCGATCACCGCGAGCGAGCTGCACGCATTGCTCGACAGCGAGCACCCGCAGACGCCGAACGACTGGGGCTGGAACTGGTCGGTCGCCAAACGGGTCCTGGAGTTCCTCTTCTTCACCGGTGAGATCACCGCGGCGCGTCGCAACGCGGCGTTCGAGCGCTGCTACGACCTGACCGGCCGGGTGCTGCCCGCCGACGTCCTGGCCCGTCCGGAGCCCTCCGACGCGGAGGCGATCCGCGCCCTGCTCGAGATCGCGGCCCGTGCCCACGGGATCGGCACCGCCCGCTGCTTCGCCGACTACTTCCGCATCCGGCTCCCCGCCGCTGTCACGACGGCGATCGCCGAGCTCGTCGAGGACGGCGTCCTGGAGCCGGTACGGGTCCGCGGCTGGGACCGGCCGACGTTCCGGCACCGGGACGCGTCGCTGCCGCGCCGGGGGACCGGCCGGGCGCTGCTCGCACCGTTCGACCCGCTGGTGTTCGAGCGACGTCGGGTCGAGGAGCTGTTCGGCATGCGGTACCGCATCGAGATCTACGTGCCGGCCGAGCGCCGGGTGCACGGCTACTACGTGCTGCCGTTCCTGCTGGGCGAGGACCTCGTCGCACGCGTCGACCTCAAGGCGGACCGTGCCGCACGCACCTTGCGGGTGCAGTCCGCGCACCTGGAGCCCGGCGCGCCCGCCGAGACCGGGCACGAGCTGGTGGACGAGCTCGCGGAGCTGGCGGGTTGGCTCGGCCTGGAGCGTGTGGTCGTCGCCGACGGCGCGCCGGGGGAGCTGGCCGCACCGCTGCGCCGGCAGGTTCGCGCGCCGGCTTGATCTGCGCCGCTCTGATCCGGTGCCGGCCGGTGGACCGGTGCCGTTATGGTCCCGTGCCGTCGAGTGGAGCGGTGGGGGGGGGAGAACCCG
>CAYQFJ010000160.1:0-641 GCA_964416715.1 uncultured Actinotalea sp. | reverse complement strand
CGGGGGCCGGGGGCCCGTCTGGCCCCCGCGCGGGGTGGTGGGGGGTGGGGGGCCCCCCCACGGGGGGGGCCCCCCCCCAACGCTCCACACCCGCGCGGTGAGTCGAGGGGGAGCCGCGCCCGAACGCTCCACACCCCGGGGGGTGAGTCGACGGGGGGAGTCGGGCCCGAACGCTCCACACGGTCCGCACGGTCCACACCAAGGGGCCGCACCACGGGGAGGCTCACCTCGCCTACGATGGTGGGTGGTCATTGCCGGCCTCGCCCTCCGAGGCGATCGGTCGGTGCCACACAGGCCGGCCCGACGCCGTCCGGCGGCGGGACGACGACGAACCTGGAGCAGCGCGTGCCCTCGATCCTCGACAAGATCCTGCGCATCGGCGAGGGGCGGATCCTCAAGAAGCTCGCGGCGACGGCGGACCAGGTCAACGCCCTCGAGGAGAGCTTCAGCCAGCTCAGCGACGCCGAGCTGCGGGAGGAGACCGACCGCTTCAAGGCGCGGCTGGTCGACGGCGAGACCCTCGACGAGCTTCTCCCCGAGGCGTTCGCGACGGTCCGGGAGGCCGCCCAGCGCACGCTCGGCCAGCGACACTTCGACGTGCAGCTCATGGGTGGTGCGGCGCTGCACCTCGGTAACATCGC
>CAYQFJ010000159.1:0-6499 GCA_964416715.1 uncultured Actinotalea sp. | reverse complement strand
ACCCCGCCCACCCCCACGTCATCACCCCGATCGCGCGAGGTTTCGGTCGCGATTCACGACCGAAACCTCACCGGATCAGGCCTCGGGGCCTCCGGGTCAAGTCCGTTTGCGGGGCTGGTCAGGCGGCTCGGGCGAGCGCCGCGCACACCTGGGCGACGACGTCGTGCGGACGGTCCACCAGATCGTGCCAAGTGAACCTGAGCACCGTGTACCCGGCACCGACGAGCCGGTTCTGCCGCGTTCGGTCGGACTGGAACCGGTCGGCGCCGTGATACGCGAAGCCGTCGATCTCCAGGACGAGCCCGGCGTCGGTGAAGACCACGTCGACCGTGCCGATGATCCCGTGACGATCGCGGATCACGGTGTTCGGACTCCACCCGACGATGTCTGCTCGTCTCAGCAGCCGGTGCAGCCTTTGCTCGGCCGCACCGATGGCTCCGTCCCGGGTGGCGTGAAGGAGACGACGTCGCTGCGCGTTGCCGGCCATCCCCGGTGAACGGTCGACCAGGCCGGTCAGCGCGCCATGCTCCACCCGCTGGCGGGTCAGGACCCAGGTGAGCAGAGCTTCCGCCTGCGCTTGCGGGACTCGCCCGAGCAGGTCGAACACCGTCCGCGCGACGCTGGTCACCGCGATGCCGCTGACTTCGACGACGTCTTCGTCTCGGAGCGCGTACCGCACCGGCTGCAGACCGTGTCGGGGCCGACGGCCGTGCGGGACGACGGTGCTGATCGGGCCCGGATCGACGGGTATGCGGTGGACCCGCGCAGCGGTGTGCAGGCACACGATCCCGTCCGGCCAGGTCAGCAGTGCGGCCATCGCGTCGGCGAAGGGTCCCGTCCTTCGGCCGCGGTGGCGCCACGCGGCCCCGGCATGGCGCACCCACAGGCCGGTTCGTCGCCGGTGCCGGATCTGGCCGACGCTCAGTCCGGCGTCGATCGCCTGTGCGAGGGTGAACACTCCGGCTTGGCGATCGGCTGCGTCGGACACCCACGCCCGCGGAGGACTCAGTTCCATCGCGGTACTTTCCCGCGGTCGAGACATCGCTGCCGACCTCCTGTGGAGAACTTGCGCAGCAGCCGTTCCTTCCCGCCTGTGGGCAACCCCGCCACTCGCGGCCCGCCACCCCGTCGCCCGGGCGGGGCGCCAGCCACACGCCGCTGTCCACCGACCTGCTGGCCACCGAGCCGGCCCGCCTACACCGGTTCACCTGCCGGTCACCCGGCTACTGCCCGATCGAGCGAGGTTTCGGTCGCTGTTCACGACCGGAACCTCACCGGATCGGGCGGGTGGGACGGGGCGGGCGTGCGGGACCGAGCCGGGCGTGGGTGGGATAGG
Source organism: uncultured Actinotalea sp. (assembly GCA_964416715.1). Taxonomy (GTDB): domain Bacteria; phylum Actinomycetota; class Actinomycetes; order Actinomycetales; family Cellulomonadaceae; genus Actinotalea. Next base: position 5,163 of record CAYQFJ010000159.1, on the reverse strand, counting down.
GGGTGGCGGGAGGTACCCGGGTCATTCTCCCGCGGAGGGCAGCGACAAGTCTTGGGCCTTGTGATTTGATAAACAATGCCCTAGCCTTGTCTCATGTTGGTGATGACCGTGGACCAGCGGGGGAGTCGGCGCGTGGGGGACCACGTGGACGAGCTCCTCGCGATGCTGACGGGCTCGGCTCCCGACGAGGCGCGCGGCGTCGTCCGCGGGTTCGAACGAACCGTGGGCGACGAGGTCCAGGGTGTCCTGGACGACGCCGAGGTGGTGGTCGACCTGACGCTGCGGATCCTGCGCAGCGGCGGGTGGTCGGTCGGTCTGGGTGCTGGTCCGGTGGACGAGCCGCTGCCACCGCACGCCAGGGCCGGCTCCGGGAGGGCGTTCGTCCTCGCGCGCGAGGCCGTGGAGCGCGCCAAGGGCAGGGGCCGACCGGTCCCCGTCGCGGTCGAGGCGGCGATGGCGGAGCGCGGTCGAGACTGCGAGGCTGTACTGACCATGCTCGCAGTGTTGATCCATCGGCGCACCGACGCCGGCTGGGCGGTGGTCGACACCGTGACGGCGTTGGGCGCCGGTGCGACGCAGGAGGACGTCGCCGACCGGCTCGGCATCTCGCAGCAGGCGGTCAGTCAGCGGTTGCGCACGGCGTTGTGGAACGAGGAGCAAGCCGTGCGGCCCGTGGTCGCACGGCTCCTGGCGGAGGGGGACCGGTGAACGAGTGGGCGATGCTGGGCATCGGGGTGCTGGCCGTCGCGGTCGGCACCCTCGGTGGCGGACCGTTGACCGTGGCAGTGCTGCGATGGGCGTCCCGTTCCGGCGATGCGGGCGCGGGGGAGGGCACCGCCGGAGCAGCCGCCACCGGTGCGCGCGCGAACCTGCGTGGGGGGACCTGGATCGGGCTGCTGGAACGCGCGGCCGTCACGGCGTGCCTGACCGCCGGCTACCCGGCCGGGATCGCCGTCGTCGTCGCGGTGAAGGGGCTGGGCCGGTACCCGGAGCTGCGCGAGCACCCCGACTCCTCCGAGCGGTTCGTCATCGGCACCCTCACCTCGATGATCTGGGCCGCGGCCGTCGGCGCGCTGGCCCGCCACCTCATCACCGGCTGATCGGCCCCGATCGCGTGCGGTTTCGGTCGTGATCCGCGACCAGAACCTCACGCGATCGCGACAGACGGCGGCGGCGCCGGGGCGGAGCGGACGCCGGGGGCCGAGGGGCGCCGGGAGACGGCGGGGTGCCGGGGGCTGCACGGTAGACTCCTCGGCGCTCGACCAACGGTCGGGAACGTCCCCGGAACAGGAAGAGGCACAGTGGCGACGACGAACGACCTGAAGAACGGCTTGGTGCTGCGGATCGACGGCCAGCTGTGGACCGTGATCGAGTTCCAGCACGTCAAGCCGGGCAAGGGCGGCGCCTTCGTGCGGACCAAGCTGAAGAACGTGCTGTCCGGCAAGACCGTCGACCGCACCTTCAACGCCGGGGTCAAGGTCGAGACCGCGAACGTCGACAAGCGCGACATGCAGTACCTGTACCGGGACGGCGAGGACTTCGTCTTCATGGACAGCGCCACCTATGAGCAGCTCCCCGTGGGTGCGGCGACGGTCGGCGACGCGGCGAGCTACCTGTTGGAGAACCAGGAGGCGATCGTCGCCACGCACGAGGGCGAGCCGCTGTACGTGGAGCTGCCGCCGTCGGTGACGCTGGAGATCACGTACACCGAGCCCGGCCTGCAGGGTGACCGCTCCACCGGCGGCACCAAGCCTGCGACCGTGGAGACCGGTGCCGAGATCCAGGTCCCGCTGTTCCTGGAGACCGGCACCAAGGTCAAGGTGGACACCCGGGACGGCTCGTACCTGGGCAGAGTGAACGACTGAGGGTGGCAGCACGCAGCAAGGCACGCAAGCGGGCGCTGGACGTCCTGTTCGAGGCCGACCAGCGCGGGATGCCGCCCGCGGACCTGCTCGCCCGACGGATCGCCGAGCCGGGCACCGAGGCGGCCCTCCCGCAGTACTCGGTCGAGCTGGTCGAGGGCGTGCTGGCCCGCCAGGAGCGCATCGACGAGCTGATCGCGTCGTACTCGCACGGCTGGACTCTCGAGCGCATGCCCGCGGTGGACCGGGCGGTGCTGCGCCTCGGTGCCTGGGAGATCCTCTACAACGACGACGTGCCCGACGCCGTCGCGGCCGACGAGGCCGTCGAGCTCGCCCGTGCGCTGTCCACGGACGACTCGCCGACCTTCGTCAACGGGCTGCTCGGCCGGCTGATCGAGCTCAAGCCGACCCTGTCGGTGTGAGCTCGCGGTCGCGCTCCGCGGTGCGCACCCACGTGCCCTCGGCCAGGGGCGTCGCCCAGGAGCCGGTGGGCGGGACCGGCGCCGGGCTGCCCAGCATGTGACCCTGGACGACGTCCACGCCGAGCGCGACGAGCGCATCGAGCTCCTCGGGACGCTCGACCCCCTCGGCCACGACCTCGAGGCCGTGCGCCTTGGCCAGCTCGAAGATCGCCCGCAGCACCGCCGCACCGGCCGGTGAGCCGATGTCCCGCACGAAGGTGCGGTCGATCTTGAGGATGTGCAGCGGCAGCTCGCCCAGGCGGGACAGCGAGTTGTAGCCGGTCCCGAAGTCGTCGATCGCGATCCGGACCCCACGCCGGGCCAGGGCGTCCAGCGACGCCCGGACGCGCACGGCGTCGTACGGCAGCGCGCTCTCGGTGACCTCGATGGTCAGCCGGTCCCAGCGGTCGACGCCCCAGGACCGCTCGACCTGGTCGATGAAGTCCGGGTCGTCGAGCTGGCGGGCGGCCACGTTGACCGCCACCGGGAGCCCGAAGCGTTCCATCCCGAGCCGGGCGGCCCGGAAGATCTCCGCCCCGACCTCGGTGATCAGCCCGGTCTCCTCGGCGAACGGGAGCCACTCGCCGGGCAGGCAGGTGCGGCCGTCCCGGCGCCAGCGGGCGAGCACCTCGAGCCCGACGACGGTGAACGTGCCGGCGTCCGTCAGCGGCTGGAAGTGGGCGACGATGTCGCCCTCGGTGATCCCCGACTCCAGCGCACGGTGGAGTGCGGCCCGGGCGTCCGCCCTCTCCTGCAGCCGGGCGTCGTACCTCGCGACACCGCAGTGCGACCGCTCGCTCTCCTGCAGGGCGAGCTCCGCGCGCACCAGGAGCGCACCGGCGCCCACCGGCTCGCCGGGGGACCAGGCCGCGACGCCGACGCCGAGCGTCGGCGCACCGGGGTAGACCGGCCCGGGCAGCCGGAACTCGGTGCGCAGGTGGTGGGCCAGCGCCATCGGCGAGACGTCGTCGGGGACGTCCTCCAGCAGGACGGCGAACTCGTCCGGTCCCCGGCGGGCCACGAAGCAGCTGTGCCCGACGGCGTCGCGTAGGTGGGTCGCGGTGTGCACGAGGAGCCGGTCGCCCCAGGCGTGACCGTGCCGGTCGTTGGCCCGCGTGAACCCGGTCAGGTCGCACAGCAGGACGGCCACACCGTTCCCCGAGTCGAGGGCGCGGCCCAGCGCCCGTTCCAGGTGGCGGTCCAGCGCGTGCCGGTTGGGGAGCTGGGTGAGCGGGTCGGTCGAGGCCGCGTTCTCCAGTCGCGTCGCCAGAGCGCGACGCTCCGCGGCCGTCGAGACCACCCGGGCGACGTCGCGCAGGAACTCGCGCTCGTCGTCGGCGGGCGGGTGCGCGGGTGAGTAGAGCTCGGCGACGAACCGGTCCCTGCCCAGCCGACGCAGCGACCCGGTGATCGTCAGGTCGCCCAGCACCGCGCGGACCCGGGTGCGCGCGTGGTCCAGGAGCTCCTCGGGGTCGGTGAGCAGCAGCCCGGCGTTGGTGACGGCCGAGAGCGTCTCGCGCATCCTGCCGCGGCGCAGCGTGTCCCGCCGCACCCCGGCGACCCGGTCCGCCGCGAGCACCTGCAGGCCGAGGAGCAGCGGGAGCGCCCACGCACCGTGCAGCATCTCGGTCGCCGGCGAGGGCGGCGGTAGGCAGGCGGTCACCAGCAGCGCGGTCGAGGCGAAGCCGGAGACGGTCAGGACCGCACCGACGAGCGTCATCCGGGCGCTCCGGACCGCGCGGGCCACGTACCCGAGCACGAGGGCGACCGGGAGCAGGTGGGCCACCGGGGCGAACGGTCCGTACTGTGGGATGCCGTCCACGACGTCGTGCGTGTGGATCAGGTCGGTGCGGAGCCAGAGTGCGGTCGCCGCCGTGTACCAGCAGGTGACGAGCACCAGGAGCGGACGGACCCCGGGGCCGCGGGTGAACGCGTGCACGGCGGGCAGGGTGACGACCACGGAGGCGGCCAGCGCGACGAACCGCAGGGTGAGCAGCACCTCCGTCAGGGACGTCGACCCGGAGGGGGCCAGTACGAGTACCGCGTCGACCAGACCCGTCGAGGCGAGGACCGCAGACCACAGGACGGCCCAGCCGGTGCCGGCACGACGGCCGTCCCCACGCCACCAGCCCCAGTGCAGCGCACACAGTCCGACGACCAGACCCGCCGCCAGGCTCTGGGCGACGGTCAGCAGCTCATGGGTCAATTCGGGCACAAGGGGTCTATCGGCGCGTTCGGGGCGAAGTTGAACAACTCGTTCGACGCGTTCGTCGCCGCAGCCTCGGGAGGCCGGCCTCCGTCCCGGGGGACCGAGCACCGCGCGGCAGATCGCGCACCGTGCGGCAGATCGCGCACCGTGCGGCAGATCGAGCACCGTGCAGTAGTGTCGTGGCGTCCGACATCCTTTAAGGCCCGTCCCGTGAGGCGGGGAAGGAGGTCGCCAGATGTCCTCTGGCCCCGCCGTGCCCGGCGCCGCTCCGCGTGCGGAGGTGCTCGGCCCCCTGGAGATCACCCGGGCACTGACCCGCATCGCGCACGAGATCCTCGAGCGCAACCGCGGCGCCGCCGATCTCGTCCTGCTCGGCATCCCCACCCGCGGGCTGCCGCTGGCCCGCCGGCTCGCCGCGAAGATCGCCGAGGTCGAGGGCGGGCTCGACGCCGCCGACCTGGTCGGCTCGCTCGACGTGACCATGTACCGCGACGACCTGCACCGGCACCCCACCCGGAGCATCGGCGCGACCGAGCTTCCCGGCCCCCACCGCGAGGGGGTCTCGGACAAGGTGGTGGTCCTGGTCGACGACGTGCTGTTCTCCGGCCGGACGATCCGCGCGGCGCTCGAC
>CAYQFJ010000158.1:0-6549 GCA_964416715.1 uncultured Actinotalea sp. | reverse complement strand
ACGACGCCGAGTCCGTCGCCTGGTGGCGCGCGGCGCGGGAGGCGGCCGACGAGGGATGGCCCGCGCCGGTGCGCGACTCGGTTCCGGTCAACGTCACGGTGCCCGCCGTCGACGCCGACGTCGCCCGGCGGCTGGTCGCATCCTCGGGCTGCCGTACCGCGAAGGTCAAGGTCGCCGAGCCCGGCCACACCATCGACCAGGAGGTGGAGCGGCTCGAAGCGGTGCGGGACGCCCTCGGACCGCGCGGCAAGGTCCGGATCGACGCGAACGGCGCCTGGGACGTACCGACCGCGCTGGCCCGTCTGCCGCTGCTGGACCGCGCCGCCGGCGGGCTGGAGTACGTCGAGCAGCCGTGCGCGACGGTCGAGGACCTGGCGGTCGTCCGCCGCGGTGCGCGGGTGCCCGTGGCGGCCGACGAGTCGGTCCGCCGGGCCGAGGACCCGCTGGCCGTGGCGCGGGCCGGGGCGGCGGACGTGGTCGTGCTCAAGGTCCAGCCGCTCGGCGGGGTGCGTGCCTGCCTGGAGCTCGCCGAGCAGCTCGGTCTGCCGGTGGTGGTGTCCTCGGCGCTGGAGACCTCCGTCGGGCTGGCCGCGGGGCTGGCGCTCGCGGCGGCGCTCCCGGAGCTGCCGTACGCCTGCGGGCTCGGCACGGCCCAGCTGCTGACCGACGACGTCGTCGCGGACCCGCTGCTGCCGGTCGACGGGGAGATCACGGTGCGGCGGCCCCGGCCCGACGAGGCACTGCTCGCGGCGAATGCAGCGGACGCCGCGCTCGAGGCGCGCTGGATGCACCGGATCGACGACGTGCTGGCGGCGGCGTCCGACAGTGAAGCCGATGGTGCAGGCGATCGTGCGGCCGACCCTGCGGGAGCCGATGAGCGTGCGGGAGCCAACGAGCAGGCGCGTGCCGACGGGAACCGCCGGTGACATCCTCGGCGGACCCGCCCCCGGCGTCGTCCGACCCGACGAACACGCCCGGCCGCTCGCCGGCCGTGCACGGCGCGCGGGTGCTGCTCCAGGCGCTGGCCGACCTCGGGGTGCGTGAGGTCGTCCTCGCGCCGGGTTCGCGTAGCGCGCCGTTGGCGTACGCCGTGGCCGAGGCGGCCGGGAGCACCGGGGCGCGCGGGGCTTCCGGAAGCTCTGGGGGCTCCGGGGTCCGCGACGGCTCCGGGACGTCGGTCGAACGTGCCCCCGACGTCCCAGCGCTGGAGCTGCACGTACGCATCGACGAGCGCTCCGCCGGCTTTCTGGCGCTGGGGCTCGCCAAGGGGGCCCGCGCGGACGGTCACCCTCGTCCGGTCGCCGTCGTGACGACGTCGGGCACCGCCGTGGCGAACCTGCACCCGGCCGTGCTGGAGGCGCAGCACAGCGGGTTGCCGTTGCTGCTTCTGACCGCCGACCGCCCGCACGAGCTGCGCGACGTCGGCGCCAACCAGACCACCCACCAGGTCGGCCTGCTCGCACCCGCGGTGCGGATGACCGTCGACGTCCCCGCTCCCACCGGTCGCGCGGGGGAGGACCGGGACCTGCGTCACGTGGCCGCGCGTGCGGTCGCTGCGGCCCGCGGGAGCCGGACGGGCGATCCAGGTCCGGTGCACCTGAACCTCGCCTTCCGTGACCCGTTGGTGCCCGACGGCGGTGCGTGGCCCGAGCGGTCGCGTGACGGGTTGGTCGAGGTCGTCACGCGTAAGGCGGTCGGGGCTGTTCCTCCTGCCGGGCGTTCTTCTGGCGGGCGTCCCTCTGCCGGGCGCCCGCCGTCGGTCGCCACGCTGACGGCTGTCGAACCCGGGGCGGGTCTGCGGCCGGCGGACGGGGTGCGCACAGTGGTCCTGGCCGGGGACGGTGCGGGACGGGTCGCGGAGTGGATGGCACGGGCGAACGACTGGCCGTTGTTCGCCGAGCCGTCGTCGGGCGCGCGGGGGGGACCGAACGCCATCGGGCCGTACCGGCTCCTGCTCGGGGAGCATGCGCTCGCCGACCAGGTCCAGCGGGTCGTCGTGCTGGGACGCCCGACGCTCTCCCGGCAGGTACACGCGCTGCTCGCCCGGCGCGACGTCCAGACGCTCGTGATCGCGCCCGACGGCGCGGGCTGGCCGGATGCCGCGCGCAACGCCGAGCAGGTGCTCACCGAGGTCCCACCCGATCTGCTGCGGGGGAACCTCGGTCGTGGGGTCACCATCGTCGGCGGGGTCGGGTCGGCCGGTGGGGCGACGTCGGGTGCGGACGTGTCGGGCACCCGCGAGTCGGGCGCGGACTGGCTGGGTGCCTGGCAACGTGCGGGGGCCGAGCTCGGTCGGAGGATCCGCGGGCTGGTCGGTGCGACTGTGGACAGGGTTGGCCGGGACAACGCTGTTGGCTTGCACAGGCCGGCCCTGGGCGGCACCGATGAGGCGCTCACCGGACCCGCAGTCGCGGCGGCGGTCGCCGATGCGACCGGTCCCGAGGACGCGCTCGTCGTCGGGTCGAGCAACCCGGTGCGCGACCTCGACCTGGTGGCGACCTGGGACGAGCCTCCGCTGGTGCTCGCGAACCGTGGGTTGGCCGGGATCGACGGCACGGTCTCGACGGCTGCCGGGGTCGCGTTCGCGCTGGGACGCCCGGTGCGAGCGCTCGTCGGGGACCTGACCTTCCTGCACGACGTCGGGGGACTGCTCGTCGGGCCGCTCGAACGGCGCCCCGACCTGCAGGTCGTGGTCGCCAACGACGGCGGTGGTTCGATCTTCGTCGGGCTCGAGCACGGTGAGCCCCGGTTCGCGGGCACGTTCGAGCGGGTGTTCGGCACGCCGCACGGTGCCGATCTCGCCGCGCTCTGCGCGGGGTACGGCACAGGTCACACGGTGGTGACCGGCGTCGAGGCGCTTCGGGATGCGCTCGCGGGACCGATGCGCGGGATCAGCGTGATCGAGGTACGAGTCGATCGCGACGGCCGGCGTGAGCTCGCCGCTCGGTTGGCGTCGCACGCGACGGAGGTCGTCGCCGAGGTGCTTGGCCGGGCGCGCTAGGACCGGATCCGCGGGCGCGGGGGGATCGCTTCGCGCAGGAGGCGCACGGGATCCCGCGCATGACCCGGTCCGCGGGCGCGGGGGGATCGCCCCTTCCCGGAAGGAAGAACAGCCATGGCTACCCCGGATCCGCGGGCGCTGGGCGGATCGGTTGCACCCGAGAGGGGCGCCGCAACGGTTCAGATCGGGAATGTCAGACCACGGTTCTAGCGTGTTCTCATGCCTTCCACACCGCGGAGCACGGGGACGGTGCCGCCAGTCGCGGCGCCGCCGTCGGGTTCGTCGTGGGCTGAGAGGCACCCGTTGGCCGCGCTGCTGGAGTCGATGGGACCGGGGCTGGATCTCGCGCAGGTGCTGCTCGGTGTGTCGCTCCCGGACGTGGACGAGGCGGCCCTGGTGGAGGTGGTCGCCGCTTGGGAGCGAGTCGTCTCCTGGGCGACGGCGGCGCAGGCGTCGGTGGTCGCCGAGATGGTGCGGCGGGCCTGCTCAGGCCGCGAGGCGGAGCAGGTGGCCCCGCAGATCGCGGCTCGGCTGGCGACGACCGGCCACGCGGCGGATGACCTCGTGGACCTGGCCGTCCGGTTGGAGCACTCTCCGGCGGTGCACGACGCGCTGGCGGACGGAGCCGTCGACGTGCGGAAGGCTCGAACGCTCGTCGACCAGACCGCGCACCTCGGTCTGCAGACCGCGCGCACGGTGCAGGAGGCGGTCCTGGGCGACGCGCCGGACCTGACTGCACCGCAGCTGCGCTCAGCGATCCGGCGCACCGAGCTGGTGCTGAACCCCGGGGCCGCCGAGGAGCGGCACCGACGGGCCAAGGCCGACCGTTGCGTCCGGATGACGCCTGCACCGGACTCGATGGCGTGGTTGACCGCCTTCCTGCCCGCCGACGACGCGATGCGGGTGATGACCGGGGTCGACGCCGTGGCTGCGAGTGCCGCACACGACGACCCGCGGGGCATCGACGCCCGGCGCGCCGACGCGCTGGTGGACGTGTTGTCCGGGGTGCTGGACTCCGGGATGGGCCCGCACGGTCCCTTGACGGCCCGACGACGACGTCGTCCGCACCTGGAGGTCACCGCCTCGGCGCGCAGTCTGCTGGGCCTGGACGCCGCCCCGGCGACCTTGGCGGGCTACGGGCCGATCCCGGCGGCCATGGCCCGCCAGATCGCCGATGACGCCAGCTGGCGTCCGGTGCTGGTCGACGCCGGCACCGGTGCGTCGGTCGCTCGTGGCAGCCACAGCTACCGGCCCAGCACGCGACTGGCCGACGACGTGGTCCACCGGGACGTCACGTGTACGTTCCCGGGCTGCCGGATCACCGCCGTCCGCTGCGACCTGGACCACATCACACCGTTCGACAACGCCGGCCCGGCCGGCGAACCACAGACTCGGTACGACAACCTGCACGCCCTTTGCCGGTTCCATCACCGACTGAAGACGCAAGGCGAGTGGAAGGTCGAGCGCGACACCGACACCGGGGTCACGTCGTGGACCGCTCGGACCGGCCACCGGTACACACGAGCCCCGAACGCCGCCGAACCACTTGGCTTCTCCTCGATGGTGGACCCACCGGACTCACCCGATTCACCGGACTCACCGGCCTCACCGGACCAGCTTCTACCGGCCGGCGATCCACGAGGCCTTGACCCACCGGTTGGCGATCCGCGCGACGTTGACTCACCAGACTCGGCGCGCCCGGACGACTCGGTGCGCCCGGACGACTCGGTGCGCCCGGACGACTCGGTGCGCCCGGACGCGGATCGAAGTGACCCGACACCCACGGACGACGCCCAACCCGACCTAGCGCCGCCGTTCTGAAGCAGGCGACGGCCCGACCGAGTTCTCCTGCCCCGATCGTGTCGACGCTGGACGGTTCCCAGCGGACTCCCAGGAAGGCTCCAGGTCGGTACCAGGTCGGTGGGGTGTGCTGGATCCGTCGAAGGAGGTCCCATGTCCACCACACCCGAGAACGAGCCGACGACCCAGCCGGTGCCCGAGCCGTCGCAGCAGACCACCGGCTTCTCCGCGGCCTACCCGCCACCCCCGCCCGGTGGCGCTGCTGCTCCATCACCGCGCGGAGCGTCCGGCGGCGAGCCGACGCCGCGGGGGAAGCGCACCGCATGGGTCCCCGTGCTCGCCGCAGCGGTCGCCGGTGCACTGGTCGCGAGCCTGGCCACGCTCGGCATCACGGGCACCTTGACCGCGCAGGGCGCGGGCGGCCCGGGGCAGGCGTCACCGGCGGACCTGTCCACCATCGGGCAGCACGAGTCGGAGAACGTCCCGGTCACCGGGTCGACGGCGGACGAGCCCGACTGGCGCGCCGTCGCCCAAGCGGTTCGTTCCTCGGTCGTCGCGATCGACGTCCGGACCCGGTCCGGCGCGGGCAAGGGATCCGGCGTCATCCTCGACGAGGACGGTCGCGTGCTCACCAACGACCATGTCGTCGGTGACGCGGTCGACGACGGGATCCGAGTGACGCTGGCGGACGGTCGCATCTTCGGCGCCTCGATCCTCGGCACGGACCCGACCACGGACCTCGCTGTCATCGAGCTGGACGATCCGCCCTCGGACCTGACCCCGGCGGTGCTCGGTGACTCCGATGAGGTCCAGGTCGGTTCCCCCGTGATGGCCGTGGGCAACCCCCTCGGTCTGGACAGCACCGTGACGACGGGGATCGTCTCGGCGATCAACCGGCCGGTCACCACCTCGGACGGCGGTGACGACCCGGTGGTCACCAACGCGATCCAGATCGACGCCGCGATCAACCCGGGCAACAGCGGTGGACCGCTGTTCAACGCCCAGGGTGAGGTAATCGGGATCACCTCCTCGATCGCCTCGCTCTCCAGGAGCAGCGCGACCGCAGGCTCGATCGGCCTGGGCTTCGCGATTCCGTCGGCGCTGGCCCAGCGGGTGGCGGCCCAGCTGATCGACGACGGCACGGCCGACCACGCGTTCCTGGGCGTCAGCCTCAAGGACGGCGAGGCGACCGCGGACGGCACGACCCGCCGCGGGGCCGAGGTGGTCGAGGTCGTCGCAAACTCCCCGGCCGACGACGCGGGCCTGCGCGAGGGGGACGTGGTCGTCGCGATCGGGAACGAGCCGGTCAACGGCGCGGAGTCGCTGACCGCCTTCGTCCGGGAGCGCCCGGCGGGCACCGGAGCCACCCTGACGGTGGTGCGGGACGGCGAGGCGCTGAACGTCGACGTGACCTTCGCGGTGCGGGACGAGACCCCCGCCCGGCAGGGTTCGGAGCAGCAGGGTCCCGGACAGCAGGGTCCGGGCCAGCAGGGTTCGGAGCAGCAAGGCCCCGACGGTCGGCAGGGCTCGAACCGTGGACCCGGCTCAGACAGTGATCAGAGACCGTCCGACGGGGCCCAGTTCGACCCGTGGGACTGGTTCCAGCAGGGCTGACACAGCCCAAGACGGTCGGTTCGAGCAGTGCTCATCCGGCGTCGAGCCACCGAGGCCGGTCTGCGCAGTGCTCAACCGCCACCAGGCAGCTCGTCAGCCCACCGACAGCGCGTGTCGCATGGGTTCGAGCTTCG
>CAYQFJ010000157.1:0-6582 GCA_964416715.1 uncultured Actinotalea sp. | reverse complement strand
GGGGGGTGGGGTGGGGCGGGGGGTTAGGCGGTTACGGGGGAGATGTTGAGGGGGCGGCCGGCGAGGCCTCGGGAGCGGGTCGCCAGGCCGCGGGCGACCTCGCGCAGGACGTGGGCCGCGGGGGAGTCCGGTGCGGTCAGGGTGACCGGGGTGCCTCCGTCGCCGGCCTCGCGCAGTGCGACGTCCAGCGGGACCTGACCCAGCAGCGGGACGTCGGTTCCGATCGAGCGGGCCAGGCTGTCGGCGACGGTCTGCCCACCACCGGAGCCGAACAGCTCCAGCCGCGACCCGTCCGGCTGCTCCAGCCAGGACATGTTCTCCACCACGCCGACGACGTTCTGCTGGGTCTGCAGCGCGACGGAGCCGGCCCGCTCGGCCACCTCCGCGGCGGCGACCTGCGGCGTCGTCACCACGAGCAGCTCGCTGGACGGCAGCATCTGCGCCACCGAGATCGCGATGTCCCCGGTCCCGGGCGGCAGGTCGAGCAGCAGCACGTCGAGGTCCCCCCAGAACACGTCCGCGAGGAACTGCTGCAGGGCCCGGTGCAGCATCGGCCCGCGCCACACGACCGGCTGACCCGCCGGGACGAACATGCCGATCGAGATGACCTTCACGTCGTGCGCGATCGGCGGCAGGATCATGTCGTCGACCTTGGTCGGCGTCTGGGTGACGCCGAGCATGCGCGGGATCGAGAACCCGTACACGTCCGCGTCCAGCACGCCGACCTTGAGGCCGTCGGCCGCCATCGCGACCGCGAGGTTCGCCGTCACCGAGGACTTGCCGACGCCGCCCTTGCCCGAGGCGATCGCGTAGACCTTGGTCAGGTTGTCCGGCTGGGCGAACGGGATCACCGGCTCGGCCGCCCCGCCGCGCAGCATGGACTTGAGCTCGTCACGCTGCTCGGGCGTCATGACCCCCAGGTCGACGCGCACCTCGGCCACCCCGTCGAGCGCCGCGACCGCGGCCTTGACGTCCCGGGTGATGGTGTCCTTGAGCGGGCAGCCTGCGGTCGTCAGGTCGACCCCCACCGTCACGACGGCTCCGCCCCCGCCCTCGGCGACGTCGACCGAGCGCACCATCTTCAGGTCGGTGATCGGCCGCCGGATCTCGGGGTCGATGACCCCCTCGAGGGCGGTGGTGACGGACTGGGAGGTGGGGAGGGACATGTCCCCATGGTAGGTCGGCGATCGTCGGGTGCCGAATGTCGCGGGTCCGCACCGTCGACGGTCTCGGCGACGTCGGCGGCCCCGCGGTCGGTCGTGACCTCGTCGAGCAGGTTGCGCAGCTCGGACCGGACGAAGTCGCGGGTGGCGACCTCACCCAGGGCGATCCGCAACGCGGCCATCTCCCGCGCCAGGTACTCGGTGTCGGACAACGACCGCTCGGCGCGCTGCCGGTCCTGCTCCAGGGAGACCCGGTCCCGGTCGTCCTGCCGGTTCTGCGCGAGCAGGATCAGCGGCGCCGCGTACGAGGCCTGCACCGAGAAGAACAGGTTGAGCAGGATGAACGGGTACGGGTCCCACCGCAGCCCCCACAGCGCCACCACGTTCGCCACGATCCACAAGATGACGAACGCGGTCATGTAGAGCAGGAACCGTCCGGTGCCCATGAACCGGGCGAACGCCTCGGCCCCGCGCCCGATCAGGTCCGGGTCGACCCGTGGGCGCCACGAGCCCCGGCTCTCCTTGGGGGTGTCCAGCCGGTCAACCATGGTCCGCCTCCTGCTGGGCGGCCATGACGCGGTCGGTCTGCTCGGCGTCCGCCTCGCGCCAGTCGGAGGGCAGCAGGTGGTCGAGCACGTCGTCGACGCTCACCGCGCCCAGCAACCGTCGCTCGTCGTCCAGAACCGGCAGCGCGAGCAGGTTGTACGTGGCCAGCATCCGGGTCAGTCGGCCCAGTTGGGCGTCGGCGGGCACGTGCTCGATCTCGGAGTCCAGGAAGCTGCCGAGCTGCTCGTGCGGCGCCTCGCGCAGCAGGCGCTGGAAGTGCACGACGCCGAGGAACCGGCCGGTCGGCGTCTCCAGGGGTGGCCGGACGACGAAGACCATCGACGCCAGCGCCGGGGTCAGGTCCTGGCGGCGCACGTGGGCCAGCGCCGCGGCGATCGACGTCTCCGGCCCGAGGATCACCGGTTCGGTGGTCATCAGGCCGCCGGCGGTGTCGTCGTCGTACTCGAGCAGCCGGCGGACGTCCTTGGCCTCCTCCGGCTCCATGAGCTCCAGCAGCTCGGAGGCCTGCTCGGCGGGCAGCTCGGCCAGCAGGTCCGCGGCGTCGTCGGGCTGCATCACGTCGAGCACGTCGGCGGCGCGCTCCGCACCAAGCCCGGACAGGATGGACACCTGGGTGTCCTCGGGGAGCTCCTCGAGGACCTTCGCCAGCCGCTCGTTGGCCAACGCGCTGGCGACCTCCAGCCGACGGGTGGCACCGAGCTCGTGCAGCACGTCCGCGAGGTCGGCGGGCTTGAGTGCGTCGTACGAGGCGAGCATGAGCTCGGCGCCCTGCTCCGAGCCGCCCGCCAGGGACGTCACCTCGTCGATCCCGACGATCAGCGTCTCCCCCCGACGCCGGCGCATCAGCCCGCCCTTGCCGCGCGGCACGCGCCGGACGTAGAGCTTGCTCACCTGCCAGTCGCGGGTGCGCTGCTGCTCGATCGCCAGGTCGACGACGACGGCCTCACCGCTGCCGTCGGTCAGCTCGACACGCCGGTCCAGCAGCTCGCCGACGGCGAGCGTCTCCGAGGCGCGCTGCTCGAACCGGCGCATGTTCACCAGCCCGGTGCTGATCACCTGCCCGGCGTCGATACTGGTGACACGGGTCAGCGGGAGGAACACCCGACGTCGTCCGGGCACCTCGACCACCAGGCCCACCGCCCGCGGGGCGCCGGTGGCGCGCAGCAGCACGACGACGTCCCGCACCAGGCCGACCTGGTCGCCGATGGGGTCGAACACGGCCGTCCCCGCCAGGCGGGCGACGAAGACCCGCGTGCCTGCGCTGCTCACGGGTGCCAGGGTAGTGGTGGACCTGCTGATGCGAGAGGATCGGAACATGACGATGAACCGGAACTCGCGTGCACCCGGTGTACCCACCCCGCCCAAGGGGGATCCCATCGCGGCGTACGACACCTACATCGAGGCGCAGCGCGCGGTGGACCACCTGTCGGACAAGGAGTTCCCGGTCCAGCACGTGACCATCGTCGGGACGGACCTGCGCATGGTCGAGCGTGTCACCGGACGGCTCACGTACTCCCGGGTGGCGATCGCCGGGCTCGCGTCGGGTGCCTGGTTCGGCCTGTTCGTCGGGTTGTTGCTGTCCCTGTTCACCAGCGCGGGTCAGGTGCTGCCGATCCTTCCGGCGGTCGCCATCGGCGCGGCGTTCGGGATCCTGTTCTCGGTGATCTCGTACGCGTTCACCCGCGGCCGGCGCGACTTCACCTCCTCCAGCCAGATCGTCGCGGGGACGTATGCGCTGCTGTGTGCGACCGAGCACGCGCACAAGGCCCGCGCGATCCTCAACGAGCCCGGCGGGCCGGGAGTGGGCCGACCCCAGGTGAGCCCGACGACGGCGCCCCCCGCCGCCCCGCTCCAGCCGCCGACCTCGGTCCAGCCGCCGTCGAGCCCGAACCCGCCGTCGTCCCCGGCCCCGCCCCCGTCGGGCCCCCCACAGGCCTGAGCCGGCCGCCATGCCGCCCGAGCGGCCCGCCGTCATGAGGCGCGGAGCCGCCGCATCCACGCCTCGACGTCGTCGGGGCGCCGGGGCAGGGCGGCCGAGAGGTTCTCGTGGCCGTCGGCCGTGATCAGCACGTCGTCCTCGATCCGCACGCCGATCCCGCGGTACTCCGGCGGCACGGCCAGGTCGTCGGCCTTGAAGTAGAGCCCGGGCTCGATGGTGAAGACCATGCCCGGCTCCAGCACGGCGTCCAGGTACATCTCCCGCCGCGCCTGGGCGCAGTCGTGCACGTCGAGTCCCAGGTGGTGGCTGGTGCCGTGGACCATCCAGCGCCGGTGGAACTGCGCGTCCGGCTGCAGGGACTCCTCGGCGGAGACCGGCAGCAGGCCCCACTCGGCCAACCGTGTGGCGATCACCTCCATCGCGGCTGCGTGCACGTCGCGGAACCGTGAGCCCGGCTTCGCGACGGCGAACGCGGCGTCGGCGGCGTCCAGCACCGCGATGTAGACCCGGCGCTGGACCTCGGTGAGCTCCCCGTCCACCGGAAGCGTGCGGGTGAGGTCCGCGGTGTAGAGCGAGTCGACCTCCACCCCGGCGTCGATCAGCACCAGGTCGCCGCGACGCACGGGTCCGTCGTTGCGGATCCAGTGCAGCGTGGTGGCGTTGGGGCCGGCCGCGGCGATGGTCTCGTAGCCGACGGAGTTGCCCTCCTCGCGCGCGTGCGCACCGAAGGCCCCCTCGATCACCCGCTCTCCCCTCGGGTGCTCGACGGCGCGGTCGAGCTCGCGGACGATGCGCTCGAACCCCTCGATCGTCGCGGCCACGGCCTCGCGGAGCTGCTCGACCTCCCAGGAGTCCTTGACCAGGCGCAGCTCGCCGAGCGCCTCGGCGAGGGCGGCGTCGTCGGCGGCCTGCTCGGCGCGGCTGCGCTCGGAGCCCTGCCGGGCCTCTTCCACCACCTGGGTGACCTCGCGGTCCGCCCCGGGGACGACGCGGATCCGTACACCGTCCGGGCCGACGTCCTTGGCCAGCGCCTCGGCGAGCTCGTCGAGCGTGGCGGTGGCGATGCCGGTGACCTCCGCGAGATCGCGCAGGGTCGGGCGCGCACCCACCCAGAACTCGCCGTACCGCGCGTCGGCGAAGAACTCCTCGGTGTCCCGTCCGGCCGTGGGGCGGAAGTACAGGACGGCCTCGTGACCGTCGTCGACGGGGTGCAGCACGAGGACGGCGTCGGGCTCCTGGTCGGTGCCCAGGCCGGTCAGGTGGGCGAAGGCCGAGTGCGGTCGGAACCGGTAGTCGGTGTCGTTGGACCGCGTCACCAGCGGCCCGGCCGGGACGACCAGCCGCTCTCCGGGGAACAGGGCGGAGAGCCGGTCCCGCCGCGCGGCCGCGAACGGCGCGACGTCGGCGGGCCGGGTGGTCCGGTCGGGCCGGTCCGCCCAGCGGTCGGCCACGAAGGCCAGGAAAGCGTCCGACGACGGCCGTTGCGACCGGTTCGCGCCGCGCTCGGCCAGCGGCTGCTCGCCGCCGTTCGGGTCTGAAGGCTGCTCGCTCATGCCCCCATGGTCGCACCTGCCCCCTATGGTGAGGCGGTGGTCATCGACCTGCACGCGCACTCGACGGTGTCGGACGGAACCGACCCGCCCGCCGGGCTGGTCGCCGCGGCGGTCCGGGCCGGCGTCGACGTGGTCGCGATCACCGACCACGACACCACGGCGGGCTGGGTCGAGGCGGAGGCGGCCGCCCGGGAGCTGGGGATCGCGCTGGTGCGCGGCGCGGAGATCTCGGCCGTGGCCGACGGGATCAGCGTCCACCTGCTCGGCTACCTGTACGACCCGACCGACGCGAAGCTGCTCGCGGTCACCGAGCGCACCCGCAGCGCACGTGCCGAGCGAGCCCGGCGAATCGTCGAGCGCATCTCCGCCGACCACGCGCTGACCTGGGACGACGTCGAGGCGCAGGCCGGCCCGGGGGCGACGGTCGGTCGCCCGCACATCGCCGACGCCCTGGTCGCCCGCGGGCTCGTCGTGGACCGTTCCGAGGCGTTCGACACGTTGCTGCACGGCCGGTCGAGGTACTACGTCCCGTACTACGCGCCCGACGCCGAGGAGGCGGTGCGACTGATCCGCGCGGCCGGCGGGGTGCCGGTGATGGCGCACCCCGCCGCCAGCGGGCGCGGCCGGGTGGTGGCCGACCGGGTCATCCGTCGTCTGGCCGACGCCGGGTTGGCCGGGTTGGAGGTGCACCACCGGGACCACACCACGGCGGACCGCGAACGGCTGACCGGGCTCGCGACGTCGTCGGGCCTGCTGGTCACCGGTTCGAGCGACTACCACGGCACCGGCAAGCCCAACCGGCTCGGCGAGAACACCACCGCCCCCGAGGTGCTCGAGGAGATCGAGTCCCGCGGAGCGGTCCCGGTGATCCGTCCCTGAGCCGACCTCGCTCGGCCACGCGCCCACAGGGTCGCGGCGCCCGGTGTGTCAGGTCTGGGCGTCGCCCGTGGTGGGCTTGCCGCCGCGGGTGCGACGGCGGTTGCGACGGCGGCGGTTCGGCGAGCCGCCCGACGGCGCGTCCTGGGCGGACGAGCGGCGCTCGCCGGAGCCGTGCTCACCGGAGCGACCACCGGAACGGCCGGCGTCGGTGCGTCCCTGACGGTCGTCGCCGCCCTGGCGATCGCGCTGGTCACGACCGCCGGAGCGTCCACCGCGACCGCCCCGGCCGCCGGGGCCGCCCTGGCGGTTGCCGTCGCCGGCGCCCCGGCGCCGGTCCTGGCCGCCGCCGCTGTGCTTGCCGGTCTCGCCGATGTCCTCGACGGCCTCGGCGTCCAGCCCGGCGCGGGTCTGCTTCGAGCGTGGCAGTCGGCCCTTGGTGCCCTCGGGGATGTTCAGGTCGGTGTACAGGTGGGGTGAGCTG
>CAYQFJ010000156.1:0-6711 GCA_964416715.1 uncultured Actinotalea sp. | reverse complement strand
ACCCGCGGGGCCTGAATCGTCCAGTCGAGTACCTCGATCTGGATGTCGTTGGAGGTGCCGGTCCCACGCCGGAACGCGATCGACGTGCCGCTGTAGGGGTCCGCCAGCGTGCCGGTCTCGACCGTGCACCCGCCTGTCCCGGGGCGGTGGGTGATGCTGGTGAGGTCGCGGTTGAGGATGTCGTTGCGGGTGTCGCACCCGTTGCGGTCCAGGTCCACGGCGCGGTAGGCGAACGCGTCCCGGTCGTACCCGGTCTTGGGTGCCCTGCCCTTGACCTCGAGCAGGTCCACGGTGGCCAGCGCGGCACCCGCGGCCGCGTCCGGGCGTGCGGGTGTCGTCGAAGCGTCCGACGACGGCCCGTCGGTGGGGCCGGACCGGTCCGTCGGGGTGCCGGGCTCGTCCGGGGCGGGGGACGTCGTCTGGCCCGGGTCCACGGAAGGCCGGGTCTCGTCGTCGGGTGCACCACCGGGGGCGCCCCGCTCGGCGGGGGACGTGTCGTCGTCCCCGACCGCGGTCTGCGCCTGGGCGTCCGGGTTCTCGGCGTCCTCCAGGCTGTCCGACAGCGTTCCGCCGAGTCCGATGAGCAGCACCGCGCCGACGGTGACCGCCAGCCCGCCGCCACGGCCCAGCCGGCCGACCCACGCCCGGCCCACCAGGACCGCCCAGACCCCGGTGACCAGCGCCACCACGCCGACACCCACCAGGACCGACCCCAGGCCGGACGGCGCGGTCGCGAGCACCACGATCCCGACGACGACCAGCCCGACGACCAGCGCGGGGCGAACCGTCCTGCCGGCCGCCGCAGGCGGCGGTGACGCAGGCGGCGGTGACTCAGGCGGCGGTGACTCGGACGGCGGCGACTCGGGCGACGGGGACACCTCGGACGACCGGACCGCTCACGTCAGCGATCGGCCCGGCAGGACGCTTGTCGAGACGACCTCGGCGGCCGTCCGCTTCACCGTGTCCGTGTCCGGGCCGGGCTGGGGGACGAACATCGCCGCGCGGTAGTAGCGCAGCTCGTCGATGCTCTCCAGGATGTCCGCCAGGGCGCGGTGCCCGCCGTTCTTCGCCGGGGAGTTGAAGTAGATGCGCGGGTACCAGCGCCGTGCCAGCTCCTTGATCGAGGAGACGTCGATCACCCGGTAGTGCAGGTGACCGACGAGCTCGGGCATCTCACGCTCGAGGAACGCCTTGTCCGTCCCCACGGAGTTGCCCGCCAGCGGCGCCTTGCCCGCCTCGGGCACCCACTGCTTGACGTGGTCCAGCACGCGTTCCTGCGCCTCGGCGACGGTCACGCCGTCCGCGAGGACGTCGAGCAGGCCGGAACTGGTGTGCATGTCCCGGACGAAGGGGTCCATCTGTGCCAGGGCGGCGTCCGGCGGGGTGATCACGACGTCGACCCCTTCGCCCATGACGTTGAGCTCGGAGTCGGTGACGACCGCGGCGACCTCGACGAGCACGTCGTTCTCGAGGTCCAGCCCGGTCATCTCGCAGTCGATCCAGACGATCCGGTCGTTGGGCGAGGATGCAGGGCTCACGCCGTCACTCTATGGGGTCCGGCGGCCGGGCTGGTGGACCGGGAACACGTCGGTGCGCTGATCACCGGGTCACGCCTGCGCGGGCGCCGTCGGCTCGAGCTCGTGGGCCGGCGCCGGGGCCGGGGTCGCGGCCGAGGCCGGCTCCTCGTCACGCTCACGGCGGCGCAGCGCGGCCAGATGGTCACGGTGCCGGTCGTCGAGCCGGCGGTTGTGTTCGCCGACCGACATCTCGTAGACGGTCGTCGGGTGCATGGGGTGCTCCGGTGGATGGTGTTGGTCCGGTGGGTCGGCACCGGTGGAGGGTCCCCGCAGAGCTCGGTGCGGTGACCTCACCGTTCCACTGCACGACGGCGCGACGCACGTCATTTTCGGTCGGTGCCCCCGGCAGGACTCGAACCTGCAACCTACGGATTAGAAGGCCGTTGCTCTATCCATTGAGCTACGGAGGCGCTGCGGACCAGCGTAGTAGCCGCCCGCCCGACGCCGACGCCCCACCTCCGGCCACGGCGCGCTACCGCTGCACCCTCGTTCGGTACCCGTGACCTGCACCGGAACCGTCCCGGGGACGGCGCGCGCACTTTGTCCAGGCCGGATCGCACGAGAGGATGTGCCCGTGAGGTCCACACCGTCCGTCGAGCGTCAGCCCCCGGTGGGCATCGGCGTCGGCGGTTCCGGCGGTGCGGGGGTCGTCGCGCCGGGCCGGAGCGGCCCCGCGCGGGTGAGCTCGTCCATGCTGGACGCCGTCACCGACCTGCGGCGGGAGGTCGATGCCACCCGGTTCCCCCTCCCTCTGGACGGCGTGGATCGCGCCGAGGCCCGCCGTCGTGAGGTGCTCGACCAGCTCGACGACCACCTGCTGCCCCGGCTGCGCGAGCTGTCGGCCCCGGCGGTCGTGGTCGTGGCGGGCTCGACCGGAGCGGGCAAGTCGACGTTGGTCAACTCGTTGCTCGGCACGGAGGTGAGCCCGGCCGGTGTGCTGCGGCCGACCACCCGCCGGCCGGTGCTGGTCCACCACCCGGACGACGCCGAGCTGCTCACCGAGCACCCCCTGATGGCGATCGTGGACGTCGTGGCGCACGACGTCGTCCCGCGCGGGCTGGCCGTCATCGACGCGCCGGACCTGGACTCGTTGGTCGAGAGCAACCGCAGCACCGCCCACCGGCTGCTGGAGTCGGCGGACCTGTGGGTGTTCGTGACGACCGCCGCGCGCTACGGCGACGCCCTGCCGTGGGAGGTCCTCGACCGGGCGGCCGAACGCGGCACCTCGATGGCGATGGTGCTCAACCGGGTGCCGCAGGACGCGATGGTCACCGTGCGCGGCGAGCTCATGCACCGGCTGCGCGACCGCGGCATGGCGGCGGTGCCGTTGTTCCTCGTACCCGACGCCGGGCCGCACGAGGGGCTGCTGGAACCGGGCACGGTCGCGCCGATCCTGCGCTGGCTGACCATGGTCGCCGGGCCGGACCGGGCCCGTTCGGTGATCGTCCGCACCCAGCGTGGCTCGCTGACCGCGCTGCAACCGTGGGTGGACGAGCTCGCCGAGGCCGTCCAGGCGCAGGTCGACGCCCGCGCCGGGCTCAGCCGTCTGGTCGAGCAGGCGACGCACGCGCCTGCCGAGCGGACGGCGGCTCTGGTCGCGGACGGTGCGGTGGCGGAGGGTCCGGTGCGCTCCGTGTGGACGGCGGCCACGGCGACCGGGGGGCCGCTGGCCGGCCGCTGGAGTCCGCGCCGGGGGCGGGCCGCTCGCGCCGAGGTGCTGCGCCAGCTCGCCCAGGAGCTCGGCTCGGCCACCATGGTGGTCCTCCAGTCGGCACGACGGCGCGGGGAGACGGCCGTGACCGGGGCGTTGCGGTCGGCCTCGTCCCCGGTCGCCGCGACGGTTCTCGACGCGGTGGACACGGACGCCGGGAAGGGCGACGCAGCGCAGGAGTCGGCCGGCGTGGTTGCGGCCGACCTCACGCCGGAGGAGTCCGCCGCCGACTGGCTCCGAGGCGCCGCTCAGGAGCTCGCCCGCCTGCGGGAGACGGCGGACCGTGCACACGGCAAGGCGCTCGCGCGGTTGGTGCGCGCCGTCGGCGACGACGGTGCGGCCACGGTCCTCGCGGCGGCCGCCTCGGGCGTGCGCGGCGCGGCCACGGCACTGGGCCGGGCGGTCGGTGAGGCAGCAGCGGGGCCGGTCGTCGAGCACGTCCGTGCCGACCTGGTCCGGCGCGCGCGGGAGCAGACCGTCGCCGGTGCGAGCCCGGCACGTGCGTACCTGGACGGCACCGGGCTCGCCGACGACGCGGCGTCGGGCCTGCGGTTGCGCCTGGCCGAGCTCAAGGGGCTGAGGTGACCGCGCCGAGCGCCGCGGCGGCACCCGGACCACGGACCTCCGCGCTGCTGGACCGGGCGGTGGAGCTCGAGGAGGCGCTCGAGCGCGGTGGGGACCGGGTACCGGAGTCGACCGCCCAGGCGGTGCGCGCCGCGCTGGACGGTGTTCGTGGCCGGCTGACCCTCGGCGTCGACCACACCGTGGTGGCCCTGGTCGGCGGCACCGGCTCCGGCAAGTCGAGCGTGTTCAACGCCCTGTCCGGACTGGAGTTCGCCGACGTCGGGGTTCGTCGTCCGACGACGTCGCAGGTCGCCGCCTGCGTGTGGGCGCACGATGCCTCGACGTTGCTGGACTGGCTGGGCGTCTCCCGGGACCGGCGGATCGAGCGGGAGAGCGCGCTGGACGGCGACTCGCAGGCGGACCTGCGTGGCCTGGTGCTGCTCGACCTGCCGGACCACGACTCGGTGCAGGCCGAGCACCGCGAGGTCGTCGACCGGCTGCTGCCGATGGCCGACCTGCTGATCTTCGTCGTCGACCCGCAGAAGTACGCCGACGACGCCCTGCACTCCGGCTACCTGCGCCACCTGGCCGGCCACGAGGACACCATGCTCGTGCTGCTCAACCAGATCGACACGGTCCCGGCCACCGAGCGTGCCGCCCTGCTGGACGACGTCGGGAGGCTGCTGCGCGAGGACGGGCTCGACGGGGTGCCGGTGCACGGCGTCTCGGCGAGGGCGGGTGAGGGGATCCTCGCGGTGCGCAAGGTCCTGGCCGAGGCGGTGGCCGGGCGTGGCGTGGCCGAGGTGCGTGCCGCCGCCGGGCTGGCCGACGCCGCCCGGTTGCTCGCGACCGCCGTCGGCGACGACGAACCGACCCCGGGCGACCTGCCCGCCGAGGCCGCGCGGACGCTGGCCGAGGCGGTCGGCCTGTCGGCGGCGGCGCTCGGGCTGCGTCGGGCGGTCGCCGCCGGTGGACGGGCGACGGACGGCTACGGCCCGGAGTCCGTCCAGCGCGGCCGGGTCGCGATCGCCCGGAACCGGTGGATCGAGCGTGTCACGGCCGAGCTGCCCGGGCCGTGGCGGGACGCGGTCGCCGCCGCCGTGCCCGACGTCGGTGCTTTCGTCGAGCAGGTCGACGCGCGGCTGGCGGGGGTGCGCGTCTCCACCAGGGGGTCGCGGGGTGCCGTCGTCGCGAAGGTCGTGGCGGTGGTGGCGGGCCTGGTAGGACTCGCCGCGCTCGGCCTCGGGGTGGGCACCTTGCT
This sequence comes from uncultured Actinotalea sp., assembly GCA_964416715.1. Lineage (GTDB taxonomy): Bacteria > Actinomycetota > Actinomycetes > Actinomycetales > Cellulomonadaceae > Actinotalea. Next base: position 1,598 of record CAYQFJ010000156.1, on the reverse strand, counting down.
GGCCGCCGACGGCTGGAGCCGGTCCGCGACGCTGCTGGCCACGGTGCTCGGCGGCGCGATCATCGTGGCGGCGGCCGCGCTGGGCGTGGCCGCCTGGCTACGTCGCTCGCTCGCCCGACGCCGGGCACAGGAGCTGGAGGACCGGGTGGGGTCGGTTCTGGCCGAGGTGGTCGAGCAGGTGCTGGTGCGGCCCACCGCCCTCGTGCTCGACGACCACCGCGCGGTGCGCAACGCGACGACGGCGCCCGTGCCATCCCTCCCGAGCCCTGCCCCGCCGGAGCCGTCCACAGCCTGAGCAGTCCTTTCGGTCGGCTCCCGCCGTCGACCGTGACCCTGGGGCCAGGGTCGGACCGACCGGCCCCGGAGTCTGGGGAGGAACCATGAGTGTCAACGGGCTGAACGTCACGGCGGTCGGTTGGGCCGCGACCGATCCGCGCGAGGTGGTCGGGGGCGGGGTGCCGTTCACGAGCTTCCGGCTGGCCACCACGCCGCGCCGGTTCGACAACCGGCAGGAGGGCTGGGTGGACGGGCGCACGGAGTGGATCACGGTCAAGCTGTTCCGGGAGACGGCGCTGAACGTGGCCAGGTCGGTCCGCAAGGGCCAGCCGCTGATCGTGCACGGGCGTCTGCACACCGAGGAGTGGACCTCGGAGAGCGGCCAGCGGACCAGTCTCGTGCTGGAGGCAACCGCGCTGGGCCACGACCTCGCGCGCGGTCGCACCGAGTTCACCCGGCGGATCTACAAGAACGGGGCGGACGAGAGTGGCGGGGGGCCCGACGGCAGTGAGCCGAGTGGCGGCGGTTCGGCCGGCGAGCCGGACCCGTGGGCCACCGACGCGGCACCGGTGTCCGGCGAGCCGGGCGACCTGCCGGAGGAGGCGTCGGCGGACGAGTCGTCCGACGCGGAGGTTGCCCTGGCCACGTCGTAGGCTTGCGGGGGCCCGGGCGCCCGCGTGGGCCCCTCGACACGCCCTCATCACTCTCGACACAGGAGCAGACACCGACGTGGCTGAGTTCATCTACACCATGTACAAGGCGCGCAAGGCGCACGGCGACAAGGTGATCCTCGACGACGTCACCATGAGCTTCTACCCCGGCGCGAAGATCGGCGTCGTGGGGCCGAACGGCGCCGGCAAGTCGACGATCCTCAAGATCATGGCCGGCCTCGACCAGCCGTCCAACGGCGAGGCGCGGCTCACGCCCGGGTACACCGTCGGCATCCTGCTCCAGGAGCCGCCGCTGAACGAGTCCAAGACGGTGCTGGGCAACGTCGAGGAGGGCGTGGCGGAGATCAAGGCCAAGCTCGACCGGTTCAACCAGATCTCCGAGGAGATGGCGAGCCCGGACGCGGACTACGACGCGCTGCTGGAGGAGATGGGCAAGCTTCAGGAGGCGATCGACGCCGCGAACGCCTGGGACCTGGACTCCCAGCTCGAGCAGGCCATGGACGCGCTTCGCTGCCCGCCGCCGGATGCCGACGTGTCGGTGCTCTCCGGCGGCGAGCGGCGCCGCGTCGCGCTGTGCAAGCTGCTGCTGGAGAAGCCCGACCTGCTCCTGCTGGACGAGCCGACCAACCACCTCGATGCCGAGCCTTAGAA
>CAYQFJ010000155.1:0-6731 GCA_964416715.1 uncultured Actinotalea sp. | reverse complement strand
ACCTCTCCGCGCAGATCTCGCTGCGGGTGGTCCCGGAGGCCTGAGCCCACGTCGTCCGATGGCGGCCGTGTTCACTCGGTCGACGACGCCCTCAGGTCGGGTGGCGCGAGGACCGTGCTGCACCGGAGCAGGCTGGTGATGATCGACCCGAACACGAGCGACTGCATCTCCGGCGCGCCGTCGTGCTCGGTGGTTCTGAGCGCCCGGGTGAGGTCCTCGATCGCGGCGTCGATCGCGACGCGCTGCGCCGGGTCCACCCCGTGCACGCCGACGACGGTCACGGCCGACTCGAGTGCGCGCAGGGCGGCCGCCGCCGGGTGCCGCAGCGCCTCGGGCGCGTGTCCGGGGTTCTCGTGCCAGACGCCGTCGAGCAGGCCGTGCAGGTCGTCCACCAGGAAGGCGACGCGCTCGAGCGCCTGGTAGGCCGCGACCCGGGACGGCACCGCGTCCGGCCACCGACGTGCGCGCAGGTTGCCGTGCGTCGCCTCCTGTGCCTGGTGGACCGCGTCGCGGGCGGCGTCCAGCGCGCTGACCGCCGGTGTCCTCGGGAGGGCGGGTCCGGGCTCTTCGGACGGGTCCGCCTCGAGCTGGTCCGCCAGACTCCGCAGCCGTACGGCCAGGCCGGCGCGCAGTCCGTCCAGCGCTGCGTCGACCCGGGGCAGTGAGAGCGAGGGGAGCAGGAGGTTGAGCCCGACGGACACGGCCGCGCCCAGCAGGAAGAGCCCGGCGAACGCGGCCGCGTAGCCCACGTCGTCCCCGCTGCCGATGATGAGCACGAAGAGTGCCGCGGTGGGCACGTAGGCGCGCTGGTCACCCAGCCACCGCGCGCCGGCCAGCACCGTGCCGAGCCCGACGACGATCGCGATGAGCAGCGGCCCGCCGCCGAGCACCGCGTCCACGACGACGGCCAACGACGCACCGAGCAGGATGGATGCGACGCCCTGCAGCGACTCGCGGAAAGAGCTGACCGCCGTCGGGTACATCGCCGTCACGGCACCGAGCGGGGCGTAGTACGGGTACTCCTGGGCGGGGCCGGGCAGGCGCTGGGCGATCAGCCACGCGATCGTCGCGGCCACCGCCGCCTTGAACGCCATCGACGTGCGGGGGTGGTGCAGGATCCGATCCAGTCGGGTCGGCCCGGCCCGGGACGTTCGGCGCATCCGCCCAGTCCACCGCGAGGCGGACCGGGGCACCAGCGCAAGGGCTTCACCGGCCCGACGACGACGTCACGCCCCCGTGACCATCCAGGCGGTGCCGCGGGCTCGCAGGCCGGTGGTCAGGGCTCGGGCGGCCATGAAGAGCCCGGCGAAGGCGAGCCAGGCCACCAGCAGCCCGTACGCGCCTTCGTCGGCCCAGGCCCGGACCGCGAGCGCCGCCGGTGCGTAGACGGCGAGGGTGAGGATTCCGACGACGGCGAGGTAGCGCCCGTCCCCGGCCCCGATGAGGATCCCGTCCAGCACGAAGACCCAGCCGGCCATCGGCAGCGTGACCGCCACCAGCACCAGGGTGACGGTGACCGCGCGGTGGACGTCGGCGTCGGCCGTGAACAGGGGGGCGATCCAGCGGCCCGCGACCCCGAGCACCACTCCCAGCAGCGCGCCGGCCGCGACGCCCCACTGCAGGGTCCGACGCAGCACCGCGCGGACCGTGGTGACGTCGTCGGAACCGAGCGCGTGGCCGACCATCGCCTGCGCGGCGATGGCCAGGGCGTCCAGGGCGAACGCCGCCAGCCCCCACAGCGCGACGACCACCTGGTGGCCCGCCAGCGCCACGGTGCCCAGCCCGGCGGCGACCCACGCGGCCAGCAGCATCGCCGTCCGGAGCGAGGCGGTGCGCACCAGCAACGGCGTCCCGCTGCGCACGCCGGACAGCACGCCGCCGATCGACGGGCGCAGCGACACCCCTACCCGGCGGGTGCCCCGCACGACGACGGCCGTCAGCACGGCACCCATCGCGGTCTGGGCGATCGCGGTCCCCAGTCCCGAGCCGGCCACGCCCATCCCGACGCCGAGCACCAGCACCACGGAGAGGACCGCGTTGAGCACGGCGCCGCCGACGGCGACCCACAGCGGCGTGCGGGTGTCGAGCATGCCGCGCAGCACGCCGGTCGTGGCCAGCACGGTGAGCATGCCCGGCAGACCCGGGGCGGACCACCGCAGGTAGGCGATCGCGTGCGGGATGACGTCGTCCGGTGCCCCGAGCAGGCGGACGGCGTCGGGGGCGGCGAGCCACAGGGCCATGGCCAGCACGACGCCGAGGCCGAGCGCCAGCCACATGCCGTCCACCCCGAGCCGCATCGCCCGACGCCGGTCGCCGGCCCCCAGGGACCGCGCCACGCTCGCGGTGGTCGCGTAGGCGAGGAAGACGCACAGGCCGACCACCGTCGTCAGGACGGTCCCGGCGAGCGCGAGACCGGCGAGCTCCGGGGCGCCGAGGCGTCCGACGACGGCGGAGTCGATCAAGATGAACAGCGGCTCGGCCACGAGTGCACCGAGCGCGGGGAGCGCGAGACCGACGATCTGACGGTCCAGCGACTGCCTCCGGTCGCCGCCCGGGTGTCCAACTGGTGAACGCGCCGCCAACTCAGTTCCTGTCCACAGATGTCGCCGGATGAAGTGGGTGCTCAGAGCGGGATCCCACGGGTTCCCACTACGTATCCACAGCATTGTCCCCGGGCTGTGCACAGTGGCGAGCCGAGCTTTCCACACCCGTGTCCACCGACCCGGAGCAGTTGCGCACAGGCCCCCGGAGGCACGCTTGGGGACACGCCGTACGGCCCCTTAGCCTCGCGATCGAGGGCTGTTCGGACGTCCCGGGCGAGGATGCCCGTCGGCGATGTCAGGGGGCGGGGGTAGAACGTCAGTACGAACGATCGGGCCAGGGCTGCGAGGTCCGGAGCGGCTCGCGGGACGGCTTCGGGGAGCGACGGGAGACGGGGCACGGTGGACGCACGGTACGACGGCGTGAGAGCGACCAGGTGAGCATCGAGGAGCTGGAGCAGAGCCTGGGCTCCGGACGGTCCGACGGCGGGTTCGACCGGACGCCACCGCAGGACGTCTCGGCGGAGCAGAGCGTGTTGGGCGGCATGATGCTGTCCAAGGACGCGATCGCCGACGTCGTCGAGCAGCTCAAGGGGACGGACTTCTACCGCCCCGCGCACGAGGTCGTCTACGACGCGATCCTCGACCTGTACGGCCGCGGTGAGCCGGCCGACGCGGTGACGGTGGCCGCGGAGCTGACCAAGCGCGGCGAGATGGGACGGATCGGCGGAGCCCCCTACCTGCACACGCTGATCTCGATGGTGCCGACGGCGGCCAACGCCGGGTACTACGCGCGGATCGTGCGGGAGCGGGCGGTGCTGCGGCGGCTCGTCGAGGCCGGCACGCGGATCGTCCAGCTCGGCTACGCGACCGACGGCGGCGACGTCGACGACATCGTGAACAACGCGCAGGCCGAGGTCTACGCCGTCACCGAGCAGCGCACCAGCGAGGACTACCTGCCGCTGGCCCAGATCATCAACGGCACGATGGAGGAGATCGAGGCCGCGGGGAACCGCGGTGACGGGATGATCGGCATCCCCACCGGCTTCGTCGAGCTGGACTCGCTGACCAACGGCCTGCACCCGGGCCAGATGGTCGTTCTCGCGGCTCGGCCGGCCATCGGGAAGGCGCTGGCGCTCGACACCCCGCTTCCGACGCCCGATGGGTGGACGACCATGGGTGACGTCCAGGTCGGTGACCGGCTGATCGCCGCGGACGGGACGCCGACGACGGTGGTCGCCGCGACCGACGTGATGACGGGCCGGCCCTGCTACGAAGTCACGTTCGACGATGGAACGGTGATCGTTGCGGACGCCCAGCACGAGTGGCTGACCGACACCCGGGCGTCGCGCAAGTCCCGGCAGGCCGCGGAGGCCCGATACAACCGCTACCGGAACCGGCGGACGTTCGCGGAGATCCGGACGACGGAGGAGATCGCCTCGACGCTGCGCTGCGAGACTGCCGACGCGCGGCTGAACCACAGCGTGCCGACCGCTTCCGCTCTTGAGCTACCGGAGGTCGACCTTCCGGTCGATCCATACGCCTTCGGCGTCTGGCTGGGCGACGGACACTCGGCGTCGGCCCGGTTCACCTCGGTGGACCCCGAGATCGCGATGCGGATCGATGGCCGCGGGCTCCGGTCGGTGCGTGCCGGGTACGACGACCGGATCTACACGATCCAGCTCCCGGAAGAACTCGAGGTGCCGAAGCGGATCTGTGTGGTGTGCGGTGTCGAGTTCGTCCCTGCTCGCGGCCAGGTGCGGACGTGCGGTCGGTCGTGCGGTGGACGGGCGAAGGGCATCGCCCGCCCAACGGTGGGACCGGTGTGCCCGGACTGCGGTGGCCCGAGCTCGGGTCTGCGTCGGTGCCAGAAGTGCCACTGGTCCAACGGAACGATTGCGGGTCGGCTGCGGATGCTCGGCGTGCTGGGGAACAAGCACATCCCAGGCACGTACCTGCGTGCGAGCGAGTCCCAGCGGCGGGAGCTGCTGGCGGGCCTGCTGGACACCGACGGCACCGTGAACCCGACCGGTAGCGTCCAGTTCTGCGTGACAGACGAGCGGCTGGCGCGCGACGTGCGCGAGCTGATCCTGAGCCTCGGATACCGGACCGGATGGTCGACCCGAACCGTGCGCGGTCGTAGTGCCGAGCGCAGCACGGCATACACGATCACCTTCACCACCGCGGACGAGGTATTCGCCCTCGAGCGGAAGAAGATCGCCCACAAGGAGCGCCGCCATCGTCCTACGCCCCGCCTGCGGTCGCGCTTCATCACGGAGGTGCGGCGGATAGATCCGGTCCCGGTCCGTTGCGTCCAGATCGACCACCCTGACCATCTCTACCTGGCCAGCCGGTCGATGATCCCGACGCACAACTCGACGCTCGGGATCGACATCGCACGCTCCGCCTCGATCAAGCACAACCTGGCGTCGGTGATCTTCTCGCTGGAGATGAGCCGGAACGAGATCACGATGCGCATGCTCTCGGCCGAGGCACGGGTCCCGCTGCAGAACATGCGCAAGGGCACGATGCGGGACGAGGACTGGCAGCGGCTCGCCTCGACCATGGGCAAGCTCTCCGAGGCCCCGCTGTTCATCGACGACTCGCCGAACATGTCGCTGATGGAGATCCGGGCCAAGTGTCGACGGCTGAAGCAGCGCCACGACCTCAAGCTCGTGATCATCGACTACCTGCAGCTGATGAGCTCCGGCAAGCGGGTCGAGTCGCGCCAGCAGGAGGTCTCGGAGTTCTCCCGTGCGCTGAAGCTGCTCGCCAAGGAGCTCGAGGTCCCGGTGATCGCGATCTCCCAGCTCAACCGTGGCGCCGAGCAGCGCACCGACAAGCGCCCCCAGATGAGCGACCTTCGCGAATCGGGCTGCCTCACCGCCGACACTCGCGTGCTGCGTGCGGATACCGGCGCCGAGACGACCATGGGAGAGTTGTACGCGTCCGGCGCCGCAGACGTGCCCGTGTGGTCGCTCGACTCGTCGCTACGCTACGTCCGACGCCATCTGACCCATGTGTTCAGCACCGGGGTGAAGGAGACGTACCGTCTCCGGCTCGCGTCGGGCAAGGAGATCACCGCCACCGCCAACCATCCGTTCCTCGCCTACGAGGGGTGGACGCCGCTGGGCGAGCTCGAGGTCGGTTCCCGTCTGGCGGTACCCCGACACGTCCCGGGCCCGGAGCAGAGCGCCGAATGGTCCGACCGCAAGGTCGTCCTCCTCGCCCATCTGTTGGGGGACGGGTCCTTCGTACGTCGTCAGCCGTTGCGGTACGCGTCGATCGATGAGGCCAATCTCACGGCGGTCACCGACGCAGCCACTGACTTCGGTATCACTGCCGTCCGAGACGAGTACGCGACGGCTCGTTGCACCACGCTGCGCCTCCCGGCTCCATACCGGTTGACCCACGGGAAGCGGAACCCGGTCGCCGAGTGGCTCGACGGTATGGACCTCTTTGGTCTGCGCAGTCACGAGAAGTTTGTGCCGACGCCGGTGTTCCACCTGCCCAAGGTGCAGATCGCCCTGTTCCTGAAGCACCTGTGGTCCACCGACGGCTCGGTGACGGTCAACGCGAACCAGCGTGGTGGGCGTGTCTACTACGCGTCGACGTCGCGACGCCTGGTCGATGACGTGTCTCGCCTCTTGCTCCGGTTCGGGATCTCCACTCGCATCCGTTCGGTGAGCAAGAGCGGCTACCGGACCGGATACACCCTGGACCTCTCCGGAGTCGATGATCAGCGCCGGTTCCTGCAGGAGATCGGCGTGCACGGTTCTCGCGGCGAGCAGGCGGCGCGGCTGCTGGAGATCATCCGCGAGACCAAGGCCAACACGAACGTGGATACCGTCCCCCGCGGGGTGTGGGAGGACGTGCGCCAGATCCTGGATGACCAGGGGATGAGCCACCGCGCCTTCGCGGCCGCCATGGGAACCCAGTTCTGTGGCAGCACCATGTGGAAGCACGCCCCCTCGCGGCAGAGGCTCGGACGGATCGCTGAGGTCCTGGGTTCCGAGGAGCTCGAGATCATGGCCGTCAACGACCTGCTCTGGGACGAGGTCGTCGCAATCGAGCCGCTCGGTGAGCAAGAGGTGTTCGACGCGACCGTCGTCGGGCACCACAACTTCGTCGCCAACGGCATCGCCGTCCACAACAGCATCGAGCAGGATGCGGACATCGTGATCCTGCTGC
>CAYQFJ010000154.1:0-6829 GCA_964416715.1 uncultured Actinotalea sp. | reverse complement strand
GAGGCGCTGAGGACGGCTCGGGGGCGGGCCGGTCGCCGCGCCGACCAGTGGGGACGCAGCGGGACGCCACGCAGCGCGGTGCCAGACAGCGTGGCGCCCCGGAACGGCGATCCTGGGACCGGCCTGCCGGGGAGAGGCGCGCTGGGGGCGGTCGACGCGACGATCGTGCCACGGGTCGGCCGGCGGCGAGCGAACCCGAGTTGCCCGAGGACGTGCGCCCGGACGAGCTCGACCGGGCGGCGCGCTCCCGGCTGCGCACGCTGAGCAAGCAGAACGCGGACGGCGTGGCGCGCCACCTCGTCATGGCCGGACGGCTTCTCGACCTGGACCCGGAGCTGGCGTACGCGCACGCTCAGGCAGCGGTGCGGCGCGCCGGGCGGGTCGACGTCGTGCGGGAGGCCGCGGGCATCACCGCGTACCGCACCGGCCGGTACGCCGAGGCGCTGCGCGAGCTGCGGACGGTGCGCCGTCTCAACGGCTCGCACGAGCACCTGCCGCTCATGGCCGACTGCGAGCGTGGCCTCGGACGACCCGAACGAGCTCTCGCCGCCGCGGAGGAGGACGGTGCGCGATCGCTGACGGACGACGGGAAGATCGAGCTGGCGATCGTGGTCAGCGGCGCGCGGCTGGACCTCGGTGACCCGGAGGCGGCGTTGGCGGCGCTGAGCACCCCGCTGGTCAGCGCCGCGACCGGGGAGATGGCGGCTCGTGTCGCCCAGGCACGGGCTCAGGCGCTCGAGGCGGCGGGGCGCGAGGACGAGGCGCGTGAGCTGATCGCCCGCGTCGAGGACCCTCTGCCCGGCAGTGGCGACGACCTCGTGGAGCTGCTGGACCTGGACCCGGAGGCGGACCAGGCGACCGGGGCCACCGGGCGGGAGGCGGGCGCCGGCCCGCGGGAACGGCGGGTGCCGCGTGCTTCTGACGACTGAGGCTCCGCTGAGCCAGGCGTTCGACCTGGCGCTGGTCGACCTCGACGGGGTCGCGTACCGGGGTGCACAACCCGTGGACCACGCGGCGGCGTCGTTGGCCGGGGCCCGCGCGGCGGGGATGTCGCTGGCGTTCGTCACGAACAACGCCTCCCGCGAGCCGGAGGCGGTGGCCGGTCAGCTCGAGTCGCTGGGCATACCCGCGCGCGCGGACGAGGTGATGACCGCCGCGCAGGCCGCCGCGGGCCTGCTGGCCACCAGGCTCGAGCCCGGTGCGCGGGTGCTGGTGGTGGGTGGGGCCGGGCTCACGACGGCCGTGCGGCAGGCGGGCTTCGCCCCGGTGGAGTCCGCGACCGAGGGTCCCGCCGCCGTCGTCCAGGGCTTCCACCCGGACGTCGGCTGGACCCGGCTGGCCGAGGCGGCGTACGCCGTGCAGCGCGGCGCGTGGCACGTGGCGACCAACCGGGACATGACCCTGCCGAACGAGTTCGGGCTCGCACCCGGCAACGGCGCGCTGGTCCAGGCGGTGGTGGCCGCCACGGGCGTGGAGCCGGTCAGCGCGGGCAAGCCGGGGCCCACGATGTTCCGGCTCACGGCCGAGCGACGCGGCGCACGGCTGCCACTGGTGGTCGGCGACCGGTTGGACACCGACCTGGCCGGCGCCGTCGCCGCCGGGTACCCCGGGTTGCACGTGTTCACCGGCGTGAGCTCGGCGCGCGACGCGATCCTCGCGGCCCCGACCGAGCGCCCCTCGTTCCTCGGGGCCGACCTGCGCAGCCTCCTGGTCGCGCACGCCGCGCCGACTCCCGGTGCCGACGGCTGGACGGTCTGCGGCGGGTCCGCGGCACGGGTGCGCGAGGGGCGGCTGGAGCTCGATCCGGGCTCGGCGACCACGACGGACGCGGTGCGTGCGGCGTGCTCCGTCGTGTGGGCGACGGTCGACGCAGGCGGAGCGCTGGACGCCACGTCGGTGCCGGATCTCGAGGTGCACGACTGAACGCGTCGGTCGATGCGGGTTGTGCACGGCCGTGCCCTGTCCGCCTCGACCGGTAGCGTTGGGCCGGACGGCTCAGAGGTGACCACCCGGGCGCGCCCGCCCACGCAGAGGAGGATCTGTGGCGCACGACGACCAGACCATCACCGGGGTACCGGACCTCGACCAGCAGGACGCTGACGGACGGGCCCCGCACCGGCCGGACGCGGGCGCGCCTGGTCAGGGTCCGGACCGTGAGGCCGGAGGGGGCGTGGTGACCGGGGACGGGCGTGTGGTGAGCCACGACGAGCACGTGGTGACCGGTGACGACCCGGTGGACGAGGCGCTGACCGCCCTGGACGGCCTTCCCGACCGTCCGGTGCGCGAGCACGTCGCCGCGTTCGACGCCGTCCACGGTGCTCTCGCGGACCGGCTCGCCGAGACGCAGGCCTGACGTCTTGTCGGCAACGGTGAGGCTGGACGTCGCGATGGTCCACCGCGGGTTGGCGCGCTCCCGGCGTCGCGCGGCCGAGCTCGTGGCCGAGGGTCGCGTCAGCGTCGGCGGTGGCGTGGCCCGCAAGCCCGCCCAGCCGGTCGGCGAAGGGGACGAGCTCCACGTCACGTCCTCGTCGCGGCCGGAGTACGTGTCACGCGCGGGGTACAAGCTCGCCGGTGCACTGGACGCCGTCGCGGCAATGGCACCCGGGGCGGTGATGACGGCCGGTGCACGATGCCTCGACGCCGGTGCGTGCACCGGCGGGTTCACCCAGGTGCTGCTCGAGCGCGGTGCCGCGCACGTGGTGGCCGCCGACGTCGGGCACGGTCAGCTCGCCCCGGTCCTCGCACGCGAACCCGCCGTCACCGTCCTGGAGCGGACCGACGTACGGGACCTGACTGCGCAGCTGCTGGGCGATCCGCCGTCGCTGGTCGTCGCGGACCTGTCGTTCATCTCGCTGCGGCTCGTGGTCGGCCACCTCGTGACGCTGGCCGCCGCGGGCGCGGACCTGCTGCTCATGGTCAAGCCGCAGTTCGAGGTCGGGCGTGAACGGCTGGGCACGGGCGGCGTCGTGCGTTCGGACGAGCTGCGGTGCGAGGCGCTGCTGGGCGTCGCCGCGGTCGCACTGGGTGCCGGTGCGCGGGTTCGCGGTGTGGTTCCGTCGCCGCTGCCGGGCCCGGCGGGGAACCGCGAGTACTTCCTCTGGCTGGTCGCTCCGCGGGGCGACGACGCGGGAGCCGGGTCCCGGACGGGCACGGACGACACTGGACCGCGCACGGCCTGCGGGCCGGTGCGCGAGGCGGTCCGGGCGGCGGTGACCGATGACCGTCCGGTGCTGGTCGGGGGCGGGCCGTCCGTGCCGCCCGCGGCCACGGGCCCTGATGCTCCGGTCACGGACGCGACACGGTCGGTGGGTGCACGGTGAGCCGGTCGGTCCTGGTCGTCCTGCACGGTGGACGACGGGAGGCGGTGCAGGCGGCCGAGCAGGCGGTCCGGGCGCTGCGGCAGGCGGGGCTGACGCCGGTCACCGAGGACGAGGTCGACGACGTCGAGGACCTGGCGCTGACCATGGTGCTCGGCGGGGACGGGACCATCCTGCGCGCCGCGGAGCTCACCCGCGGCTCCGGGGTCCCGCTGATCGGCATCAACCTCGGGCACGTGGGCTTCCTCGCCGAGGCGGAGCGCGAGGACATCGACGAGGCCGTGCGCCGCATCGCCGTGGGCGCGTACGAGGTCGAGGAGCGTCGCACCGTCGAGGTGCGTGTGATGCGCCCGGGCCGGGAGGTCGAGACGGACTGGGCACTCAACGAGGCGACCGTGGAGAAGGCCGACCGCGCCCGGATGGTCGAGGTCGTCATCGAGGTGGACGGACGGCCGCTGTCCTCGTTCGGCTGCGACGGAGTGGTGATGTCGACGTCGACCGGGTCCACGGCCCACGCGTTCTCGGCCGGGGGACCGGTCGTCTGGCCGGACGTCGACGCGACGCTGCTGGTGCCGCTCTCCGCCCATGCGCTGTTCGTGCGGCCCCTGGTGGTCGGGCCGTCCTCCGTGCTGGCGGTGGAGATCCTCGGCCGGTCCAGCAGCGACGGTGTGCTGACGTGCGACGGTCGGCGCAAGACGGACCTGCCGGTGGGCAGCCGGATCGAGGTGCGGCGTAGCGCCGTCCCGGTGCGGCTCGCTCGCCTGAGCCACGCCCCGTTCACCGACCGCCTCGTCTCCCGGTTCGACCTGCCGGTCTCCGGCTGGCGGGGACGGGCGCCCGACGGTGACCGTCCCCACCCGCCGCCTCCGCCCGGCCCCGGCGCGAGGCCCGGGGGCCGCCGATGATCGACGAGATCCGGATCGAGAACCTCGGGGTGATCGGGTCGGCGACGGTGCCCCTCGGCCCGGGCCTGACGGCCATAACGGGGGAGACCGGCGCCGGCAAGACGATGGTGCTCTCCGGGCTGGCCTTGCTGCTCGGCGGGCGCGCCGACCCGGGCACGGTGCGGGCCGGGACGACGCAGGCCACCGCCGAGGGCTGCTTCCTGGTGGACGCCGGCTCGCCGGTCACCGAGCGGGTGCGCGAGGCCGGTGGCGAGCTCGACGAGGACGGCGCCCTCGTCGCGGTGCGGACCGTGGCCGCTGCGGGTCGCTCCCGGGCGTACCTCGGCGGGCGTACGGTTCCTCAGGCGGTCCTCGCCGAGGTCGCCGCGGACCTGGTCACCGTGCACGGTCAGCAGGACCAGGCACGGCTGCGCTCGGCCCGGCACCAGCGTGAGGCGTTGGACGACTTCGCGGGCCCGGAGCACTTGGCGCGCATCGAGGCGTACCGGACCGCGTGGGCCGAGCGTCGTCGGACGGCGGCAGAGCTGGAGGAGCTGGTCGGCGGCGCGCGCGACCTGGAACGCGAGGCCGAGCTGCTCCGGATCGGCCTGGCCGAGGTGGAGCGGGTGGACCCGCAGCCCGGGGAGGACGACGAGCTCGCGGCCGAGCAGGACCGGCTGGCACACGCCGAGGACCTGCGGACCGCGGCGTCGACCGCGCACGCCGCCCTGGCCGGCGACGAGGACGCCGTCGAGGTCGCGGGAACGGGTGCGGTCGGTGGAGTGGACGCAGCCCGGCGCGCTCTGGAGGCCGTCCGACGGCACGACGCGGAGCTCGACGCGCTGACCACGCGGACCGCCGAGGTGGGGTACCTGCTGGACGAGGTCGTGACGGACCTCGCGCGGTACGTGGACCAGGTCGAGGGGGATCCCGAACGCCTCGCCGCAGTCCACCAGCGCCGTGCGGACCTGGCTGCGCTCGCCCGCCGCCACGGAGGCAGTGTCGACGAGGTGCTGGACTGGGCGTCCCGGGCCGGCTTGAGGCTGATCGAGCTCGACGGCGGGGCCGACCGCACCCAGTCGCTGCGTGACCGGCTCGGTGAGCTCGACCAGCGGCTCGCCGAGCTGGCCGGGCAGATGAGCGCCGGCCGTACCGAGGCCGGCGAACGTCTCGGGAAGGCCGTCACCGCCGAGCTGGGCGGTCTGGCGATGCCGGCGGCCCGCCTCGAGGTCCGACTCGTCCCGTCACCCGAGCTCGGTCCCTGGGGTGCCGAGGAGGTCGAGCTGCTGCTGGTGGCGCACGCCGGCGCCCCGGCGCGTCCGCTCGCCCAGGGGGCGTCCGGCGGTGAGCTCTCACGCGTGATGCTCGCGCTCGAGGTGGCCCTGGCCACCGGTGAGGGCTCCGGGGCGGCGCGCCCGCCGACGTTCGTCTTCGACGAGGTCGACGCCGGTGTCGGGGGCAAGGCGGCGGTGGAGGTCGGTCGCAGGCTCGCCGAGCTCGCCCGGCAGTCCCAGGTGGTGGTGGTCACCCACCTGGCCCAGGTCGCCGCCTTCGCGGACCTGCACCTGGTGGTGAACAAGTCGCGGTCCGGCGGCCACGACGTGGTCACGGCCTCCGACGTACGCGTGGTCGACGGCCCGGAGCGGGTCACCGAGCTGGCCCGGATGCTCTCCGGTCAGGAGGACTCCGCCGCGGCCCTCGAGCACGCCGCCGAACTGCTGGAACGCTCTGTCGTGGGACGATGACCAGCGATGAGAGCTCCCCTGCGCCGGCGTCGAGCCGCGCCCGAACTGCCCGGTGTGCACGGGCTGGTCCGCGTCGACCGCCGTACCAAGAACCTGACCAAGCGGCTGCGCCCGGGTGAGATCGCGGTCATCGACCACCTGGACGTGGACCGGGTCTCCGCCGAGGCGCTGGCCGCCTGCGAGCCGCTCGCCGTGCTGAACGCGGCCCGGTCGACGTCGGGCCGTTACCCGAACCTGGGCCCGGAGATCCTGCTGGGTTCCGGGGTCGTGCTGATCGACGACCTCGGTCCGGACGTGCTCACGCTCGTCGAGGGCAGGCGGGTGCGTATCGAGGGTGGCGCCGTGTACGACGGCGACCGGCTGGTGGCCGAGGGCACGGTCCAGGACCCGGCGTCGGTCGCCGCCGCGATGGAGGAGGCGCGCGCGGGCCTGGCGGTCCAGCTCGAGTCGTTCGCCGCGAACACGATGGACTACCTGCGCCGCGAGCGCGAGCTGCTGCTCGACGGCGTCGGCGTACCGCAGGTGACCACGTCGATCGACGGGCGGCAGGTCCTGATCGTGGTGCGCGGGTACCACTACAAGGAGGACCTGGTCGCGCTGCGTCCCTACGTCAAGGAGTACCGCCCGGTGCTCATCGGGGTGGACGGCGGCGCCGACGCGATCGTGGAGATGGGCTGGGCGCCGGACATGATCGTCGGCGACATGGACTCGGTCTCGGACAAGGCGCTGACCTCCGGTGCCGAGATCGTCGTGCACGCCTACCGTGACGGCCGGGCTCCCGGTGTCGAGCGGGTCGAGCGTCTGGGCGTGCGGCACGTGGTCTTCCCGGCGACCGGTACCAGCGAGGACGTGGCGATGCTGCTCGCCGACGACAAGGGTGCCG
>CAYQFJ010000153.1:0-6846 GCA_964416715.1 uncultured Actinotalea sp. | reverse complement strand
CTGACCACGGGACACGGCCTGGCGGCAGGCAGCGAGCTCCTGGTTCTGACGTTCACGAACGCCGTGGTCGACGAGCTGCACGTGCGACTCGGCGATCATCGCGACGCTGCCTATGTGCGGCCCTCGACCATCGACTCGCCCGACGTGCCGGCGTTGAAGTTCACGAACCCCTCGTGCATGACCGTGGTGCCCGCGGCCAGGTGCGCGCCCAGCCGCACCCGGTCGGCGTCGGCGATGCGCACGCCGGAAGGCACGACGTAGTCGACCATCCGCGGGAACTTGTCCACCGCGTGCACCGTGGGCGCGACGCCGTGCGCCTGACGCAGCCTGCGCCGGGTCGCCTCGAACCCCTCGACGGCGCACGGACCGCGGTCGGTCCACACCACGTTGGGCAGCACGCGGAAGACGCCGTCGAGGTTCAGCCCGTGCGGGGCGACGAGCCGGTGCGAGAGCAGGTGCAGGCGCAGGTAGGCGTCCTCGGTGCCGGACGGCGCCGCGTCCAGGTCGATCACCGTGGTCACCACGGTGGTCCGTACGCGGCGCGCGTCGTCGGTGCCGGTGAGCGCGGTGAGGTCCGCCGGGACCTCGGCACCGGGGGTGCCCTCGGCGGGGGGTTCGCCCAGCGTCGGCTCGGGGTACCAGACGTCGAGCACGGTCCCGTCCGCCGCGCCGGTCCCGTCGTCGGTCACGGTGGCCACCCCGTGGCCCCAGGCAGTGCGTCCAGTCATGGGGCAAGCCTAGGGCGCACGGCCGGGCCCGCGGGCCGAGGCGGCAAAGTAGGGTCGGGGCCGTGACCGAACCTGTGCTGGACCTCGGCGGCGACCTCGCCGAGCTGACCCGCGCGCTGTGCGACATCCCCTCGGTCAGCGGCGAGGAGGAGCGGATCGCCGACGCCGTCGAGCGTGCACTGAGCCCGCTGCCGCACCTGGAGGTGCTGCGCGACCAGAACGCGGTGCTGGCCCGCACCACGCTGGGGCGTCCAGAGCGCGTCGTGGTCGCCGGGCACCTGGACACGGTGCCGGTCGCGGGGAACCTGCCGACCCGCCGGGTCGCGGTCGACGACGGGCCGGACGTGCTCTGGGGCCGGGGGACGGTCGACATGAAGGGTGGTGTCGCGGTCCAGCTCGCGCTCGCGGCGGCGCTGACCGAGCCGACCCGTGACGTCACCTGGGTCCTGTACGACCAGGAGGAGGTCGCGGCGGAGCTCAACGGGCTCGGACGGCTGGTGCGCAACCGTCCGGACTGGCTGGAGGCCGACGTCGCCGTGCTGTGCGAACCGACGTCGGCCCGCATCGAGGGTGGCTGCAACGGGACGTTGCGGGTGGAGGTCCGTACCACCGGGCGGGCGGCCCACTCGGCGCGCGCGTGGCGCGGGATCAACGCCATACACGGTGCCGCACCGGTGCTGACCCGCCTGGCGGACTACTCCCCGCGGCAGGTCGTCGTCGACGGACTGACCTACCGCGAGGGCCTCAACGCGGTGGGCATCCGCGGGGGGATCGCGGGCAACGTCATCCCGGACGAGTGCGTGGTGACGGTGAACTACCGGTTCGCACCCGAGCTCGACGTCGACCGGGCGCTCGCGCACGTGCGTGAGGTGTTCGACGGCTACCAGGTGACCGTGACCGACGCCGCACCGGGTGCGCGGCCGGGGCTGGACCACCCGGCGACCGCCGAGCTCGCCGCCGTGGTGCTCACCCACGGTGGTGGCCCACCGGCCGCGAAGGAGGGCTGGACGGACGTGGCCAGGTTCACCGAGCTGGGCGTCCCGGCGGTGAACTTCGGTCCCGGCGACCCGAGCCTGGCGCACGCGGACGACGAGCGCTGCCCCGTCGACCAGATCAGCACCTGCTTCGAGGTCCTGCGAGCGTGGCTGACCTCCTAGAGTCGAAGTCATGACTCGGACCAGCGACGACCCGCCCATCCCGGCCGACACGCCCGACGGGACCAGCTCTCCGCGCGCGAACGGCTACCGCAGAGGGCCCCTGCTGCTGCGCCGGGACCAGGTACCCGCCCGTACCAGCGACCAGAGCCTGCTCGCCAAGGACGGGGACGCCGAGTGGGTCCACTCGGACCCGTGGCGGGTGCTGCGCATCCAGGGCGAGTTCGTCGAGGGGTTCGGCGCGCTCGCCGAGGTCGGTCCCGCGGTCTCGGTGTTCGGGTCCGCGCGCACCAAGCCCGACGAGCCGGGGTACGCCATCGGGGTGGAGGTCGGCCGGGGCCTGGTCGAGCAGGGGTACGCGGTGATCACCGGCGGTGGCCCGGGGATCATGGAGGCCGCCAACCGGGGCGCCAACGAGGCGGGCGGGCTGTCGATCGGCCTGGGCATCGAGCTCCCGTTCGAGCAGGGCATGAACAAGTGGGTCGACCTCGGGATCAACTTTCGGTACTTCTTCGCCCGGAAGACCATGTTCGTCAAGTACGCCCAGGGGTTCATCGTGCTCCCGGGCGGGTTCGGGACCCTGGACGAGCTGTTCGAGTCGCTGACCCTGGTGCAGACGCACAAGGTGACCGAGTTCCCGATCGTGCTGATCGGCAGCGACTACTGGCGAGGGCTCCTCGACTGGCTGCGCGGGCCGGTGGTCGACCAGGGGATGATCAGCGCCCCCGACGTCGAGCTGCTCCGGATCACCGACGACCCGGCGGAGGCCGTCCGCATCGTGCGGGAGCGTGACGAGGAGCTGCGCGCCGAGGAGCGGGCGGCGGTGGGGGCCAACGCCGAGGCGGAGGCCGAGGCCCAGCGGGTCTCCGACGGGTCGTGAACGCACCGGTCCCTCCCGCGGGTGTCCCGCTGCGTCTGCGCGGACGCGTGCTCGCGCCGGACCGCCCCGCGGTGATGGCCGTGGTCAACCGCACACCGGACTCCTTCTACGCCGCGGCCCGCGCCGCCGACGACGACGCCGCGCTCGCCGCGGTGGTCCACGCCGTCGCGGAGGGGGCCGACCTGGTGGACATCGGCGGCGTCCGCGCCGGCCGGGGGCCCGAGGTCGGCGTCCAGGAGGAGATCGACCGGGTGGCCGGCCTGGTGCAGCGTGTCCGCGCCGAGTTCGACGACCTGCCGCTGAGCGTGGACACCTGGCGCTCGCAGGTCGCGCGCGAGGTGGTGGCGGTCGGTGCGGACCTGGTCAACGACACCTGGGCCGGGCACGACCCGGACCTCGTCGGCGTCGCGGCGGAGCTCGGCGTCGGGCTGGTGTGCTCGCACACCGGCGGGCTGCCGCCGCGGACCGACCCGTTGCGCCCGCAGTACCCGGCCGGCCCGGACGCGACCGACCCGCGTGACGGCGTGCTCGACGACGTCCTGCACGCAGTGCGGGAAGCGGCCGAGCGGGCGGTCCGGGCCGGTGTCGACCCCCAGGCCGTGCTGGTGGACCCGACGCACGACTTCGGGAAGAACACCTGGCACTCGCTGCACCTGACCCGGAGCACCGAGGCGCTGGTCGGACTCGGGTTCCCCGTGCTGATGGCGCTCAGTCGCAAGGACTTCGTCGGGGAGTCGCTCGGCCTTCCGGTCGACGAGCGGCTGGAGGGGACGCTCGCGGCCACCGCAGTAGCGGCCTGGCAGGGCGCGACCGTGTTCCGGGCGCACGACGTGCGCTCGACCCGGCGCCTGGTGGAGATGGTCGCCGTGCTGCGCGGTGACCGGCCACCGGCACGTGCTGTCCGTGGTCTGGTCTGATCGCAGCACCCCGGCGTGAACTAGACTTGGCCTGGACATCCGTCCTCTCCGTCCCGTACCTGCGGGGCCCGGCCTGTGCCGTGGGCCACTGGTTGGGACGGCGGGGCGGGACGGGACGGACGAGGAGGAGCCACCGATGGCCGCGATGAAGCCGAGGACGGGTGACGGGCCGCTCGAGGTGACCAAGGAGGGTCGCGGCATCGTCATGCGGGTGCCGCTCGAGGGCGGTGGGCGCCTCGTCGTCGAGCTCAACGCGACCGAGGCGAGCGAGCTCGGCGAGGCCCTGAAGTCCGTCGTCGGCTGAGCGCGGTACCAGTGGCGCGGACGCAGCCGCCGGACCGGTCGACGAGCACCACCGGATGAGCGGGGCGACACCCCGGTCGCGCGGTGGTCGTGCGGACGACGCACTGGTGGTCGGGCTGCCCGAGATCGTCGTCGGGCGGGGATCGGTGGCGACCAGCCGGGAGCTGATGACGGGGGAGTACGACGCCCTCGTGCTTCCGGTGGCCCCGCCGCCCTCGGGCGAGACCGACGTCCAGCCCCGGAGCGGGACGGCGGACGCCGCGGCGCGGTACGGGATCGACCTGGGTGACCTCGCCGCGCGGCTGCGGCCGACGGGTGCGGCCGGGGAGTCGCACACGGTCGAGCTGCCCCGGGGCGTCGGCGCGACGACGACCCTGCCGTGGGACGGTCTGCCGCGGCGGCTGGTCCTGGTCGGGGTGGGCGACGGTGGCGCGGCCGACCTACGCCGGGCCGGTGCCGCCGTGGCCCGGGCCACCCGCGGTCTGCGCGGCGTGATCACCACGGTCGGTGCCGACGCGGGTGCGGACGGTACCCGTGCGGTCGCCGAGGGGTACCTCCTCGGCGCCTACCGGCACCCGAGCTGGACGACCGGGAGGCCCGCGCCCGGCCCGGCGGAGCGCCTGCTGCTGCTCGGGCGGTACGCGGAGGGGGCCGTGGAGGCGGCGCGACGCAACGCGCGCGCATCGTGGGTGGCGCGCACGCTGGCGTCCACGCCGTCGAGCACCAAGACCCCGGCGTGGCTGGCCGACCGCGCCGTCGAGCTCGCCACCGCGTCGGGACTGAGCACCGAGGTGCTCGGGCCGGAGGAGCTGGCCGCCCGCGGCTTCGGCGGGCTGCTGGCCGTGGGGGGAGGATCCGAGCACGGCCCGCGGCTGGTGACCGTCACGTACGAGCCGGACCCCGAGCCCGCCGGGGCGGGAGCCGCGCGGACGGACCGGCGCACCGGACGGCGTCGGGCGGCGGACCCGCGGCACGTCGTGCTGGTGGGCAAGGGCATCACGTACGACACCGGCGGGATCTCGATCAAGCCGCGCGAGTCGATGGTGTCGATGAAGACGGACATGACCGGGGCCGCCGTCGTGCTCGCGGCCGTGCTGGGTGCCGCTGCCGCCGGGGTGCGGCACCGGGTCACCGCCCTGCTCCCGCTGGCGGAGAACGCGTTCGGCGCCTCGTCGTACCGCCCCGGTGACGTGCTTCGGGTCCACGGCGGGACCACGGTCGAGATCGCCAACACCGACGCGGAGGGGCGGATCGTGCTCGCCGACGCGCTGGCGCACGCCGACGCGGACCTGGACCCGGACGTGCTGGTCGACGTCGCGACGCTCACCGGCGCGGCCACGCTCGGGCTCGGGCGCGGGCACGGGGCGCTGTACGCGACCGACGACCGGCTGGCCGCGGCGCTGGTGGCCGCCGGGGAGGACACCGGGGAGCCGCTCTGGCGGATGCCGCTGGTCGCGGACTACGGGGTCGCGGTCGAGTCGTCGGTTGCCGACCTGCGGCACGTCCCGCTCGACGCGTCCATCGGCGGCGGCTCGATCACCGCGGCGCTGTTCCTGCAGCGGTTCGTCGGGACCCGCAGCTGGGCGCACCTGGACGTGGCCGGCCCGGCCCGGTCACCGCGGGCCGAGCACGAGCTGCCCGAGGGCGCGACCGGGTTCGGTGCCCGGCTGCTGGTGAGGTGGCTCACCCGGCTGCGCTGACCGCGGGCCCGGTTCTGCCGAACGTCCGGCTCTGCCTGGCGTCCGGCTCAGCGCAGCGCCGCGACGAGCACGCCGTCGCCGGCCCCGAGCAGCACCGAGGTCAGCCGCTCGTCCTCGCGGACGGTCCGGGCCGCCTCGCGCAGCGCGGTGGTGACCGGGTCCCGCCGCGCCGGGTCGGGCACGCGGTCGTCGGACAGGGCGCGCGGGACCACCAGGAGGCCTCCGGGGCGCAGCAGCCGCAGCGCCTGGCCCACGTGCTCGGACAGCTCCAGGGGGTCGCCGTCGGCCAGGACCATGTCGTAGGCGCCGTCGGTGAGCCGGGGGAGCACGTCCAGGGCACGCCCGGTGATGGTGCGCACGCGGGTGGGTCGGACCGCCGCCGCGGCGAAGGTCTCCTTGGCCGCGCGGTGGTGCTCCGCCTCGGAGTCGATCGTGGTCAGCACTCCGTCGTCGGCCATCCCGCGCAGCAGCCAGAGGCCGGAGACGCCGGCGCCGGTGCCGATCTCGACGACGGCCGCCGCGCGCAGGGAGGTCGCGAGCACCTCGAGCAGTGCTCCGGTCGCCGGGGAGACGGGCGGGCACCCGAGCTGCTCGGCACGGTCGGTGGCGGCCAGCAGGACGTCGTCCAGGTCACGGAAGTGCTCGCTGTACGACCAGCTCGTGGACTTGTCGTTGGAGATGACGCCCTCCCGGTCGCAGCAGTCGGTCGACCGATCGTATCCCCACCCCACCCGGCATGATCATGCAACTCGCCACCCTCGTGTCGTGATCATGCAGTTCGCCGGCACCGCCGCCTCGCTGAATTGCATGATCCTGAATTGCATGATCACGACAGGGGAAGGGGAACACTGCACGGGATCTGCACGTTGGTGCCGTGCGGAGGTGGGGCGCGCTCTGGGAGACTTGGTGCACCGCCGCACGGGCGGCGCCACCCGACAGGAGGACGACAGGTGCGAACCGGGCTGCTGGGCCGACGCTCCGACGTCCCGGAGAGCAGTGGACGCAGCGTCGAGTCCCCTGCCGGTGGCGGCTCGGCCTCACAGAGTGCCGCGGGGCCCGCCGAACAACCCGTGGAGGCACGCGCCGAGGCTGCCGACGGCGCCCGCTCCGCGCCCTACCAGCCGCCGAGCTGGGAGGAGATCGTCGCCGAGCACTCCGCCCGGG
>CAYQFJ010000152.1:0-6855 GCA_964416715.1 uncultured Actinotalea sp. | reverse complement strand
ACCGGAACCCGACGTCGTCGTGCCGGTGGACTTCGGCTTGGGCACCGGCGCCAGGCCCGGGACCCGGACGCCGTTGAGGTCCTCGGTCCAGCCCTGGACCGAGTAGCCCCAGCCGACCCAGGTGGTGACGCGGTCGGTGTGGATGCGGTTGGTCGTGGAGTTGGTGGTGCGCATCGTCCCGTCGCCGAGGTAGATGGCCACGTGGCCGTACCTCGAGCGTGGGTGGGACATGAACAGGAAGGCACCGGGCGGAGCGTCGGCGTAGCCGGCGTGCTTGTGGGCCGCGGCCGCCCACGCGGCCTTCGCCGAGCCGTACTTCGACCCGATGCCGGCGCAGGTTCGGGCGAACTTCAGGCACAGACCGCCGTACCCGGTGGTGATGGAACGGGCCGCGGCGACGATCTCGATCGGGGACCTCGGGCGTACGCGCGCCCCAGGTGACGCCGGGTCGGGATCGGGTGCGTCCTGCGTCTGGTGGACGGCATCCAGCGTAGGGTCCTGCGGCTCTGCAGACTCCTCGGTCATACCCACTCCTCGCTCCCACGTGGCCACCGTTGCGGTGACCGTAGCGAGCCCGCCGGGCTCTGGCTCGGATCCCCCTACCTCTCGGCGAGTGC
Source organism: uncultured Actinotalea sp. (assembly GCA_964416715.1). Lineage (GTDB taxonomy): Bacteria > Actinomycetota > Actinomycetes > Actinomycetales > Cellulomonadaceae > Actinotalea. The sequence continues at coordinate 6,238 of CAYQFJ010000152.1, read as the reverse complement.
TGCCCGGAGGATGCGCACCGCCCTCGGCCCGACGCCGTGCAGGGCGAGCAGCTCGTCGTCCGACCGGGCGGCGACGTCGTCCAGCGTGGTGATGCCGGCGCCGAGCAGGGCCCGGGTGGCGGGCTTGCCGATCGCCGTCGGGAGGTCGCTGTCCGTGGGCACGCGCCCAGCATCGACGGCGGCGAGCGTGGCGGCGAGGCGCTTCGGGGCACGGCTGGCCCAGGCGGCGCGCACCAGGCGGTTGAGCACCTGGCCGTTGACGTCCTTCAGCGGGATCCGCAGCCCGATGGGCGTTCCCATCCGCACGAGGCGCTCCGCCGTCGGGTGCGTGGCCAACGCCTCCTCGGTGACGTCGTCGGGCATCTGGAGCTGGACCACACCGTCCTTGGTGACCGAGGCAAAGCCCTTGTCCCGGACCGAGAACGCGACCATCCCGAAGTGCGTCCCCTCGGTGACCTCCGGCAGCCCGAGGGCCGCCTTGCGCAGCTGAGCGAGCGTCGTCATGCCGGTGACCATAGACGGTCGGTTTACTCCGAGGGCGTCTCCGCCAACTGTTCGTCGCTGAACAGGCGCTCGAGCCACTCGGACAGCAGGGTCTTCTCGCCGGCCGTCAGCCGGTCGACGTCCGGCAGGGCGGCGCGGACGGTGCGGGCCGCGACCGTCAACGGCTCACCCGCGGCCGGCGGCAGGGCGTCGGTGGTGATCGCCGAGAGGACCGCCTCCCGGACGAGGCCCGACAGCGCGGGGTCGCGCTCGCGTTCCGGGGTGGAGATCAGCAGCAGGGTGGTCCCCGTCCCGGCGGCGTGCACGACGTTCGCGGCCGTGCGCTCGTCCACCCGCAGACGCCCGGCCGCGGCGATCGGACGGAGCAGCTCCAGCAGGAGCTCGTCCGCGCGTCGGACCACCGACGGCGGATCGGTCCGGGGCGTCCCGTAGACCGCCGCGTAGACCGCGGGGTGTGCGAGCCCGAAGGCGGTGTGGATGTCCCACCCGCGGCGCAGGTCCTCGACGGGATCCTCGAGGTGCTCGCGGTCGGTCTTCGCCGCGAGGTACTCCTCGAAGCGGAGCTCGGCGGCGGCGTCGAGCAGCCCCTGCTTGTCCCGGAACAGCCGGTAGATCGTGGGGGCCTGCACCCCGGCCTCGGCGCTGACGGCGCGGGTGGACATCGCGTCGGGCCCGCCCCGGTCCAGGAGCTCCGCTGCGGCCTCGAGTATGCGCTCACGCACGGTCACCATGTAGCAACGCTAACAGAGGCTGCACTCGACGCTACTATCGGTGCTACCAGGTGAGCGATTCCAGTGTTACGCTATCGACGTTGTTATCACTGCTAGCAAGGAGTTAGCCATGAGTGACCACCCCATCGCCCTCGTCACCGGCGGCAGTCGTGGACTGGGTCGCAGCAGCGTTCTGCACCTGGCGGACGCCGGTGTGGACGCGATCTTCACCTACCGCGCCGACCAGGACGCGGCACACAAGGTGGTGGCCGAGGTCGAGGAGCGGGGCGCGCGCGCCGTCGCCCTGCCGCTCGACGTCGGTGACGCCGCGCAGATCCCCGGCTTCATCGAGCTGGTGCAGCGCACCCTGACCGACCAGCTCGACGGCCGTCCGGTCGACTACCTGGTCAACAACGCCGGCCACGGCGTCTACAAGTCGCTGGCCGACACGACGCTGGAGGAGCTCGACGGGCTCCTCGCCGTCCACGTCACCGGTCCGTTCCTGCTGACGCAGGGCCTCGTGCCGACCGTGCGGGACGGGGGGAAGATCCTGTTCACCTCCACCGGCCTGGCCCGGTTCACCCTCCCCGACCACGGCGCCTACGCGGCGGCCAAGGGAGCCGTCGAGGTCCTGTCGCGCTACTTCGCCCTGGAGCTCGCCCCGCGCGGGATCACCGTCAACACGATCGCCCCCGGAGCCATCCAGACGGACTTCGGCGGCGGCCAGGTGCGCGACGTCCCGGAGGTCAACCGGGCCGTCGCCCAGATGACGGCGATGGGCCGGCCCGGCCTGCCCGACGACGTCGGCGCGGCCGTCGCTGCCCTGCTGACCGGCGGCACCGGTTGGGTCACCGGTCAGCGGATCGAGATCTCCGGCGGCCAGCGTCTGTGATCTCGGCGGCTTCGTCCGGTAGGGCCGACGGCTCGACGCCCCGGCCGCCGTGGTCAGATCAGCGAGGCCACCGCTCAGCAGTCCACGCACTCCGTCGGTGCCCAGGGTGATGCTACTTGCGGCTTCAACTATTCGCGCGTACTGTGGTTGTTGTATCTACAACTGATGGCCGCCGGACCAGTGGTAGGCCCAAGTGTTCGAGGAGCCGACCGTGAAGACCGAACCGACCACCGCCACCGCGGTCGACGAGCGTGTCATCAACCCGGCGACCGCCATGGACGCCGTCACGTTGCGCGTCGGCGACCTCGATCTGATGAGCTCCTACTACTCGCAGGCCGTCGCCATGGAACCGCTCGAGGAGCGCTCTCGCGGACGTGAGGTGCACCGCGTGCTCGGTCGCGGCTTCGTCCCGATGGTGCGCCTGGTGCACACGCCGGGCCTGCCGGGAGTCGACCCGCGCCAGCCGGGTCTGTTCCACACCGCCTTCCTGTTCGACGACGAGGAGAGCCTGGCCGCGACCGTCCTGCGCTCCGCCCAGGACCAGCGCGGCACCTTCGTCGGCTCGAGCGATCACGGGGTGAGCGAGGCGTTCTACTTCACCGACCCGGAGGGCAACGGCATCGAGCTGTACACCGACCGCCCGCGGGACCAGTGGGAGCGCAAGGACGGCCAGATCCTCATGCACACGGCTTTCCTCGACCCGAACGACTACCTGCGTCGGCACCTGTCCGACGACGCGGTCCAGGCCGGTCCGGCACGTGCCGGGAAGGTGGGCCACGTCCACCTCCAGGTGGGGGACATCGCCACGGCGGAGGCGTTCTACGTCGAGGCGCTGGGCTTCGAGGCGACGCTCAAGGACTACCGCGGCGCGCTGTTCGCCTCGGCCGGCGGCTACCACCACCACGTCGCGATGAACGTCTGGAACAGCGGTGGCGCGGGTCCGCGCGCGGCGACCCTGGGCCTGGGTGACGTCGCCGTCGTCGTGCCCGGTCGCGAGGACCTGGCGGCGCTCACGGCCCGGCTGCGCACCCGGTCGCTCCCGTTCGCCGACGACGGCCACTCCGTCGTGGTCACCGACCCGTGGGGGACGCAGGTGACGATCTCCACGCCGGGCACCACGACCGAGGAGCTGCTGGCCCGATGACGTCGCTCGCCTTCGTGGCCTCCGGTGCGCGCCCCGGCCCGTCGGACCAGCCGACCGTCCTGCTGCTGCACGGCTACGGCTCGGACGAGCGGGATCTCGCTGCACTGGGCGCCCAGGTCGCCGAAGGTCTGCCGTGGGTGTCGCTGCGCGCCCCGCTCGCGCTGCAGCCCCGCGGCCACGCGTGGTTCCCGATCCGCACCCCTGGTACGCCCGACCCTGAGCAGGTGGCCGCTGCGGCAGAGGCCGTCTGGGCCTGGGTCGACGAGCACCTCGGTACCGGTTCGACGGTCGCGCCGATCGGCTTCTCCCAGGGAGGGTTGATGGCCGTCGAGCTCCTGCGGACCCGACCGGAGCGGGTGGTTGCGACGGTGGTCCTCGGTGGCTTCGTCCACGGGGCCACCCGCCCGGCCGACGACGTCCTGGCGCGGACCCGCCCCGCCGTCTTCTGGGGTCGCGGTGCCGAGGACCGCGTCATCGCCGCGCACGCGATCGAGCGGACGAGCGCCTGGCTGCCAGAGCACTCCACCTTGACCGAGCGCGTCTACCCCGGCCTCGCACACGGGATCCATGCCGAGGAGGCGGCCGACGTGCGTGCGTTCCTGAGCGCGTCGGTCACGCGGGCGGGCGGGAGGTGAGCGCGACCGTCTCGCCGTCGTCGGGCGCGGGGGCAGCGTCCGCCGCCTCCGCCGGCGCCGTCCGCAGGTAGGTCCGCGAGATGGCCCGGTACACCGGTGTGCGGAGCGCAACCAGCGCGGTGACGAACATGATCAGCCCGGCGATCACGAACACCAGCGCGATGCCCCGCGTCTCTCCCGTGCCCAGCCACGGCTCCAGCGCCTCGCGTCCGGCGTCCGACCGCGCGAACGGGATGATCCAGAACTCGGCGATGGGTGCGATGAGGAACGCGGTGATCGGGGCGGCGGCGGTCTCGAAGGCCATCGCGAAGCCGAACACCCGTCCCTGCCGCTCCAACGGCACGACCCGTTGGATCACCGTCTGCTCGGCCGCCTCCACCGCCGGGATCATGCACATGTAGAGCCAGATGCCCGCGGCATACAGCAGCCACCACTCACGGATCGTGAAGGTCGCGCCGAGCAGCCCCATCCCGGCCACCACGAGCAGCATCGTGCGCATCGGGTTCTTGCCGAGCCCGGTCTTCGCGATCACCAGCCCGCCGACGACGAAGCCCGTGGAGGCGATCCCGAAGACGATCCCCCACATCTCCACGGAGAACATCTCCAGCCCGTAGGGGTCCATCAGCGCCATGTAGACACCGCCGATGAGGTTGTTGAACGTCGAGAAGATGATCAGGGCGAACAGGCCGGCCGCCGCTCGGATCACGGTGATCGAGCCGCGCAGGTCGATGGCCGCGCGGGTGCTCTCGGCGTGCTCGGCAGCGACCCGGTCCCCGGGGAGGTCCAGCACCATCAGGTGCACCAGCGTCGCGCCGGTCAGCAGCAGCGAGATCAGCAGCGTCCAGCGCATCCCGAGCAGTCCGACCGAAAGCCCGCTGAACACGCTGGTCACGATGAAGGCCACGCCCTGGACGGTCCCCACCAGACCGTTGGCGTTCGCGCGACGCTCGTCCGGGACCACGATGGTCACCACGGTCGACAGCGCGATGTTGCGCATGTGCTCGACCACGGCCCCGGCGAGGATGACGACGGCGAAGATCCAGAACCACGGAGCGCCGAGCTCCAGCAGGGTCGCCTCCGGCAGGATCCAGAAGATCCCCGCCGCCAGCGCGAACGCCGTCAGCGTGAGGAGGCTGGACAGCCGCATGACCGTGAGCTTGCGGTTGTGGTCGACGACGGTGCCGAAGAAGATGCTGCTGAAGGACACGAACAGCATGTAGGCGCCGCCGATCAGTCCGGTCGCCAGCACCGAGCGGGTCTCGATGTAGACCCAGAACGTCAGCGCGAACCACAGGTAGCTCGTGGTCAGGTTCGCCACGGCGGTGTTGACCAGCAGGTGGCCGAACGCACGCATCCCCGGCGTCGGCGGGGTGCGTCGGTGCTCGATCTGTGCAGCGCTCACGGGGCCGGATCCTCTCGGCGGTGGTGTCGGGCTCCGGTCGGGAGCCTCATGTAGTCAGACCGGGACGGGCCCGCGAACTCATCGGCCTCCCACAAGCGTCATCCACGTGTGGCCCCCGCGCCACCGGATTTCCAGTGCCGATCGATCACCGGCCGGCTCGATGTCACCGTGCCGGCCGGCAGGGAGTCGCACAGGCGGGCAGGCCAGATGCAATCCCATCCTCAAACGAGCAATGGTACGATGGGCGGATGAATGGGACATACCCGGTGACGATGGGTGATCGGGGGCGCCTCGTCGTCCCTGCGGAGCTGCGGGAGCGCGTTGACCTGCGCGAAGGGACGCCGCTGCTCATCCTGGAGACGCCGTCGGGCCTGGTCCTGATGACTCGACGTCAGGCCCGGGAGCTGCTGCGCAACCAGCTCGCCGGGACCGACGTCGTCGGCGAGCTGCTGGCCGAGCGGCGCGCGGCAGCGGCGGCCGAGGACGCTGCGTGACGGACGTCCTCGACGCGTCGGCCCTGCTCGCCTATCTGCGCGGTGAACCGGGTGCCGACGTCGTCGAGCGCGTAATGGACGACGGTGCGGTCTGCTCGGCGGTCAACTGGTCGGAGGTCGCACAGAAGGTGCGGGCGGCCGGCGCGGACTGGTCGGTGGCCTCCGCGCTCCTGGCCAGCCACGGCGTTCGCGTCCAGGACGTCGGCACGGCCGACGCCGAGGCTGCTGCCGCGCGCTGGAGGGCCGGGTCGGGGCTCTCGCTCGCGGACCGGTTCTGCCTGGCGCTCGCCGACAGACTCGGCGTCACCGCCTGGACCGCGGACCACGCCTGGGGTACCGCAGGGCGAGTCCGTCAGATTGCGACCGACACGACGTCGGCCGGCGGGTGAGATCCGCCTCCCACGTCAACCGATCCTTCGCCCGGAGCCGTCGCTCGGGTAGCGTCTTGGCCGGACGA
>CAYQFJ010000151.1:3988-7192 GCA_964416715.1 uncultured Actinotalea sp. | reverse complement strand
CGCTGAGACGCTCAGCGCGGCACAACCGAGCTCCACTGAACCCGAGGCGGTTCAATCCGGCCGGCCACGGCGACCAGCAGCCGGTCGCCGACCGAGTGGCCGTAGGAGTCGTTGACGTCCTTGAACTCGTCCAGGTCCAGGAAGGACAGCACCGCACCGGGGACCGACCCCTCGGCCACCTCGTCGAGCACCTGGCCGAGCCGACGGCTCAGGGTCCTGCGGTTCGGCAGGCCGGTCAGCTCGTCACGCGAGGCCAGGCGTTCGAGCTGCTCCTGGGCTTCGGCGTGCAGTCGGGTGAGCTGCCCGATCCGGATGATCACCAGGGGGACGAGTGCGACGGTGGCCGAGGACAGCAGCACCCAGTCGACCGTCCCGCCGCGCAGGGCGGTGATCCCGGCTAGCACCGGGTTGAGGGCGAGGACCAGACCCAGGTAGGCCAGCCGGAGCCGGTCAGCCCGGCCGACCGGCGCACGTCCGGCCGGCCGAGGTGGCGGTGTGCCGGGTGCAGCGCCGCGACGCCGAGTGCCAGGTAGCCGACGATCCAGATCAACCCGATCCACCACGGCTGCGCACCGGTGACCGGGTCCTCCGCGACGTCGCCCAGGACATTGCCGGTCAGGGTTGCCAGGATCGCCACCAGCAGGTACGTGAGCACCGGCCGGGCCGCGGGTGAGACCAGGAGCGCCCGGACGACGGCGCCAGCGATGCTGCTGATGATCAGCAGCATCGCCAGCTCGTAGGTCAGGCCGCCGGCGCTCGAGTGCTGGTCGGTCAGGGCCGGCTGGATCAGGAACGCCCACACGATGCTCGCGCAGCCGAGAGCGATGATGACGCCGTCGATGATGCCGCCGATGTCCTGCCTGGCGAACGGGAACGCCACCATCACGGCCGCCACCAGCAGCAGGAGGTAGCTGACCGGCAGGGTGATCAACGGGCCGATCCCGTCGGCCGCAGGCTTGCCCAGGATGCCGACCTGGATGAACGACTGGAGGTGTGCGCGGTGAGTGTCACCAGCGCGCCGAGGACGAACCACCACGGCGCCGGCCCGACGATGCGCCGTCGGACGAGCTGGACCAGCAGGATCACCCCGGGCAGCAGCGAGGCGAGCACCACCGCGCTGCGGCGCGGCACGCCGTCGGTCAGCACGAAGAGCGCGGACAGCCCGACGACACCCGCGACGAAGATCGCGTGTACGAGGGGGCACTCATACTCACGTCCTCATCATCGGCAGGTCCACGGTGCGGACAAGGGTCCGGCGGTCCCGGTCTACCGGCCCGGTCCGACAGCCCCGTCCGAGGGTTCCGTCCGACAGTTCCGGTCCGGCGGGTGGCGGCTAGCCTGACGACGTGCGGATCTTCCACGTCTCGGACTGCTACGCGCCCCGCACCGGCGGCATCGAGTCCCAGGTGCGGGACCTGGCGCGTGCCCAGGCGGCGCAGGGCCACGACGTGCACGTCCTGACCGCGACCCTGGGGGCCGAGGGACAGCGTGGCGGCGAGACCGAGGCCGACGACCGCGTCACCGTGCACCGGCTCGGGATGCGGCTGCCGTTCGACCTGCCGGTGAACCCCGCGGCACCCCCCAAGGTGCGCAGACTGCTGGGCGACCTGTCTCCCGACGTCGTGCACGTGCACGCGGGGGTGCTCTCCCCGTTCGCGTACGACGGCGCACGGGTCGCCCTCGCGCACGGGTCGCCGATGGTGGTCACCTGGCACTGCATGCTCGACGGCACGGTCCCGGCGATGCGCTCCCTCGTGCGTCGCGGTCGTTGGGCCGACGCGCCGGTGGCGCTGTCCGCGGTGAGCCGGGCTGCGGCACGACGGGTCACCGCGGTGTTCGACGCGCCGGTCGAGGTGGTGCCCAACGGCATGGACCTGGACCGGTGGGCGCCGGACCCCGACCACGACCACGATCGTCACGACCGCGCACCCGCGCCGGTCCCCGAGCCGCACCGCCTCGACGACGGCGTCGTGCCCCTGCGTTGCGTGGCGACCATGCGGCTGGCCCCGCGCAAGCGCGGTCTCGCACTGATCGGGGTCGTCGAGGACGCGCTGACCCAGCTCGAGCCGGGGTCGCTGCGGCTCGACGTCGTCGGGGACGGTCCCCTCCGGTCGGCCATGGCCCGGCGGATCGGCCGTCGCGGGCTCGATGACGCCGTCACGCTGCGCGGTCGGCTCTCCCGGGAGCGGGTTCGCGAGGCCTATCGCGACGCCGAGGTGTTCGTGGCGCCGGCGGTCCTGGAGGCGTTCGGCATCGCAGCCCTCGAGGCGCGTGCGGCCGGGCTGGTGGTCGTCGCGCACCGGCGGACCGGGATCGAGGAGTTCGTCACCGACGGGGTGGACGGGCTGCTGGTGGACGACGACGCGGGGATGGCGCGTACGCTGGTCCGGCTCGCGACCGACCCCGCGCTGCTGGCGTCGCTGCTGGGGCACGCCCGCGAGAGCCGACCACCCTTCGGGTGGACCACGACGCTCGCCGCGGCCGACGCCGAGTACGCGCGTGCACGGGCGTTGCGGGGCGTCGCCGTCGCCTGAGCGACGCCCCGCGATGGGACCTTCGGCCCCTGGACCATCGGCCCACGCGGAAAGGTGCGACTGCTGGCAGGCTCTGAGGTGAGCTCGAAGCAGGGCTCCCGGACCGGCACCAACGCCCCCGGACAGCTGGTAAGTCAATTCCTGGGAAGGGAATGCGCAATGTCCACGACCGTCAGCACCAGTACCAAGCCGGTTCGTGTCATCGGCCTTGTGGCGATCATCGCCGGAATCGTCCTCGTCCTCGCGGGTGGGGCCACGTGGACCATGGTCCGCAGCCAGCTCGTCGCGGAGAACATCACGGTCGCCGAGGACGCCGCGATGTTCGGCGGGAACCTCGTCGACGGTCCGCTGGACGCCTACTACCAGGCGGACATCATCAACAAGCACGCGCTGGAGGGCTCGGACGGCAAGACGTACGCCGAGCTGAGCCAGGACGACCCGGCCCGCGGCATGATCATGAACGCCTCGTTCCTGCGGTCCTCGCTGTTCACCTCGGTGATCGCGTTCGGCCTCGCCGCCTTCGCCGCCGGTATGGGCGTGCTGTTCATCCTCGTCGGTTGGGCGCTGCGGGCGCTGGTCCCGGTCGGCAACCTGGCGGTCAACCCCGCGGTGGTGCGCGAACCGACCACCGCCTGACCGCTCCACGGGTCCCGCCGCGCGGTCCCGTCAC
>CAYQFJ010000151.1:0-3888 GCA_964416715.1 uncultured Actinotalea sp. | reverse complement strand
CTGGACGACGAACGACTGGACGACGAACGACGACTGCGCACCGGCCCCTCCAGCCGGTGCGCAGTCGTCGTGTCCCCGTTCGGGTCAGCGTTCCCTGCGACGGGCGCCGTTGATCAGCGAACCCACGAGCAGGGCCACACCGGCCAAGGTGACCAGGCCGATGAACGCCAGCTCGATGTCGAACACGTAGCCCGAGGCGAGGGCGAGCACCCCCACCCCGACCAGCGCGACGACCAGCCCCCACACCACCGTCCCGACCCGGACCCTCCGGGGCTCCGAGTCGGTGGTCCGGTCGACGCCGTGGCTCTCGGGGCCATGACCGGCGGCGCCCCCGCTCGCCTCGGTCGTCGTCTGCTCGACGTCCGGGGCGCCGCTCCGGGTTGACAGGTCCTCCGGGCCGTCCGCGGTCGCGCGCGTGGTGTCGTCGGTGGTCGGCCGGTCGTCGGACGGGTTCGGGCCGGTGGTGGTCATGATGCCTCCGTGATGGTGACGCTTCCGGCGCCGACGGTCACGTCGAGGACGATGTCCGCCTCGGCGCCGTCGGACACGGACTCGGACTGGTAGCTGCTGGACGAGCCGCCCGCGCGGCGGGTGATGGTCTCACCGAGCCAGTCGACCTCGCCGGCGAACACCTGGATGTCGGCCTCGTAGGCGCCGTCCTCGGGGAGCACGATCCGCACGTCCCCGGCCCCGACCCGGATCGGTACCTCGACCGGGGGGCCGCTCAGGGGCAGCTCGGTCAGGTCGATGCGCGCCTCGCCGGCGCCGAGCGAGTAGCCCTCCTCGGCGACGGACACCGTCGTCGGCGTCTCGGTGACCTCACCGATCGCCGTCCCGTGGCGGGTGCCGTCCCAGTGCCAGCCCCAGGGGATCCCGAAGATCAGGCTCAGCGGCACCAGGACGATCAGCCCGGTGACGGCCAGGCCGCCCAGCGCACCGCTGGTGCGACCGCGCAACCCGGCGACGATGATGCCCAGGCCCATGAGGATGAGCAGGCAGGCGCCGGCCGCCAGCAGGACGGGGCCGTCGTACCAGTCCATCCGCCGTGCGTAGCTCAGGCCCGCGAAGACGATCAGACCGAGCGCGATCACGATGCCGACGGTCACGCTCCCCGGTCCCTGGGCCTGGTGCCGGGCCGGGGCGGGCGGGGTCGCCGGGCCCCAGGCGGGGCCGGTAGTGCCCTGTGCGCCCTGTGCGCCCGGTGTGCCCGGTGCGGCAGGCTGCGGGCCCGGGTACGAGCCGTGCGGGCCGCTCGGCTGCGGGCCGGGGTACGGACCGTGCGGACCGCTGGGCTGGGGAGGCGGGTACATGCTGCTCGTGGCTCCTTGAGGCCGTGGGGTCTGTGCCGACGTGGTGTGGGCGGCAGGGGTGTGGACCGGCGGGGTGTACGCGCCGGTCGGTGCGGGACCGGGGGGGTGGGGCTGGGCCGAAGGCGGAGGTGGCGGGCCACCCCATGGGGGACCGGCCGGTCCGTTCCGCGTGCGCCGGTTCGCGATCAGCGCGATGACCAGGACGATCACCCCGATCCACACCACGGCACCCCAGGGGAAGTGCCAGCCACGGTCTCCCCACCACCAGAAGCCGGGCAGGAACCGGTCGGGGAACGACACCCCGGCGATGAAGAAGGCGAACCCGCCGAGCACCGCGATGTCGAAGTCACCGCGGAGGAGCTGCTGGACGTGGATCCGGCCGTCACGCTGCTCGGGCAGCAGCAGCCAGGCCAGCCCGTAGAGGATGAAGCCGAGCCCGCCGAGCAGGACGCTCACCGCGAGCAGGCCGCGGGTGATCAACGGGTCGATGCCGAAGCGGAGCGCCAGACCGCCACCGACGCCGCCGATCCAGCGCTCGTCGCTGCGGACCAGCCCGATGCCGCGGACGGCGTCGAAGAACCCGTCGGTCCCGGGTCGCGGCGGTTGCTGCCCGGGAGGTGGTTGCTGACCGTGCGGGGGGTGCTGCCCGGGAGGTTGCCCGGTGCTCTGTTGCCCGGCGTCCGCCCGGTCGGGGTCGGGACCGGCGGTGGGGGGGTTGGTGCCAGTGCTCTCGTTCATGTCATCCATCGTCGGCGGCGCGACGGGCCGCGACCATAGGGGTCAGCCCTGATCCGACCCTGATCCGCACCCGTCCGGTCCCCCACCCCGCCCTGACCCGCACCCTGAACCGTGCACGAATCACCCCCGCAGCAGGCTCCGACGTGTGACGATGCTGGCGTGACCACGACCGACCCCGCCGCGCACCAGGAGCAGCCGAGGACCGCCCGGCTGCCGCTGCGCCGTCCCTCGCGCGGGCGGCTGGTGGGCGGGGTCTGCGCGGGACTCGCCGCTCACCTTGCCCTCCCGGTCGCGCTGGTCCGGGTGGCCATGGTCGTGCTCGCGCCGTTCGGCGTCGGCCTGCTGCTGTACATCTGGTTCTGGGTGACGGTCCCCGCGGGTGACCCGGCACGCACGGCGGCCGAGCAGCGCCCCGCGATGATGAACCGGCTCGCCCCGCGGCTGCGCGCCCCGGACCGGACGATCCCGCTGACCGACATCGGCGTGGGCGTGCTGCTGCTGATCGGCGCCGGCCTGCTGATCGCCGTCCGCGCCGGGGTACGCATCGACTACTCCTGGGTGATCCCCACGCTGATCCTTCTCGCGGGCACCGCGCTGGCCTGGAGCCAGCTCGACGCGGTGCAGCGCGGCCGGTTCCTGTCCCACGCCGGGGGGCGCACGCCGGTCAGCGTGGTGCGACTGCTCGGCGGGACGGTGGTGGCCGGCCTCGGTGTGCTGCTGCTGGTCGGACAGGACGAGCCGGTGGACGCGCTGCTGCGCTCTGCCGTCGCCGCGCTCGCCGTGCTCGCCGGGGCGGCGCTGGTGCTGGCGCCGTGGTGGTTGCGGCTGGTGCGTGAGCTCGGGGACGAGCGTGCGGCCCGGGCCCGGGAGTCCGAGCGCGCCGACATCGCCGCGCACCTGCACGACTCCGTGCTGCAGACCCTCGCTCTGATCCGTGCCCGCGCCGACAGCGCCGACGACGTCGCCCGCCTGGCCCGGGCGCAGGAGCGTGAGCTGCGCGAGTGGCTCTACGACGACCGCACGACCCCGGGGACCTCCCTGGCGGCCGAGCTGCGCGGCGTCGTCGGCGAGGTGGAGGACGCCCGCGGCGTGGCCATCGAGACCGTGGTGGTGGGGGACCTGGTGCCGGACGCCGGGACCGAGGCGCTGCTGCAGGCCACCCGCGAGGCGCTGTTCAACGCCGTCGTGCACGGCAGGCCGCCGGTGTCCCTGTACCTCGAGGTCGGCGCGGACAGCGTCGAGGTGTTCGTGCGGGACCACGGCGACGGGTTCGACCTCGACGCCGTGCCCGCCGACCGGTTCGGTGTGCGAGAGTCGATCCTCGGCCGGATCCGCCGCCGGGGTGGCAGCGCCGGCGTGCACTCGCTCGAGCGCGGTACCGAGGTCCGGCTGAGCCTGCCGGTGATCGAAGGAGTGGCGCGATGAGACCGAACGGTGCGGGTTCCGGGGAGACCGCCGCGGTCGGCGTCGTGGACGTGGTCCTGGTCGACGACCACCTGATGTTCCGCGCGGGCGTGCGCGCGTCCCTCGACGAGTCGGTGAACGTGGTCGGTGAGGCCGACGACGTCGACACCGCGGTCACGCTGGTGCGCTCGCTCCAGCCGCCGGTGGTGCTGCTGGACGTGCACCTGCCGGGCGGCATGGGGGGTGGCGGGGCCGAGGTCATCACCTCCTGCGCGGACCTGCTGGGATCGGTGCGGTTCCTGGCGCTGTCGGTGTCCGACGCCGCGGAGGACGTGGTCGCGGTGATCCGGGCGGGAGCCCGAGGGTACGTGACCAAGGCGATCAGCGGGTCGGACCTGTCGGCCGCCGTGCACCGGGTGGCCGGCGGGGACGCGGT
>CAYQFJ010000150.1:0-7208 GCA_964416715.1 uncultured Actinotalea sp. | reverse complement strand
AACGTGACGGAGGCGGAGCGTGCGGAGACGGATCGACCCGGCGGTGGGTGGAGCGGCGCTGCGCGAGTGGGCGGCCGGCCCCTCCGAGGCGGACCGCGCCGTCGTGCGTACCGCCGTGCGCTACACGCTCGAGAAGCTCGCCGCCGTCGCCCCGGGGAACGCGGTCGAGGTACGTGTCCCGCCCGACGGCGCGGTGCAGGCGGTCCCCGGCCCGCGGCACACCCGGGGGACCCCGCCCAACGTGGTCGAGACCGACCCGCAGACCTGGCTCGAGCTCGTCGTCGGCCGGCTCACGTGGACCGAGGCCGTGGCGACCGCGCGGGTCGACGCCTCCGGCGACCGGGCCGACCTGTCCGAGTGGCTGCCGCTGGCCGGTCTCGGCGGACCACCACCGGGGTGAACCTGCGCGCAACACCGGGTGTACCTGCGTGAACTCGCACGCGAGCGCCCGAACTCTTGTCAACGATCTCGTGACCGCAGTCACGTTCCGATGGCGGGCCGGCCCGGACCGACTTAGCGTGCCCAGGGTCAGGGCGCTACGAGCGTCTCCGGTGTGCCACGACCGTGGAGGTCCGTCACGATGCACAGCCAGCGGCGCGGAGGAACGCGCCTGACCACCCTCACCGCAGCGGCAGCCGTCGGGCTGACCGTCGCGCTCGTCCCTCCGGCGTCCGCTACCGAGACGCCCCCCGCGCCGCCCGACGAGGGCGCTGCTTCGTCTGACCGGGCCGCTGCGGCGCCCGACGGGGCCACCGCCTCGCTCGACGAGGCCACCGCTTCGCCCGACGCCGCCCCCGACACAAGCACCCCGCCCGACGCCGGCACCCCGTCCGACGCCGGCACCCCGCCCGACGCGGGCACCCCGGCCGCGACCACGCCACCCACCCACACCATCGCGGAGGTCCAGGGCACCGGCGACGCCACCCCGCTCGGCGACGACACGGTGACCGTGCAGGGCGTCGTCACCGCCGACCACCGCACCGGCGGCTACCGCGGGATCTACCTGCAGACCCCCGGCTCCGGCGGCCCCGACGACGCGACCCCCGGCGCATCGGACGGGATCTTCGTCTATCTCGGCAGCACCACGCCCGACGTCGCGATCGGCGACCTGGTCTCCGTCACCGGCGTCGCGGGCGAGTACCACGGCCTGACCCAGGTGGACGCGAGCGGTGGCGACGCGGTCGTCGAGGTCTTCGGGACGGCCGACCTGCCCGCGCCGACCGACCTGCCGGACACCCTGACCGGCGCGGAGCGTGAACAGCTTGAGGGGATGCTCGTCGCGCCGTCGGGCACGTACCTGGTCACCTCGATGCACGAGGCGGACCGCTTCGGCTCGGTGTGGCTCAGCGCCGGCGACGAGCTCCCGGTCAAGAGCACCGAGCAGGTGCGCCCCGGCCCGGACGCTGACGCGATCGCAGCGGACAACGCCGCCCGCCGGATCCTCCTCGACGACGGCAAGAACGACCAGGTCACGGGCGCCACCCAGCCGTACCTGACCGCCGACGACCCCGTGCGGGTCGGCGACGCGGCGCTCCTGGACGGCCTGCCCTACGTGCTGCACTACGGCTTCGACCAGTGGCGCCTGCAGCCGACGACGCCGATCGACGCGAGCACCCCCGCGGACGCCAAGGCGGGGTTCGACGAGCGCAACCCGCGCCCGACCTCGCCGGCCGACGTCGGCGGTGACCTCACGGTCGCGGCGTTCAACGTGCTCAACTACTTCACCACGTTCACCGAGGACGACCCGGACGCGCGCGGGGCCCGCAACCAGGCCCAGTTCGACATCCAGAAGCCCAAGATCGTAGCGGCGATCAGCGCGCTGGACGCCGACGTCGTCGCGCTGCAGGAGATCGAGAACTCCGTGCACTTCGGTGACGGGACGCCCGACGTCGCGCTCGCGGACCTCGTGGACGGGCTGAACGCGGCGGCCGGCGACGACGTCTGGGCCCACGTGCCCACGCCGTCCGCGCTGGTCGGCCAGGACGCCCCGGCCACCCAGGTGATCATGAACGCGATCATCTACCGGGTCGACGCCGTCACCCCGGTGGGCGAGTCGGTCACCGACGTCGACGAGGAGGTCTGGGACATCGCGCGCGAGCCGGTGGCGCAGGCCTTCGCGCCGGTGGGCGACGCCGGCACCGACGCCGCGTTCACCGTCGTCGCGAACCACTTCAAGTCCAAGGGTGGTGACGGCGCCGATCCCGCCGACGGCCAGGGCCACTTCAACGCCGAGCGCGTCGAGCAGGCCTCCGCCGTGGTCGACCTGGTCGGCGAGCTGCAAGCGGCCACCGGGACCGACGACGTCGTCGTGCTCGGCGACATCAACGCCTACAGCCAGGAGGACCCGGCGGTCGTGTTCGCCGACGCCGGGTTCGTGGACCTGGTGGCCACGCACGACCCGGGCGCCTACACGTACACCTTCGACGGCGAGCAGGGCTCGCTCGACCACGCCCTGGCAACTCCGGGCTTCGCCGAGCGCGTGACCGGTGCGGACGTGTGGGACATCAACGCCGACGAGTGGTTCGGCTACCAGTACTACGGCGCCTTCGCTCAGGCCGAGGCGGGCACCGTGTACCGCTCCTCCGACCACGACCCGATCCGCGTCGGCCTGGCCGCCGAGCCCGACGACGGTGGCGGCGGTGACGGCACGGTGCAGATCGACCTGGTGGGGATCAACGACTTCCACGGTCGCCTGGAGCCCGGCGGGGGTGACTCGCCCGTCGCCGGTGCCGCCGTGCTCGCCGGTGCGGTCGACTCGTTCCGGGCGGCGAACCCGAGCACGCTGTTCGTCTCCGGCGGGGACAACATCGGTGCGTCGACGTTCACGTCCTTCGTGGCCGACGACGAGCCGACGATCGACGCGCTCAACGCGATGGGCCTGGACGTCTCCGCGCTGGGCAACCACGAGTTCGACCGCGGACGGGCCGACCTGGACGACCGGGTCCTCCCGGCGGTCGATTTCCCGTACCTGGGTGCGAACGTCTACGACCTGGCCACCGGCGAGCCGGCCTTCGACGAGTACTGGGTGACCGAGGTCGACGGCGTCGACGTCGGCTTCGTCGGGGCGGTCACCGAGGAGCTCCCGTCCCTGGTCACACCGGCGGGCATCACGAGCCTCGAGGTGCGCCCGATCGTCGAGGAGGTCAACCGGGTCGCGGCCGACCTGAGCGACGGTGACGCGGCGAACGGTGAGGCAGACGTCGTCGTCCTGCTGGTCCACGAGGGCCCGGCGTCGGGCGACGTCGCGGACGCGACCGACGACAGCGTGTTCGGCCAGATCGTGGCCGGGCTCGACCCGGAGTTCGACGCGGTGTTCTCCGGCCACACGCACCAGGCCTTCGCGCACCTGCTGCCGGTCGACGGCTGGGCCGACGGCCTGCAGCGGCCGGTCGTGCAGAGCGGTCAGTACGGGGAGAACCTGGCGCACGTCTCGCTCACGGTGGACGTCGAGTCCGGTGACGTCGTGGCGAACGACGCCGAGGTCGTCCCGCTGGCCCCGGAGGGGGTGCCCGCGTTCGAGCCGGACCCGGAGGTGGCGCAGATCGTGGCGGACGCCGTCGCGGTCGCCGACGAGCTCGGCAAGGTGTCGCTCGGCTCGATCACGGCCGACATCATGCGCGCCCGGCAGAACCCCGCCGGCGACCCGCCGGTGGCCGCGGAGAACCGCGGTGGGGAGTCCACGCTCGGCAACCTCGTCGCGGACGTCCAGCTCTGGGCGACCGCGGACCTGGGTACGCAGATCGCGCTGATGAACCCCGGCGGCCTGCGCCAGGACCTGGTGTACGCCTCCACCGGGCCGGAGGACCCGGACGGCAACGTCACCTACCGCGAGGCGGCCGACGTCCAGCCGTTCGCCAACACGCTGGTGACGATGGACCTCACCGGCGAGCAGCTCACCAGCGTGCTCGAGGAGCAGTGGCAGCCGGCCGACGCCAGCCGCCCGTTCCTCAAGCTCGGCGTCGCCGGGATGACCTACACCTACGACCCGACGGCAGCGGCCGGGGAGCACATCACCCAGGTGTGGGTCGGCGGGGAGCCGCTCGACCCGTCCGGCACCTACTCCGTGGTGGTCAACTCGTTCCTGGCCTCGGGCGGCGACAACTTCGCCACCCTGGCGCAGGGCAGCGACGCGGCGGACTCGGGCCGGGTGGACCTGCAGGCGTTCGTGGACTACTTCGCCGCGTTCGACGAGGTCAGCCCGGACCTTGCGCAGCGCGCGGTGGGGGTGCACCTGGACCAGCCCGCCGACGGGTACCAGCCCGGCGACGAGGTCACGGTCGAGCTGTCCTCGCTGCTGTTCAGCACGGGTGACCAGCAGGGCCACGAGGTCACGTTGTCGCTGGACGGCACCGAGCTGGGCACCTTCCCGATCGACCCGACCATCGTGGACACCACCGACGAGGTCGGGCGGGCCACGGGCACCTTCACCGTCCCCGAGGGCACCGAGGAGGGTACGGCGACGGTGCAGGTCACGGTCGAGGGCACCGGGACGACGTCGTCGTTCGACATCACGGTGGCCGCCCCGGACGACCCGGGCCCCGGTGAGCCAGGACCGGGCATCGTGGAGTGGCTGATCGACCTGCTCAAGCGACTCTTCGGCTGGCTGTGGCAGCTGTTCGCGGGCTGGTGACGGCCGACCGGTACTGCTGACCGGGGCCCGCTGAACGGGTACCGCTGAACACGACACGGGTCGGACCCTGCTCGCGCTCGCGGGTAGGGTCCGACCCGTGAGCAGTGACCGTCCCGGCAGTGACCGTCCGGAGCACGACCGTCCCCACAGCGACCCTCGCGACAGCGACGGATCAGACGCCGAGGCGCCCGACAAGACGGGCCCGGCGCCCGCCGACCCGCGCCCGGTGCCCGACGCCGACCGGCTCGCCCGGGTGGCCGAGCCCGCGACGGTGCGCCGTGCCCCGCGGTACCGGGCCTTCGTGCTCAGCGGCGTCGTCGTCGGGGCCGTGGTGGCGCTCGTCCTGGTGCTCACGCTGGGCGGGGGTGACCGGCCGGAGGAGACTGGCGTGCCCGACGTCGGCAGCGGTCCGGTCCTAGTGTTCACCGCGCTGACGCTGTGCCTGCTCGGCGCCCTCCTGGGCGGACTCGTGGCCCTGTTCCTCGATCGCCGCTCCCGCCGCTGACCCGACCCGTCGCCCGTCGCCCGCCGGCCGCGGCGAGATCGTGGAGGATTCCGCGCGTGTGGCGCCGGGAAGTCTCCACGATCCGGGGGACGTTCGGGGGCCGGGCGGGGGAGCGCCTTGATCTGCGTCATGGTTGGTGGGGGGCCGGGGTCGTAGCGTCGGGAGGGCCGGCGGCGGTTTGCCGGTGACGACCCCACCGACGGACGGAGACGACCATGCGTACCCTCCTGCGCAGCCTTGACCTCAGCAGGCCCTGCGTGGCCACGATCGAGCTACGGCTGCTCGAGGTGCCCGGGGTCGACCGGGCGCGGGTGGAGGTCGTCAACGGCCGGATCGTCGTCGACCACGACGGGGTGCCCGACTCCGACCTGGTCGCGGCGGTGGCCGACGTCGGCCACGTCGCCCGGGTCACGTCCCGCGCCAAGATCCCCGCCTGAACCCGGCCCCGCCGTGGCCGGTGCGTGTGGGACGATGGCGGCGTGGCCCGTGCCGACGGACGACTGACCCATGACCTGCTGCCTGGTGAGAAGGGCCCCCAGGACGCCTGCGGCGTCTTCGGGGTCTGGGCTCCCGGGGAGGAGGTGTCCAAGCTCACCTACTTCGGGCTGTACGCGCTGCAGCACCGTGGCCAGGAGTCGGCCGGGATCGCGACCTCGAACGGCGAGCAGCTCCTGGTCTACAAGGACATGGGTCTGGTCTCGCAGGTCTTCGACGAGACCGCGCTGAACTCGCTCACCGGACACCTCGCCATCGGGCACACCCGGTACTCCACGACCGGCTCCTCCACCTGGGAGAACGCCCAGCCCACGCTCGGCGCGACGGCCGGCGGGACGGTCGCGCTGGCGCACAACGGCAACCTCACCAACACCGCGGAGCTGCTCGACCTGGTCGCCGAGCGCTACGGCTCCCGCCGCCGCGGCGAGCTGGCCCGCGGCACCACCACCGACACCGCGGTGGTCACCGCGCTGCTCGCCGGCGACCCCGACCGCACCCTCGAGGCGACCGCCGCGGAGGTGCTCCCGCGGTTGCGCGGCGCGTTCTGCCTGGTCTTCATGGATGAGCACACGCTGTACGCCGCGCGCGACCCGTACGGCGTCCGACCGCTGGTGCTCGGCCGGCTGGAACGCGGCTGGGTGGTCGCCAGCGAGACCGCCGCGCTCGACATCGTCGGGGCGTCCCTGGTGCGCGAGGTCGAGCCCGGTGAGCTCATCGCGATCGACGACGACGGCCTGCGCAGCACCCGCTTCGCGGAGCCGACGCCGACCGGTTGCGTCTTCGAGTACGTCTACCTCGCCCGGCCGGACACCACCATCGCGGGCCGGTCGGTGCACGCGGCGCGGGTCGAGCTGGTGGGTGACCCGCGGGCGCGGTACACCTGGGAGAACATGCTCAACGTGAGCAGCGACCGGGGGGGCGCGAAACTGCGGTCGCTGGGGCTGGAGCTCGGCTTCAAGCCGGCGGAGAACTGGACGGTGGAGGTCGGTCCGGAACTGAGCCGCACGACCACGCCGGCGCAGTACGTGACCACCGTGGCGGACCCGACGGCGACATCGACGTACGGGGGCCGCTACGTCTTCGCGAGCCTGGATCAGACGACGCTCGGGATCGATACCCGGCTCAACGTGACCTTCACGCCGAGTCTGAGCCTGGAGCTGTACGCTCAGCCCTTCCTCTCCAGCAACGACTTCGGCGCGCTCAAGGAGCTGCGGGCGCCGCGCACCTTCGACTTCGACGAGTACGGCCGCGACGTGGGTACCGCCACGCCCGAGCCCGGCGGCAAGGTGCTCGTGGACCCGGACGGAACGGGGCCCGCGTCCTCCTTCCGCGTCTCGGACCGCGACTTCAACCTCGTCTCGCTGCGCGGGAACGCGGTGATGCGCTGGGAGTGGCGCCCGGGGAGCACCCTCTATCTCGTCTGGCAGCAGGAGCGGTCGGACCAGCTCGATGCGCTGGATGCGAGCGCGGACGGGCGCGAGCCGGGGAGCTTCCGCTTCAGCCGCAACGTCCGCGACCTCTGGGACGCGCGGCCCATCAACGTGCTTCTCTTCAAGGTGAGCTACTGGCTGAACCCGT
>CAYQFJ010000149.1:0-7250 GCA_964416715.1 uncultured Actinotalea sp. | reverse complement strand
CCGGATCGACGCCGTCGACCTGCGCGACGTCCGTCCCGCCGATCTCACCTCGCAGGTCGCGCTCGTGGCACAGCAGGGCTTCGTCTTCGAGGACACGGTGCGTGGCAACGTGACGCTCGCCGACCCGGGCGACGGCGGCGTGCCGGACGACGACGAGGTCTGGCGGGCCTTGCGCCTGGCCCGGGTGGACGACGTCGTGCGTGGGCTTCCCGGCGAGCTGGACGCCCCGCTCGGTGAGCGTGGCGCGAACCTCTCGGGCGGGCAGCGCCAGCGCCTGGTGATCGCCCGCGCCCTGATCCGTCGTCCGCGGCTGCTCGTCCTGGACGACGCGACCTCGGCGGTGGACCCCCGGATCGAGCAGGAGATCCTGCGCGGCCTGCGCGGGTCGTGGACCGAGGGCTCGGGTACGAGCGACGCGGGCGGCCCGACCGTGCTCATGGTCGCCTACCGGATGTCCTCGGTGCTGCTGGCCGACACCGTGGTCCACCTGGACGGGGGCAGGGTCGTCGACCGCGGCACCCACGACGAGCTGATGTCGCGCGACGCGGGCTACCGGGAGCTCGCGACGGCGTACGAGCTGGAGTCCGAGCGGCGGGCCGAGGCCATGGCCGACGGGGTGGGCCGATGAGCACCAGCACCCGAGACGCCGGCACGAGCACGCAGAGCACCTCGAGCACCTCGAGCACCTCGAGCACGAGTACCCCGGGCACGAGCACCCGGCTCGAGCGGACCAGCACACTCGGCCCCTGGGCGACCCTGCGCCGCGGGCTGGAGGAGTCGCCCCAGATCCTCCAGGGGATCTGGCTGACCCTGGCGCTCGCCGTGGTGGCGGCCGCCGGTCGGGTCGTGGTCCCGGTCGCCGTCCAGCAGACGATCGACCGGGGGATCCTGGCCGACGGCGGTCCCGACGTCGAGCGCGTGGCGGTGCTGGTCGGGCTCGCGGCCCTCGCGCTGCTGATCGCCGGGACGTGCACCGCCACGGTCAACATCCGGCTGTTCCGGAGCACCGAGGCCGGGTTGGCCCGGCTGCGGGTGACCGCCTTCCGCCGGGTGCACGACCTGTCGTCGCTCACCCAGGGCACCGAGCGCAAGGGCAGCCTGGTCTCCCGGGTGACCAGCGACGTCGACACCATCTCGTTGTTCGTCCAGTGGGGCGGCATCATGCTGCTCGTCTCCGGGCTGCAGATCCTCGTGGCGACGGCGCTGATGGCGGTCTACTCCTGGCAGCTCACGCTGGTGGTGTGGGCGTGCTTCATCCCGCTCGTGCTCGTGCTGCGCCCCGCGCAGAAGCGGGTGAGCGTCGCCTACGCGACCGTGCGGGAGCGGGTCGGCGGCATGCTCGGTGCGGTCTCCGAGGCCGTGGTCGGGGCCGAGACGATCCGTGCCTACGGCGTCGGTGCCCGCACCGGACGGCGGATCGACACCGCGGTACGGGCGACCAGGGACGCGATGGTGCGGGCCCAGGTACGGGTCGCGACCGTGTTCTCCAGCGGCGTGCTGGTGGCCAACGCGGTGCTCAGCGCCGTGGTCGTCGTCGGGGTGCTGCTGGGGGTGGACGGCCACCTCACCGTCGGCGGACTGCTCGCGTTCCTCTTCCTGGTGCAGCTGTTCACCGGGCCGGTGCAGATGGCGACCGAGATCCTCAACGAGCTGCAGAACGCGCTGGCCGGCTGGCGTCGGGTGCTCGGCGTGATCGACACGGAGGTGGACGTCGTCGACCCGGTCGACGGGGTGCAGAGCCCGCGCGGTCCGGCCACGATCGAGCTGCAGGGCATCGACTTCGCGTACCCTGACGGCCCGCTCGTGCTGCACGACGTCGACCTGGTGCTGCCCGCGGGCGCGAACGTCGCCGTGGTCGGGGCGACCGGGTCGGGCAAGACGACGCTGGCCAAGCTGGTCACCCGGATGATCGACCCGGCGCGTGGGCGGGTGTTGCTGGACGGGGTCGACCTGCGCGAGATCACGCTGGAGAGCCTGCGCCGGCGGGTCGTCCTCGTCCCGCAGGAGGGCTTCCTGTTCGACGGCACGCTCGCCGAGAACGTCGCCTACGGAGCGCGTTCGCCGGGTGACGACCAGGACGCAGCGGTACGCGCCGCCTTCGACGAGCTCGGCCTGGCGGACTGGCTCGCCGACATGCCGGACGGACCGGACACCCGGGTCGGTCAGCGCGGCGAGCGGCTGTCCGCCGGGGAGCGGCAGCTCGTCGCGCTGGCGCGGGCCCACCTGGCTGCTGCCGACTACCTCGTGCTCGACGAGGCGACCAGCGCCGTCGACCCGGCCACCGAGGTACGGATCGCGCGGGCACTGGACGAGCTGACCGCCGGCCGCGGCACCCTCACCATCGCGCACCGGCTGTCCACCGCGGAGGCTGCGGACCTGGTCGTCGTGGTGGACGCCGGTCGGTTGGTGCAGGTGGGTACGCACGCCGAGCTGCTGGCCACCGAGGGGCTGTACGCGAAGATGCACGCCGCATGGCTCGCGCAGACTCGCTGAGCCCCCGGCCGGGTACGCCGGGGTCGGCCGGCGGGCGTGGCAGGATCGGCGAGTGACCTTGGACCCATCGATCGCATCGCGACTCAAGCGTGACGACGCCGGACTGGTCTGCGCCGTCGTCCAGCAGCACGACACCGGCGAGGTGCTCATGGTCGGCTGGATGGACGACGAGGCCCTGCACCGGACCCTGACCACCGGCCGGGCGACCTACTGGAGCCGCTCGCGCCAGGAGCTCTGGCGCAAGGGCGACACGTCCGGCCACGTCCAGCACGTCCGCTCGGTGAGTCTCGACTGCGACGGCGACGCACTGCTCGTGCGGGTGGACCAGGTCGGTGCCGCCTGCCACACCGGCGCGCGCAGCTGCTTCGACGCGGGCGGGGACCTGGGTGCCGTCGTCGGGGGAACCGATGACTGAGATCTCCTGGGGCGAGACCTGGCCGTCCGCCGAGGGGTTCCGGCTGCATGCCGAGCGGAACCGGCGGGTGGTGCCGGTGGTGCGCCGTCTGCTGGCCGACGCCGTCACGCCCGTGGGGCTCTACCGGACCCTGGCGCAGGGTCGTCCGGGAACCTTCATCCTCGAGTCGGCCGAGGTCGACGGGACCTGGTCGCGCTACTCGTTCGTCGGAGTCTCCTCCCGCTCCACGCTGACGGTCCGCGACGGCGGTGCCGTGTGGCTCGGTGACGTGCCGGTGGGGGTGCCCCGCGAGGGGGACGTGCTCGACGTGCTCGGCCGGACCCTCGATGCGCTGCGCACCCCTGCGGTTCCCGGCCTCCCGCCGTTGACCGGGGGCCTGGTCGGCACGCTGGGCTGGGACATCGTGCACCACTGGGAGCCGACGCTGCCCAAGAAGGCCCCCGACGAGCTGGGCGTGCCGGAGCTCACGTTGTGCCTGGTGAGCGACATCGCCGCGATCGACCACGTGGATGGGTCGGTCTGGTTGATCGCGAACGCCATCAACTTCGACGACACGCAGGAGCGGGTCGACGAGGCGTACGCCGACGCGGTCGCCCGGCTGGACCGGATGCAGGCCCGGCTCGCCGACCCGGTGCACACCGCTCCGGGGGTCCTGGTGGACCGCGACGAGCCCGAGCTGGAGTTCCGCAGCACCCGCGAGGAGTTCGAGGACGCGGTACGGCGGGCCAAGGAGGCGATCGTCGACGGCGAGGCGTTCCAGGTGGTCGTCTCGCAGCGACTGGACCTCGACTGCCCGGCGGACCCGTTGGACGTGTACCGGGTGCTGCGCACGATCAACCCGAGCCCGTACATGTACTGCTTCGCGCTCCAGGACGCCGACGGCCGGGAGTTCGCGGTGGTGGGGTCGAGCCCGGAGACCCTGGTCAAGGTGACCGACGGCGAGGTCGTGACGTTCCCGATCGCCGGCTCCCGCCCGCGGGGCGCCACGCCGACCGAGGACGCCGAGCTGGCGGACGAGCTGCTCGCCGACCCGAAGGAGCGGGCCGAGCACCTCATGCTCGTCGACCTGTCCCGCAACGACCTGGCCAAGGTGTGCGAGCCGACGTCGGTCGAGGTGGTCGACCTCATGACGGTCCGGCGGTTCAGCCACATCATGCACATCTGCTCCACCGTCGTGGGGCGGCTGCGCGCCGGGGCCACCGCGCTGCAGACCCTGACCGCGACGTTCCCGGCGGGGACGTTGTCCGGCGCGCCCAAGGCCCGCGCCATCTCCTTGATCGACGAGCTGGAGCCCGCGCGCCGCGGGATCTACGGCGGGACCGTGGGCTACTTCGACCTCGCGGGCAACATGGACATGGCCATCGCGATCCGCACGGCCTTCATCCGCGAGGGACGGGCCAGCGTCCAGGCGGGCGGCGGCATCGTCGCGGACTCGGTCGAGGCGCTGGAGTACGTCGAGTCCCGCAACAAGGCCGCGGCGGCGGTCCGGGCGGTGCAGCTCGCCTCGAGACTGCGGCCGGCGCAGTGACCGGTACCGCGGGTGGCGGGACTCCGGGCGGCGAGGTGCCGGGCCACGACGTTCCGGGCGGCGAGGCTCTGAGCAGCACGGCCGTGACGAGCACGGCTCCGACGCGCGGTGCGCGGACCGGCGAGCGTGCTCGGACGGTCGTGGCCGGCCTGGTGGTCGGGGCGGCGATCATGGTCGCCGGGAGCGTGGCCTGGGTGCGGGCGACCACGTCCAGCGCGGTCGAGGCGACGGTCGACCTCACGATCACCGGGTCGGTCGTCGCCCCCGCCGTCAACGCCGGGGGGCTGGTGATCCTGGCCGCCGCCTGTGCGCTGGCCCTGGGCGGGGTCTGGGGACGCCGTCTCGCCGCCGGGGGGATCGTCGTCGGCGGCCTGCTCGCCGCCGTGTCCGGCGTGGCCGGGATGGCCGACCCGCGCGCCGCCGCACTCTCCGCGGCCCGGGAGACGGTCGGCGTCGCGGTGCTCGACGGGCCGGTCACCACCACCCCGGTGCCGTGGGTGGCGACGGTCCTCGGCCTGGTGGCGGTCACGCTCGGTGCGCGGACCATCTGGGTCACCGGGCGGTGGGGTGCGGCCAGCGCGCGCCACGAGGTGGGTCGGCCGTCCGGCCCGCAAGGGACGCCGTCGGACCACGGGCGAACACAGGGGACGGGCCGGACGTCGGGACGGGACGGGTCTGCGAACGGGGACGAGCGGGCGGGCACGGCTGGTCACGCCCGCACCACTGATCCCGCGGATCCGGGGGAGCAGAGCGAGCCGGTGGACGTGTACGACGCATGGGACGCGTTGAGCCGCGGTCAGGACCCGACCTGAGCCGCCGCACCGGCTAGGCTCCACACCGAGCTGACGAAAGGCGAGACACCACCATGAGCGAGACGTCCGGCGACCCCGAGGTCACCCACCTGCCGCCCTCCGCGCCGCCGACGAACCACGGACACACCACGGCCGCCTGGGTCACGGTGATCGTGGTGATGGCCGGTGGGCTGATCTCCGCGGTGTCGTTCGCCGCGGGCGCGCCGGTGCTGGTGTGGACCGGCGGGGGCGTGATGCTGGTGGGTCTGATCGCCGGTGCGGTGCTGCGGATGCTCGGGTTCGGGCAGCCACCCGCCGGGGCCCGGGACACCCGGGACACCCGGGACTGACTCGGGTCGGTGCCGGCGGTGCGGGCCGGGGCGTACCTGACATGACCACCGGGACCGACCGGGGGCCGGCCACGACGGTCGGCCTTCGACAGCGGATGACCGGCCCGGTGCTGGCCGCGCTCGCGACCGTCGCCGCGTTCGTCGTCGTGGGAACGGTGTCCCCGTACCAGCAGGGTCACTACCCGACCTGCCCGACGTACGCGCTGCTGGGGCTGTACTGCCCGGCCTGCGGAGGGCTGCGCGCCGGGCACGACCTCGCGCACCTGGACCTTGCCGCGGCCTGGGGGATGAACCCGCTGGTCGTGCTCGCGGTCCCGCTGGCCGTAGGTGCGTGGGTCGTCTGGGCGCGGCGGGCGGCCTCCGGTCGCCCGCGCGAGCCGGTCCCGCAGCGCGCCCGGAACCGGACGTGGATCGGCCTGGCCGTCGTCCTGGTCGTGTTCACCGTGCTGCGCAACGTCACGGCGCTCGCTCCCTGGCTCGCCCCGGGCTGAGCGCCGGTCCCAGCACGTGGGCGTGAACCGGAGGACCTCGCCGCCCCTCTACGATGAACGGCGAGGGTGCGCGACGGCGACCCGGGGGAGGTGACCGGACGTGACGGTTCTGGAGGACATCGTCGCAGGTGTGCGGCAGGACCTTGCCGAGCGTCAGGCCGCGGTCCCGCTGGACGTCGTCAAGGAGCGCGCCCAGCGTCTGCCCGAGGCGCTGGACTGCTGCAGCCGGCTCTACGACGAGTCCGCGGTCGCGGTGATCGCGGAGGTCAAGCGGTCCAGCCCGAGCAAGGGCTCGCTGGCACCGATCGACGATCCCGCCGCGCTGGCCACCGCGTACGAGGCCGGGGGAGCGGCGGCCATCTCCGTGCTGACCGAGGAACGACGGTTCGGCGGGAGCCTGGCGGACCTGGCCGCCGTCCGTGCCGCCGTGGACGTGCCGGTGCTGCGCAAGGACTTCGTCGTCACGCCCTACCAGGTGTGGGAGGCGCGCGCGCACGGCGCGGACCTCGTGCTGCTGATCGTCGCGGCCCTGGAGCAGACCGTGCTCACCTCGCTGGTCGAACGGGTGCACTCGCTGGGGATGACCGCCCTGGTGGAGGTGCACGACGTCGACGAGGTCTCCCGCGCCGTGGACGCCGGTGCGCGCTGCGTCGGGGTCAACGCGCGCAACCTCAAGGACCTCACGGTGGACCGCACCACGTTCGCGCGCCTCGCGCCGCAGATCCCCAACGGGATCGTGCGGGTCGCCGAGTCCGGCGTGCGCGGTCCGCACGACGTGATGGACTACGCCCGGTCCGGCGCGGACGCCGTCCTGGTCGGGGAGTCCCTGGTGACCGGTGGTGACCCGCGCGCTGCGGTGGCGGACCTCGTCGCCGCGGGCGCCCACCCGTCCCTGCGGGCGGTGCGTCAGTGACCAAGCTCGGGTACTTCGGCGAGTTCGGCGGCCGATTCGTCCCCGAGGCGCTGATCGAGGCTCTGGACGAGCTCGACGCGGCGTACGCGAAGGCGAAGGCGGACCCGGAGTTCGGCGACGAGCTGGCCCGGTTGCACCGCACGTACACCGGCCGACCGAGCATCATCACCGAGGTCCCGCGGTTCGCAGAGCACTGCGGCGGAGTACGCGTGATCCTCAAGCGCGAGGACCTCAACCACACGGGTTCGCACAAGATCAACAACGTTCTC